>JAISZB010000178.1 GCA_031269465.1 Clostridiales bacterium | reverse complement strand
TGTATAATTCTTAGACGATGTATATGTTTTAATAAATTATATGGATAAATATAGCAACATTAACGACAAAATTATTCAAAATGACAGTCACTTTGCAAACCGTCGGAATAGCTCTAATTATTCTACGTGGCTATATGGAGTCAAGTTTCAAAACTAATCATTTCTATGCGCGTTAGCGCGACAGGAAAATTTTGAAAAAAGAGTCGCCTGCCTTATTGGCATACTGTTTGCATATGAAATGCCGATTGTGGAACTTGACTGTACAGCATAAAAGCATCAGTCAAGCTTCACAATAGTACATATGACTGCAAATCAGAATAAGTAAAAACAGCAGCTTTATGCTCTGCATACGGCAAAGGCATTTCTATAGGAGAAATAATGGCTGATATAAAAGAATCACTTGTATTGAATCCTCTCTCAGTTATTTCAAATTTTGAGCAATCCCTTAAGTCCCTCATATTTATCGATAAGTCTGGATTGCTGTCATATCTCAATCAAGTTTCCGGAACTCCTGAAAAGTATATATGCGTAAGCCGGCCTCGCAGGTTTGGAAAGACCTGGGCCGCAAACATGCTGGGAGCCTATTATTGCAGAGGCTCCAAAGCCGGAAGTCTGTTTAAAGATTTAAGGATAGGCGCTGATCCCTCATTTGAAACCCATTTGAATAAATATAACGTAGTCTTTTTGAATATCCAAAATTTTCTTAGCAAGAAGCCCAATGTCTCTAAAATGATATCCAGCATTAAAACTGAAATCAGAAATGAATTGAAAATAGCATACCCAGATTTTGGCTTTTCCAGTGATCTCGAGCGCTCTTTCCTAAAAGTTTATCATTTGACTGGAACCGCCTTCGTTTTCATTATCGATGAGTGGGACTGCATTTTCAGGATGTATAAGAATGACGCGACGGGTCAGAGGCTGTACTTGGATTTTTTAAGGTTGCTGCTAAAGGATCAAAGCTACGTTCATTTAGCGTATATGACAGGCATTCTTCCAATAAAGAAATACGGAACGCATTCAGCGCTGAATATGTTTGATGAGTTTTCAATGGCCGATCCTGCAAATCTAGCTGAATTCACTGGCTTTACAGAAGCTGAGGTAAAAGAGCTTTGCACTCGTGAGAATATAAGCTTTGAGAAAATAAAACAGTGGTATGACGGCTATATTTTCAAGGACATCCATATTTTCAACCCTTTATCTGTAGTTAGGGCTATCAGGCGGGATTCCATCAGCAACTATTGGAGCAAGACGGAGACATTCGAGGCTCTGAAGATGCCGATTGATCTTAATTTCTCTGGCCTGAAGGACTCAATACTAACTTTAATGACTCAAAACTCCGTTAAAATAAACACTTCTAAGTTTCAAAACGACATGTCGTCTTTTTCATCCTCTGACGACGTTTTGACATTGCTGGTGCACTTGGGCTATCTTTCGCATAACCCAGCCTCATCTGAAGTCTCTATCCCGAACAATGAAATCAGGGAAGAATTCAAGAACGCTGTAGAAGCGGCTTCGTGGTCTGGCATTTCTAAGCTCCTTCTTAACTCTCAGAAGCTGGTTGAAGACACATGGTCTCTAAACTCATTTAGCATTGAGGCGGCGATACAAGAAGCTCACAATGAGTCAGCTTCAATTTTGCAGTATAACGATGAAAACTCACTGTGCTGCGTAGTTTCTCTTGCATATTACGCGGCAAATGAGTATTACATCCTATTTAGGGAACTAGCTTCAGGAAAAGGCTATATAGATTTGCTATTTTTGCCCAGGCCCCATTATTTTGAAAAGCCAGCCATCCTAGTGGAATTAAAGTGGGATAAGACGGCAAAGAGCGCAATAGATCAGGTGAAGGAGAAAAACTACCCCCAGAAGATCCTGCAATACACTGGCAATATCATTCTTGTGGGACTCACTTATGAAAAAGTTTCAAAGTCCCGCACATGCGTCATTGAACAGTTCTATAAGCAGTAGTTGCATATCCATGGCCATGAGCGCTGGCTCTAGCTTTTCTGTTAAACTCAAACGGCCTCTGCTTTGAGCAGCCGATTTATACAGTTTTGCAGATGTTGCCGCCTATTTGAAGACTGAAGTGGACAGTCAAGCTCAAATAGGCTTTCAGACTGCAAATCGGAATTTATCAGAACTAGATCTTTGAAATGCACATCTGTCGCAGTCATTTGCCGTTTCCCGACAAGTTCATCACATCCTTGCCAGCGGCTCCGTCGAGCCGCTTAATAGAAATAGTGGCGTCGTCTTGAAGTGGGTCGTTACTGCGGGGTTCAAGCATTAAAGCGCGCAACTCGGATTCCCGAGAAACTCTCATGGGCTGTTGTTCCGGAAGGATC
Source organism: Clostridiales bacterium (assembly GCA_031269465.1). Taxonomy (GTDB): domain Bacteria; phylum Bacillota; class Clostridia; order Lachnospirales; family WQUN01; genus JAISWZ01. Next base: position 4,182 of record JAISZB010000178.1, on the reverse strand, counting down.
ATGCTGACTCTCATTCAAATGTTCGTCAGCATATCTCAGCGCTGAGTATAGCAACTGAGGAGCGCTTCTCAAGATGCCATGAAATTGGAACTATAGAAAAACATCCTTATATTGGAATCTGCAAGTCATATACTTGCGCTTAAAGGAATATTATAATTTTACTTCGAGCAAGCCATGTTCAAAAGAAATTAAGCTCGCTTTTTCAATGCTCGCCTATAGTCTGCTAGGATTCATTTATGGCAGAAAAACTCTTAAAAGAGGGATATAGTGCAACGACAATTTACACTGCGAGGTGCAACTCATGAATGATATTAAAGTGAAGCATTTGGAAATGATTCAAGGAATCATTACCCGCATGGGGCAGAATAGCTTTGCGCTGAAAGGTTGGTCTGTAGCATTGATTTCAGCGCTTTTCGCTCTTGCAACCGTCGACGCCAACAAAGCGCTTTTCTTATTGGCGTTTTTGCCTATGGTGGTCTTTTGGTTTCTAGATTCTTATTATCTGCAGATTGAACGGCGCTACCGAGTTTTATATTGCAAAGTAGCCAATGACAATGAAGCCGACGAATGCTACAGCCTGAGAGTGCCTGTCCCGGACAGGGGCGACGGCACTCTATTTTTCCAAAGCCTGTTCTCCTGGACTGAAGCGGGGCTGTATCTTCCCCTTATGCTTTTGACAGCGATTATTTTCATGATTTCTTCATGATGCCAGGCATAATTGGAATCATCTATCACAGCGCCGACGAAACGGCGATTTTCACGCTTGCGGCGGCGCTTAAAGATTTAGGATGCGAGACGCGCGATTATTCTGCGTCTGCTCCTCCGTCTGCATGCATTGTAGCGCTTTCAAACCATTTCATCTCTTCAAGCGCGCTTAGGGAGAGTGAGAAAGCCGCCAGAGATTCGGGCGCGCTGATTTTTCCGATATTGCTGCCGGATACTGATTTGAAGGGCTATGATTTTGAGTATCCCATTTCATTTCTGCGTTTTTTCGAAGATGAGAGCAGCATCAGTAAAACTGCTGAACGCATAAAGCTGCTGCTGGATATAGGCGCTTCCGACTTGACCGCGTGGAACGCGCTTCGCGCAAAGGCGCTTTCTCGCGGGAACCCCGATTCCTATTTCACCCGCAGTGAAATGAGCGCAGCCGGATATTTCCTGAGAAAGCCTGTAAGCGAGTTGCCGGAAGCGAATAAAGACGCCGTTTCAGAGATGCTTCTTCTGTCCGAAAAAAGATTCAGGCGCATTAGAGGACGACTGGCTGCGGCAAGCATGGCATTTTTTCTGGCGCTTATCGCAAGCGGTGCGGCAGCGATTTGGCGAAAAGGCGTCGCCGATGCCGAAAGGCTGCGCGCCGTGGCCAGCGCGAATGAATATGAGTCGGAGCGCCTTGCCGACGACGCTTTCGCTCTGATGCGCACTGATCCGGACGCGCCGTGGCTCTTGGCGCAAAGGGCGAATGAAATATCTCCGACCGACGACAGCAGCGCCGCGTCACGGGCGGTTCTTGAGATCCTAATTCCCCATAAGTCGTACGCGCTGCCCGTTCCCGGAGCGTCTGTCGCGGCGCTGCGCTCAAAACTGGTCGCCGTCGGACTGCAATATGACGGGGGCTTGGCAGCAATCCGAAAGCGGGGATGTCTTGTTCACGGATTCAGAGGGGCTTGAAGGAGCTTCGTTTGTCCTGCCAAGCGCCTCGTGCGCTTCCTTTGCGGTTTTTGCGGATGGCTCAAAGCGGATTAAAGTATACGGCTCCACTAATTTCAACCTTATATGCGATGTCGACGCAAACGCGGACAGCCGCCAAAGCTGGATAGGCGATGAGTTTCTTCTGTACTTGTCGGGCAATGCGCTTTATATCCTTGATGCCGCAGACGGCTCCACTCATGAACTAAAACTGCCTGACGCCGACGGACGGCTAATCGAATCGGTCGTTTCCGCTGCGGCAAGCTTAGAAAACGGATGGATAGCGATTGCGGAAGAGGGCGCGGCAGCCATTTTTGAACTTTACATAGATAGTTTGCCGCATGTCGGCGGATTTCTTAAGGAGCTGCCAGTTTTAAGCAGAATCCTCTATATTCAGGCCGACCACCGCTTTAACCCGCTATTGGCGGAGTGCGAAAACGCATTTTATATGTATGATATGGGCATGTTGCGAAGCGATGAGTCGGCGGCAATGTTAAAGGAGATAGGCTTTACGGGCGGCAAACGCGTCTTAGGGGCGGTGGCCGTCGATAAAATAGGAGACGTTTATTTCGGAGAAGCCACAGGAAGAGTCGCAGTTTCAACGGAGTCCTTTGCAACGGCGGAAGGGCGAGAGGAACCCGCATATCTTAAAGTCGCGGTTCCAGCTATCGGCGCGGTTAAGGCGCACGGCGGGCAAACTCTCGGGATTTGCGCTTTCAGCGAAGGCGCTTGGGCCTCTATCGGCAGCGACTCCATGCTTCGCGTCTGGGAAAGGCCGATATTCCAAAACCCCAGAAACGCGGCGCTCGCCGCAAGCGCTGAGTTGCATTCAGACGTTTGGCCGGGTCTTGAGCAGGCAAAACGGTGCACGCTTGGATTGATAGGAAGCGGAGAGATTATATCATTAAGGGCGGACGGCTCATGCTATGCAATAATCAAACGAGAAACTTTGGAGACCGAAAAGTTCTTCCCGTTATGGGCCAATATCACGAGGGCCAAGGCGACAAGAAGCGGAAAAATCGTGGCTTTGCGCGGAGGCGTAGATTGCTCGAGCGTTATGTCTGCGGATATTTCCTCAGCTTTACAGATTATGGATAATACCGCGATGCTTGAGGAAGCGCCTCAACCTGTAATTGATTTATCCCTCTACGACTTGTCGGACGACGGCTCTGAACTCGCCGCAATCGTCGCCGTCCGCAGCGATAGGGGGCTTCTTTATATTTGGAATGTGGAAGCGGGCGGCTATACCGCGCGCCAGCTTGACGCAGAGACGGACATAGTATACCGCTTTTCATCAAATGTTTCTTTTTTGGAGCTTGATTATCCATTGAGTGGTGCGAAATGCCGATATCGGCATTTTGCACTCGCTGTATAATCAAGCTCCAAAAAAGATAATTTTATATGAAAAGCAGTATATATGTGCGCCATATTTGAGAACTCAAATATGGCGCAATATCTGAGTAATGCAAAAATCCAAGAAGATTTCAGCGAAGCCAACAACAGCAAGGCTTCGCGTGAAATCTTCTCGGATACTGAAATAGGGATTTTGAAGTTGAAACTACCGCAGGAACTCAGGCAGCGCGTTGCCGCGAGGCGGTTCCGGGACTTCGGCAATTTGCGGGAACCGTTTGCTGCTCCAGTCCCGGATATAATTGTTGATCGTGGCCTACTGAGTAGGCGCGGCGCAGTGCTCGGTCGTGTGAGCGGAAGCATTGCTGAACGATTAATTGATTACAATATCCAAGATAATATTTTGATAATCCTTTTATTGTCTGGGCTTATTCTATTCCCCTCGGATATTGAAACAACTCAGATATTGCGCGCTTTGGGAGGCGGCAAGGTGATTGCGGTAACATCAACGGGGAGCGTCGTCCATGAGGACGGCGCTCGCGAATATCTCTTCAGCGAGCCTGCAGTGATAACCGCAGCCGAGCGACTGAAAAACGGCGATATAATAACTATGGATGCAAGCGGCGCTCTAACCCTCCACGCAAGCGGACGGAGCAATGAAGCGGTGGCGGAGATTCCTGAAGCGATCGGAGCGTTTGCCATCGTCAGTTCGCCAAGCGGAGATTTGGCTGCGATAATCGGAAGCGGCGCGACCTATATTATGGATATTAAGAGCCATCGCCGCATCTCGGTCATTTATCCTCTGTTGTCCGTTGACTTGACAGTCATGAGTTTATTTACAATTAATGGTATATTGCATCTAATTTAGTCAATGTCATAAAACTATTGAATTTCTGTCTATTTTCCTTTATAATATTCCCGATATGCATAATATGGGGATTATTATTAAGGAGGGTTGGCTAGGCAAGCGACGGCGCCGGCTCCCGGATGCGGCATGATGGATCTGTCGAACCTAGAATCGGATGATGCTAAACTTTATAAACGATACCCTTCATGAATTTCGAGATTGCTTCAGCCGCAAAGCTACTTTTGGATACTTTGCAGTTTTTGTTGTTGGCATCATTGCAGTTTCGGATTCCGGAGGAT
>JAISZB010000175.1 GCA_031269465.1 Clostridiales bacterium | reverse complement strand
TAGTACGAAAATACATTTTATGGACATTTGTCCATGCCTCAAACACACAAATGGCTTAATATTTTCATCCTTAGTGGTGAAGCGAAGCTTCATAGGGGTTTATATGAAAAGCAGTATATGTACAATAAAGCTCCAAAATAGGTGCATTTGACTGCGAATCAGCATGGCTTGACTGCCCATTTCAAGGGGCGAATGACGATATCAATACAGCTTGCAGCAGTCAAACCCGCAAATCATTATAATAAAAAAGGCAGCTCAAAAAGGCTGCCGCTTCGTCGCGTCGCAATTCGTTATGCCGATCTGCAGTCAAATGCATGCCGATTGCAGTCTCAAATGCGCCTATTTTGGAGTTTGGTCATCCATTGGGGCATTGTAGGGCAAGGCTCCAATACAGGAACTATCATATGAGAATCAAAATGCTTCGCCGCAAGCTGACGCGCGCATTTAGGCGACGACTGGAATCTGAAGCTTAAAGCCTAATCGTCTGGCAACTTCGGCGCATTCGGTTGCGCAGGGGCGGCTTGCTCTGAAAATAATCGCCAAAGACTAAACATCTAAGACCTATATTATCATAATTCAATAGGTTTGTAAAGAATTCAAGCAGGATATTTTAAAAGGGCCTTATTAGTGATTGCTCTTATTTGATGGAATCCCACGCTGTTTGGAGAGCGACTTCCATCATTTCCCTGAAGCTGTTCTGCCTGTCTAGGGCGCTTAGAGCTTCTCCAGTGAAAATGTGATCTGAGACCGTAAGTATGCTCAGCGCGGATTTATGAAGGCCCATTGCTGTGAGATACAGGCCGTAAGTCTCCATTTCAACGGCGAGAAGGCCCATATCCCTGTACTGCTTCGCTGCGCCGGCGTTGGCGTTGTAGAAATGATCGGAGGTGAAAACCTGTCCGACGACAGCGCTTACTCCTAAAGACTCAGCGGCTTCCGCGGCTTTTTTAAGAAGGGGGTAGCTGGCGGTGGCGGAAAGCTTGCCTGGGAATTGGTACTGAATGTCATAGTTGGAGTTCGAGGAGGCTCCAATTGCGATGATGACGTCCCGAAGCTTTACATCATCGGATATTCCTCCCGCCGATCCGATGCGGATGATTGAATCTACATCGTAGTATTTATACAGCTCGAAAGCGTACAGGCAGATGGAGGGCACTCCCATTCCGCTTCCCATTACGGAAACCTTCTTGCCCTTGTATGTTCCGGTATAGCCGAGCATGTTTCTGATCTCGTTGAAGCAGATCGGATTTTCCAGGTAATTTTCGGCGACGAACTTAGCCCGAAGCGGATCTCCCGGCATGAGAACAACCTTGGCTATGTCTCCCAGCGCCGCGGCATTGCTTTCAGATGGAGCTAACATAATCATCCTGCTCCTTTAAACATAGAAAAATATACATTAAAATGTGTACTGTCTATGCAAGATTATAATTCAGAGACTTCACAGCCTCTCATTGCTGCTTCCTTCCTGACCTGCCCGCTTTCTAATTGAACCCCGATATTCAATCTACTCACGTTTGTATAGCAGTCCACAGCCGTTAATTTCCCATAAGCCCTGGGTATTTTTTTATAAACCCTATTATTGCTTCTTACACTTTCTTATATTCTTTAGGGGTCTCTTATAGCGTGAAATGGAAGAACCTGAGCATTTCCATATAATCGCGGGTCTCGAAGGCCACAGTTCTTTCATCTGCAAGGCTGGCGCCCGGATAAAAGCTTGATCTGAAAGCCTGCCAGTGATGGACGTACTTGACGCTCGCTGAAAAGCTCTCGGGGAGGCTTATCAGGCAGTCCTTGCCGCCGGAGGCTACAGCTTTGCTCATTGTGGATTCAATGCGTGAAACCGCTTCGTCCGGATGCATGGAGGTGGAGGAATTTCCTACGCCCCTGCTTGCGGAAACAGTCTGAATGCCCGGGACGAAGCCTCTTGCCTTCTCGCAGAGCGCTTCGTCGCCGCTTAGAAAGATTACGGGAATGCTTAGCATAGCCGCTATATAAGAATGTATTGTGAATTCGCTCGCTCGCTCCCCATTCAGCCTTAGCTCATAAACGGAAGTGGACATTGTGTGCGAGAGAGGATTTCCGCTGTCATGGGAAGGCGAGTGGTATCCCGTAAACGCGAGCGCGTCAAAGCCCTCTTCGAGTCCTGCAACCATCGAGAAAGGGCTGCCGCTCCAGCCGCGATGTACGCTTACGCGCTCGTCGCGCGGAAGCTCCGACGGAATGATGTTTCGCGCGCTGTCATGGGCGTCTTTGATCCTTACGGCGCAGGCGCCAGCGCTTAATGCGCCTCTGGCGGCGCCAGCCGCTTCCTTTGTCATCTGAAGGCGGAAGTAGTCGTACCATCTGCCTCCGCGATCATAGTCTGTTTCATCCCAATGCGTTATGCCGCACGAACCTTCGATGTCCGAAGATATGAAAACCTTCAAAATGACAGCCTCCCTTTATTCTTTTCCATTCCGGCGCGCAGTCAATCGCGCCTATGCCGGGAATGAAGCGCCCTTGCTTCCAGAGTTTTGCGCTCCAAGCCCAAACAGGAGCTTTCAAATGCGCATCGGCATAAATGAACCGCATACTATAGATTTTACTTCTTTATCCGGCTTTGTCAATCGCTAATGCGCCTGCGCGGCAGAAAATTCTGAAAATAAGCGCCACTGCTTAATTGTGATGCGTTCAAAGATAAGCTTAAGCGCAGAAAAGCTGTCGACTGTCCGCTTTCAGGGCGCAAAATGCCAATATCGGAATCCAGCCATCGCTGTAAAAAGAAACTTCAATACAGGCAGTTTCAAATGCAAATCGTCATGGCATGGCTTGAAAGTGGGCAGAACAGGAGCGCTTGACTGCGAATCGGCGTATAATGCGGCCAAATCAGGAACTTTCCTATGAGCTGGCATGAAAGTGCGGGCTTCGTTTTTTTGGCTCTTTAAGAAGCCTTGAAATCCATTTGGCGGGTTGATTTATCCTCTGCATTCATGTATTATTTCTTTATGAAGCATCGCAGCCATGCCAATTTGCAGTCAAATGCGCCTAGTCAGTTTCTTGAGCGAATAAATATATTCAACCATCCGCCAGCAAATGCGCAGCCAATCAGCCTATTTCAAGGCTGGACTGCCTGCTTTATCGTTACGCGCCGATTTGCGGGCAAATCAAAGACACCGATTTGCGGATAATTCTAGACTGATTTGCGGACAAGCCAGAATTTCCTATTTGCAAGCGGATGCACCTATTCTGGCGCTTAATTAACCAAGGGCCTCTGCGCACTAAAGCTAAAATGGAAAATTCTTATGCAAATCAGCATACGGTTCGACCCTGAAATCGGAGTTTTCCAATGCTAATCTGCATGGCGTGCGGCTCGAATGAAGACAAAGGCAAGCTCTGGGAGATCCTCTCGATTATACCGATGCGCAGCCGCTGCGCCGATTTTGGAGCTTGGCAATCCGTTTTTATATTGCGCTTCCAAACGCCAGAATCGGCGCTTCCAAACGCCAGAATCAGAGCTTTCTATGCGCATCAGCATTATATCTCCCATATTGGAGGATTACAAATGAATGAGAAGATTCTTCTTATTGACGGCAACAGCATCATAAACAGGGCCTTCCATGCCTTGCCAATGCTTACGAACAGCTCAGGCGAGCATACTAACGGAGTTTACGGCTTCTTAAATATCATGTTCAAGTTTTTGGAGGAGGAGAAGCCGAATTACATCGCAGCCGCATTCGATCTTCCAAAGCCGACCTTCCGGCATTCGATGTATTCTGAGTACAAAGCGACGAGGAAGCCCATGCCTGAGGAGTTGAGGCCGCAAATCCCCCTGATCAGGAACCTTCTCTGCCTGATGAATATAAAAGTGCATGCCGTGGAGGGCTATGAAGCCGACGACATTCTTGGAACCTTGGCCAAGCAGGCTGAAGGGATGGGAATTGATGCGGTTGTTGTAACGGGCGATAGAGATCTGCTGCAGACGGCGACGAAAAATATAAAGATAAGGATCCCGAAGACTAGAGGGGGAAAGACTGAAGTAGAGGACTATACTGCCGAGGATGTGCTTTTAAAGATTGGAGTCACGCCGGCTGAGTATATAGATGTAAAGGCGCTTATGGGCGATTCTTCGGATAATATTCCAGGCGTTCCGGGAATCGGGGAAAAGACGGCTGTAAAGATGATCCAGGATTATAAAAGCGTCTTAGGCTGCATAGAGCGCATTGAAGAGATTAAGCCTCCAAAGGCTGCGAAAAGCTTGGCGGAGAACAAAGAGCTGGCGCTTTTAAGCAGGAAGCTGGCCGAGATAAATTTAAACGCGCCGGTTCAGCTGGTCCTGGAGGAGTCCAAGGCCGACGGCATGTACAATTCCAAAGCGAAAGCCGAGCTTATGAGGCTGGAATGCAAGAGCATACTTGCCAAGTTCGGGAAGGTTGAAGATGAGAGCCTTAGCGCTTCGCGCCGCGATATCGACAGGCATATCGCGAAGACCGCCTCAGAGGCGGAAGCCGCTCTATTAGAAGTTGCAGCCTCCGATGCCCCTGTTGCGTTCCAGCTGGCTCTTGATTCAGATGAACTCATGGGCGTAAGTCTGGCAAGCTCCAATCCCGAAAAGCTCGTGTTCTTTGAAATTGCGCCTGGGTTTTCTGAAGAAGCGCTTCTTAAAGTGTTAAAGCCATTTTTCGAGGGTGAAACTGAGCTTTTAACTTTAGACGCCAAAAAGCAGGCGGTTTTCTTGTCGAAGCGGGGAATTGAGCTGAACAATGTGGTTTTTGACGCGATGCTTGCCGGCTATATTTTAAATGCTTCAAAGACGGCCTACGATCACAACGGCATTGCAGCTGACTATCTCCAAGAGTCAAGTGAATCCTTCGATGCTTTCTGGGGCAAAGGCAAGAGCCGCAGGGCGGCATCGGAGATTTCATCGGATGAGCTTTCGGAATTTTTCTGCGGACAGGCTGACGTCGTGCTCAGGGCATGCCCTTTAATGGAGAAGCAGCTTGAGGAGAACGGGCAGATGGAGCTTTTCCGGGACATTGAGATGCCTTTGGCGGATGTGCTTAAGGATATGGAGATTGCCGGCATCCGCGTGGATAAAAATGAACTTGTGGAATTCGGACAAGAGCTGGATCAGCTGATCCAGGCCATAAAAAAAGAGATTTTCGACTTGGCGGGCGAAGAGTTCAATATAAACTCCCCCTCCCAGCTGGCAGTGATACTTTTCGAAAAGCTCGGCCTCAAAGGCGGGAAAAAAACTAAGCAGGGCTACTCTACGGCTGCTGATGTAATGGAGAAGCTTAAAGACAAGCACCCTATCATCCAGAAGATTCTGGACTACAGAACCTACGCTAAGCTTGCATCCACGTATGTAGACGGACTTATAAGCGTTCTGGATGAAAAGACTTCCAAGATATATTCCACCTTTCACCAAACAGTGGCTTCCACGGGCAGAATTTCAAGTTCTGAACCGAACCTTCAAAACATACCCATAAGGATGGAGCTGGGAAGGCGCCTTAGAAAAGCGTTTATTCCAACGGACGAAAGCTTCGTCTTCCTGGATGGAGACTACAGCCAGATAGAGCTTCGCGTTCTGGCGCATATGTCAGGAGACGAAACGCTTATCGGAGCTTTCAATGAGGGACAGGACATCCACCGCCTGACGGCGTCGCAAGTTTTCAAAACCCCGTTCCTGGATGTAACTCCGGCCCAGAGAGGCAATGCCAAAGCCGTCAATTTCGGGATAGTCTACGGGATAAGCGCGTACGGCCTAGGACAGGATCTAGGGATACCGGCAAAGGAAGCGGAAGAATACATTGCGGGTTATTTCGAGAAGTACCCCAGAGTCAAAAAGTATCTTGACAAAACTATAGAAGCCGCCAAATCAAGCGGCTATGCGTCAACCGTATTTGGCCGGAGGAGATCAATCCCTGAGCTTTCATCCTCGAATTTCGCGCTAAGGAGCTTCGGCGAGCGGGTTGCAATGAACATGCCGGTTCAGGGAACGGCGGCGGACATTATAAAAATAGCCATGATAAATGTCAGCAGAAGGCTGAAAAGCGAAAACATGCTTTCCCGCCTGATCCTCCAGGTTCACGACGAGCTTTTGCTTGAAGTCAAGCGGGATGAGCTTGTCGAGGCGCGCAAGATCCTAAAGGAGGAGATGGAGGGCGCCGCTTCGCTTAAGGTTGCGATTGAGGCTTCTCTGCATGAAGGCGAGACTTGGTATGATTCCAAATAAAACGCTTGTCGTCGGCGTAACGGGAAACTCCGGAAGCGGCAAGGGCTCCTTGGGCCGCATTTTACAGGGCGAGGGGGCTTTCCTCGCCGATTGCGACTGTTTGGCTCACGAGGCTATAGCGCAGGGCGCCCCGGCATATTATGAAACGATTGAGCTTTTCGGAGAAGGCATTTTGGACGGGGGCGCCATAGACCGCAAAAAACTGGGCGGCATCGTATTTCGTGATCCAGGCAAAAAGAAGGCCTTGGAGAAAGCAGTCCACCGAAGGGTCATAGAAGCCGCGCTTTTGCTGACGGAAGACGCGGCGGGCCGGGGCGCCAGGCTTGCCGTTTGGGACGCTCCGCTTCTCATAGAGGCGGAGATGCATAAGATGTGCGATTTTGTTGCGGTAGTAACCGCAAGCTTTGATAAGAAAATAGAAAGAATCTGCATTCGCGACAACATATCCAGGGAAGCGGCGATTTTGAGGCTGAAATCCCAGCCGGCGCAGGAGAGCCTGATAGAATGGGCTGTGAGGGATCTGGGCCGGGACAGGGTTTTTGAAGTGAAGAATGACCTGGATGAAGCAAACCTTGAAGGCGAGGCTATGCGGCTTCTTGAGATCCTCTCGCAGCGCTTCGCCCTGAAATTGAAGCCAAATGCAAAGTAATAGGTGATAAAATGTCTCGTGTAATAGATCTGCGCGGATTCAAAAAAATTTTCCTTATGATCTTTATATGCTTTTTAGCCGCAACGTCAGCAGTAAGCTTTGTAAGTTTCAGGTATCCGCTTAAATATATAGATATAATTGAGGAAAACACGCAGCTATATGAAATTGATCCTTCTTGGGTCTGCGCGATAATACACGCGGAAAGCAAATTCGCCGTAAAGGCGCTGTCGCACAAAGGGGCAAGCGGTCTAATGCAGGTTACAGAAGCTACTGCGGAATGGATCGCGGAGCGTATGAGGCTGCCGGAGTACAATTATGAGTCGATTTTCGATCCTGATATAAACATAAAGATAGGATGCAATTATCTGGCTTGGCTCTTGAACCACTACCGAGACAACATGAATCTGGCGCTGGCTGCATACAACGCAGGAAGCGGAAACGTAGACAAGTGGCTCAAAAATCCCGAATACTCCAAGGACGGCGCGTCCTTGGACTATATACCGTTTGCGGAGACCCGCGACTATGTCAAGCGCGTCAATGCGAATAGGAAGATTTACCTGCTATTGCTTAAGAATAGGCAAGCATAGCCGCTTCAGGCAGGCGGGTTCAGAGAGCTCTTGAAGGGGGATTCACGCGCAGAGGCGCTTTTTGACGCTTATGCCTGATCCAGGATGGCAAAGGCGCGAAATGCTCTTATGCTTAAGATTTGCAGGTTCCTATGTTGGATCGCGGCTGTCCGCCTTATCACTTTACATGTACAGCAAATGCAAGATGGGCGGTTTCATGCGCAAATTAGTATAGCCCCTTAAGAGAATAAACTAAAGCCCGCTGCCTGAAGATGCGCCGGATTCTGCTTGGGGTGATGAAACGAAGAGCGGCTGATGATTTTGCGCGCCTTGCGCTTATGAGCCTCATTGGAGAATCAACGGCTCCGTACGGGCAAGAAGCGCAAGCGCTTGGTTTCATCCCTTTAAAAGAAGCATAGGTTTGAGGAGGATTTTTCCTGCGCTGACCAGCGTATCGAACCTCAGGCGCGCAGGCGGCCCGAGGCTTGCCTCGGGGTGCTTGAGCCGAAAGGAGACAAGCGCGGGCCGGAAGGTTCGCGCGCATGGGATGAAGAGGTTTTTGGCAATCTTTTTAATGATGTTCTTGCTTGCCGGCTGCATGGACTTAATACAAAACGATCCGACCCCGACAGAGACGCCATCTCCGGCGCCTACCGAACAACAGACGGAAGAGGCGCAAGATCCTGCGCCCGGCGGGGAGCTGCGCATACCGATGAGGACTCCGAAGACTTTGAATCCTCTCTTGAATGAGGACGAGACTGTGGACTCCGTGCTGAAACTGCTTTTCGAGCCGTTGATGGTGCTTGATGAGAACCTGAAGCCGCAGCCGAATTTAGCCAACTTCAATTTTGCGCCGGACGGCATGAGCGTAAGCATCACCCTTCGAGACGGACTGGTTTGGTCCGACGGGGAGCCGATAGTATCCGAAGACATTTCTTTTTCTGTGGACATGCTGAGGAGCGCGCCGGACACCGTCATCTACAAGAGCGTTATAAGCAATATGACTGGAGTTTACACCATAACGGATGAGAAAACCATAAGGATCCATTTCCTCCAGCCGTTCAGCGGCTCCAGGTATCAGTTCTGCTTTCCGATAATACCGAAGCACCATTATGAAGGGCAGGATTCGCCTGCAAGCGACGCAAACATGAATCCGGTAGGAAGCGGCTTGTACATGTTCTCATCCTACCCCAGCATGAAAGAGCTTAAGCTCACAGTAAATCCGGGCACCTACAGGCAGAAGCCGTATATAACGGACATAGAGGTGCTTATAGTGCCGGATCAGGAGTCTGAGATGCACTCATATGACCAGAGCATCTTGGATGTTGTATCGGCTGAGATAGCCGACTGGGGCAGGTACAGAAACAACCAGACTACGAATATAAACGAATATACGACCTCATATTTTGACTTCATAGGATTCAACTTCAACAATGAGAAGCTCAAGGACAAGCGAATAAGGCAAGCTGTAGCCATGCTTGTCGATAGGGACGATGTAATCGGAAATATTTATCTCACGCACGCCGACAAGGCGAACTCCCCAGTAAACCCCTCTTCATGGCTTTACGAGCCGAACACTCCCAGCTACAGTTTCGATATGGACAAGGCTGGAGCGCTCTTTTCAGAAGCCAAATTCTCAGGAACTCTTCGTATAGCTGTAAACAAGGAGAATGTGGAGAGGGTGAAGATAGGGCAGCTTTTAGCAAAGAATTTGGAAGAGCTGAACATATCCGTGAAGCTTGAAGAGCTTGAGTTTGCGGAATATATGAGAAGGATTGGCGATAAGGACTTTGATTTGTTCATTGGAGGATTCAACCTCACTCTGATACCTGATCTTTCATTCGCCTTTGGAAGCGGCGAAGATAGGTCAAATGTATTCTCTTACCAAGATGATGTTATGAACGGCCTTCTCTCAAGCGCCTTCTCGTCCACTACCGAGATCGCCTACAAAAAGGCTATGAGCGATCTTCAAAAGCACATCGGGGAGGAGCTTCCATGCGTTTCCTTGGTATTCAGGAGATCCGCGATGCTTACGGATCAGCGGGTGCAAGGCCCCAAGACGCCGAATATGAGCAATATCTTCGCGAACATAAATCAATGGCATATTGCAAGCTGACGCTTTAAGAGCCAGACTAGCTAAGTTCTTAAGAAGTGGCTGGAACACTCTGAGAGAAGCGCCTATTCGCATAAAAGCCTGTATTAGCTTGGCTTTACAGCGAGCGCGATTGATATCGGCATTTCGCACCTTGAAAGTGGTTGGCCAAGCTCCAAAATATGCCAATTGAGTCAAATGCTCCATGAAAATCAATATAGTTGTGCGAATCGGCATGCGTATGGCCAATCAGCGTATTTATCTTTCAAGGATTAATAAAGAAAAAAAAGGCTTGACATGCGCATTCACAGCCATTATAATAAAGCCCGTGAGTACGCATGTCAAAGCTTTATAGAGTTTTAGGGGTATAGTTCAGTGGTAGAACGTTGGTCTCCAAAACCAAATGTCGGGGGTTCAAATCCTCCTGCCCCTGTCACAGCAGCAGCCCTGAATTGATAAACTTCGGTTTGTTGATTCAGGGTTTTATTTTTGTCCTTAAAACTGCAGAATAACAAGGTTTCTTACGAATACAGCTTCAAAAAGCCGTTCCTGTCAGAGTCCCGAAAAGCCCCAAAACCTTAAAATCAACAAAATGTCCTCAAATTTGGCCAGTGACATGTTGGACGCTATTTTGCGCTGGACAACCCATGTTCTCCAAAAGGTTGAATGAGGGCAAAGATCCAGTCATATCAAGGGTTTTCGGACTTGGCTGCTTGACTCGCATAGTGATTAACTATACTGCTTTTCATATAAAATTACCTTTTTTGGAGCTTGATTATACTGTGCCATTTATTATAGCCCTTAGATAGGAAAGGAAAATGATTGAGCATTCCTTTTCGAGATACTCTCTGGATTTCTCGCCGTAGACTTCTGAATAGGTTGCTTGTCCGCTACACTGTAAGTCATTCCGTCAATTTCGCTTTGTGGAGGGTAAAGGTCATATTTTCAGAGGTCATCGTATGGCGCACTATACTGAACTGTCCATAAACGCCAGCGAAATCGTAGAATACATGTCCAAGAAGGCCGTCAAAGCGGTGATTGAGGCGCAGATGCCCAAGCGAAACCAGGCTGGGGGATCGCGCCATAATGGTTGTCCTTTACGACACCGCGATGAGGGTCAAGAAATGGCGGGATTGAAAGTGAAAAACCTGAATTCCGGCTTGAACGGAATATCGTTTTTGCGCAAGGAAACAAATGGGGAGAGGTTCCCTTGATCCGCCAGGGCAGGGCGAACCTGGCGAACCGCTATCCTCCGCCTTATCGCCGGGCTTCCTGATCTGAGCTTCGGCTGACGGCTGTTTTCAGCGAACCGGCAACTTTATACATCTGAACATGCACTCTACCGCATGCGGAATCTATATGATACAATCACGATTGTTCAATGCTATATCCTGTGGGATTGTATGAATTTATGTAATTTCCAAGCGATCTCCTACCAGATCCCAGATCGGATATTATTTCAAATGTCCATCCGTTTTGACCTCAAAACAGCTCCAATACTTGTTTTTGACGCTCTAAGCCAGCCTTCTGATCATGACTGGACACCCTGGCGTACGCGACAGTCTTTCTGTTGTCCGCTAACGCCGTGTGTTTATGAGTGATTTCCGGTCGGAGCTTTGATATGCCGCAGCGCCTGTGCCCGCCTTCCGTCTTTATTGATGGCAATCTCCCCTCGCTATCCCATCGGCGCGCGCAACGTTATTTCGGACGAAATCAGCAAAAACTCCGATGAATCTCTAGTAGGCGGCGGGGGTGTCGGCCAAGAAGCGGCAGAGCGGCTGCTTAAAGCTTTTTCCAGCGTGGAGCTTGATTCAAGGAGTAAAAAAGATGCATGCGGCATAATAAGCAATGCCTTGGATCAAGTCTTGCCGTAAATCGACAAAGAGGACGAAGAAAAAAGACAAACTGAATTAAAGAGGATTAAAGCGGAAGACGACTCAGAAAAGAAGAAAAATGGCGGCAAAAATAGAATTAAGAAAACACGCCTTGCAGGCCATTTCTGGAGTAAAAATTCTCCATAATAAATGAATCTATTTTTGGGGCGTTGGGGTTATTTCTTGCATTTTTAATGCACAACGCCCAACTGGGCCGCACGAGGATCATATTCCTTTGCATCGGGGAAAACTCAATCAGGGACAATATACTCAAAATATTCAGCTTTTTGGGATTACGGAACAAAGCTTTCTGCGGGAATCAGCTGTAAGAAGCTCAACCTCTTGTCCAGGAGAACTACTATCCTAACTGAAAAGGAGGACATGCGGCTTCCTCCCCATGCCTAAAGGCAGGGGTATCCGCCGCATAACAACTGTGGATGAAACTCCTCGGTGGTTTATGCTTTAAGAACAAATATCGGGCATTTGACTGTACATGGCATAACTATGGGAAAATGCAGGCATTTATCATGGCGCTTTCAAAAAGAGAGCTACCCATGAAAAGTATGCGTCCTTATTAGATGCCCTGCGTTTTCCGCTAGTTTTTTCTCGTCAGTTTTGCCGCCGCGTTTTCGCGGTGAAAGCATTTTGCTATGAACTGTACAGAAAACGAGGTGATGGCTTTGTGGTATCTATATGACGACGGTGCAACAATAGGCAAAGTGGGCAGTTGTAGCGGAATCATCGTCCGTGACAGCGAGTTCAACGCAAAGGCGCGTCTAACTGCTGAAAGCGGTAGCGCTCTCTCTCCATACTCCGTCACATGCCATGTTTACGGAGTGCTCCTTCACACTGTAAAATATCAGAACAACGCGGTAGCTGACGCTGCGTATGATCGGATGAAAGTGGATGTCGAGCGCTATGTCATCTCGGATGCAAAAGATGATGAGAAATGGAGAATGGAGTTTGCAAGCAAATACCAGTCAATCTAAGAGATATGCTGATTTGCACTCATAAATTCAGATTTTGAGGCAAATGTTTAATCCGACCCCAAAATCGGTGCATTTGACTGCAAATCAGTATAAAACAGGCGCCTCAGCTCATGCTGGGGCTTTTTTGATCCCTAAAATTACAACTCGGCATTAGAACGCGTGATGATACGCCTTTGATAATCACTCTAGGCGTCTGTTGATTTTATCATGGCCAGCGTTTGCTTTAGCAGCTATATTAATCCTGCACTTTTCTAATCATCTATCAAAAGCAAAAAAAGGCTAAATTCCTTAGTGGAAATTTGCCCTTTTTCTTTTGCAATGCTTAACGCTGAGTTGTCTTTAGACTATCTTCATGCTGGCATTGCCTAGGGAGATTTTTACCTTCTTCTCCAAAAGCACAGGCTTGAGGCATAGAAGACTTCTTTTACTAGCTTGTCCAAATCTTGCATGCCATGCCGGTTGTTTACGTGAATGATGAGATTTATGAGCATTTCAGCTAAATCTCCGAATAGCCTTGGACTGGAGCCTACGATATCGTTTACTGAGACTACGAAGTTCAATACGCCAGGCTGCACATTCTTGCTGATAAGATAGCTTGCCACTCTATTCATTACATAATTTACATATCCTTCTGGAATTCCTACATAAACGCTGGAATAGCTTTTAATTATTGAGTCCTCATATTTTACGTTATTATTCTTATTGGTAGAGCAGTTCATAACTATCTCGACATAGTCAGCCTCGGGTATTGGAGTGTATTCCACTCCTAAAAGTCCATAGTCATAATAGTTTGAGTCCAAATGCAGGAATATTTCTATAGCCATTTCAGTTCTTAGAAAGGATGCTTCAGTAGTTTCAAAAACTGCGTCAATAATGGTTTTCTTGTCTGGTATTGATATGCTTGGCAATTCATCAATCCAATATTTTATGTCGCAATTTTTGAAGTTTATTGTTCTAACCATATAGATTCCTCGCTTTCCAAAGGGCGGCCGCCTCCGCTCCTTTAGATATTTTTGAGCCTGTTAAATCATTGTATCATAGCTCAACTTCCTTGAAAAGCCCTAAATGGGAAAAATTCATAGAAATATAGCGAATTAAAGGCAATGATAGGCTATAGCAACGTACTTAATGACGAATATGAGCTTAATTTGAGATACTGTACGACAGCTGGGAATAATGGAAGAGTTGCTGCTAAATTACAATAGCATTCCGATGGTATGCTACTCGGCTGTCGTTTATACATAATCTTGACAATCAGAATTTAAAGATTATAATATTTTATTTTAAGAATTAAGAAAATATGTTTGGTATTGATGGGGTTCTGCTTATCTTAGCGAATATTCCTTCGATTTCATCAGAATATGCATCTTCAATGTATTATTTCATAAAAACAGGCTATGCATTCTCAACGAAATTGCGGATTAAAATTGGATAAAGACAGGGGGTATTAAATTGTCATTTTAACTATAAAGTCATTAAATTGATCCGGAAATGGCAGCCGCAGGTGTTCAGACTGTGTCCCTGTCTTCCAGGCCGGAACTGTCAATGAGCGTAAGCCCGTACTCAAAAAAGCGGTTGTCGCTTTCAATGACGGCGTGGCCGATGTTCTCAAAACGCGCGATATGCCCTGTAGCTTCCGTTTCTTCCGCATCTTCGATGGTCAGGGCATAGTCGTCAATGAACTTGTCGAGAGTGACGCGCTTAGGCTCTTGTCTGCCGCCGCGGAAAAAAATGGTCGCATGATTTGCGTCCCTGCCTGCGGCATTCTCGGTGACAACGGCGGAGCAAGCCACAGTTTTGGTTTTACGGCTTTCAACCCTATAACAGAATTGACAAGCGTGCTTTTGCCCGTCTTGAATACGCCGAGCGTCATTAGGTTAAACAGCCCTCTGCTCTGCGAATATCACCGCCTCGCTGGCAAGTGCGCCACAGATTTTGACATTTTCAAGCGCCATTTCAATCTTTCTCTGATGCTTTATTTATTAGCGCCGCAAGTTTTTCTCGGTATCTAGTACTGCCGCACTTAATTGCGCAATATGCTTTTAGCCTGTAAAATGCTTAATTATAGCCAAATAGGACTATAACGCATTTAAGACTGCCTGCACTAGGTTTTGCGATGATGTTGCAAAATTCAGGTTGACCTTTATTTTGTCCTCCTCCCCTTTATAGGTTGAAGACAGCCTTCCCTGCGCCTCCCGCTCAAAATCGGCGAACGCCGCGGTGATTTTTTCGACCGTCAGCCGGCGCTCTCACCCCCGCCGATTCCTGCGGCGATGTGCCGCGCGCTGGGCTCCTCCCTTAAAAGCTCCTTGAACTCCCCGCGCTCGAACGGCGGCATTGAAACGCTCGGCATTTCGCGCTGCGCTTGCATTGATCCACAGAGAGCGCCCCTTTCGTTGATGAGTCGCAAACTCAATGATGCAGCGTCTCCCTAAGGACTTTCAATGGCTGTGTCTGTTGCATTTCATTTTACAATGAAACTTTCGCCCAAAAAAGCTATTAGGCGTTCCCTCATCTTTCAGAATCCAGTTTTAAGTATATCCATATCGCTTATTAGCGTGATTTCAAACTCATAATTATCCATCTCTAAAGGTGAGCAAGCGTGAGAAAAGTTAAGCGCTAGGCTCACCGCCAGGGTGAGTTTCATGCTGAAACTCACCCTTGTTGTTTCGGGAGCCGCTTCGCCTCGCACGGATATTTCCATCCAGTTCAGGCAACCCCCATTTATGCTGATATGCAGTCATACGCCTCTATTTTTATATTCCTCCACTGCCTCGCTTTACACCATCGCATAGCTATGCCGCCGATAGGCGCAACCACATAAAATCCACGCGCTCTTGCATCACCTTTCGCGCGCGGGCTGAAGACGACCGCCCCATATGGAGCGGCGGCATGCCGCGCCCCCCGACCGGCTTCCCTTTCGGATAGGCAGCGAAATGGCAGGCAGCGATTTCAGCCGCTTGCCAAAGGCGGCATCTTTGAGCGGCCGCGAAGGCATTTATCGCGCTTGTCCGTTTCAGGGCGCACTGGGCATTTCATATGCAAATCAGCATAGCGATAGTCCTTCGCTTCTTTTATACTGGCTTTTACGCTCTTCCAGCAATTCACTTATGCCTCATCACTAGATATTTCTAGTGATTTGCCGATATATAAAACGAAGCTATTGACTCTTCCATTTTGTTTAAATATAGTGATGCGCAATTAAACGAACCGATGCATTGCATAGTCAATCTTCAAAATCTGAACTTTCATATGCGATCAGTGCATATAGCGCGCTGCGGGATAAAAGGAGGATGGCATGCAAAATTTTGACAAGGAAAAGATAAAGCGCTGGCTGTCTCTGGCAATGGCAATTGCGATCGTTTTGACGGCAGCCCCTTTTGCTGCATCAGCAGATTCATTATCAACCGGAGAGGGCGCCTTGGCTGAAGAGGACGCCATGATCGAAAGCGGTTTTATAGCGGAAGAGGATCAAACAGCTTCCGGGAGCGCGCTTGACATAGAAAGCGAAAATGAAATCGGCCTAGAGGATGTAATCGTGTCTTCAGGCTTCATCGGAAGCCTCGCGCCAGAGCCTGCGAGCCTGGAATATCCAGTCTTTAGGGGGGCTATGCGCAGCCCATTGTTGGGAGAGTCTCTGCCGGCGTACTACAGCGCGAGAGATTTGGGTTATGCTTCAGCGGCTAAGGATCAAGGCTTTTTGGATCTGTGCTGGGTGTTTTCCACAAACTCCATTATAGAAAGCCTTATGAGAAAGCAGGGCTTTTCCTTTGACGGTGGCATTTCTGAACTCCATATGGCTTATTCAACATCAAATGACCCCGACGGCAAAAATGGAAACATATCGCAAGGCTTTCAGCGTCGCGCCGCAGGCGCGGGCAACCGCTTCATGGCTGCGGCGTATCTCATCAGGGGGGGCGCCTTGTCAGGAGTTGTAAATGAGGAGGATTTTCCTCTCGGTGCATCCTCTGCCTCCGTAAATCTTCCATTTCTAGAAATGGCGGAAATTGAAGGAAAGGAAAAGAGCTATACTGTTCAAAACGTCCTTTTCCTGGGTGACGCGGATAAGGCCCGCATAAACACGGAAAAGCTTAAGCAAGCCATAATTGAATACGGCTCATTCTCGGCCGCCATGCATTTCAATCTAAGCGACGCTTATTACAACCAGGATGAATACGCCTACTTCTACAACGGAACGAACGCCGAAAACCATGCAGTGGCCTTTGTAGGCTGGGATGACAATTTTCCTAAGGAAAATTTCAACATACAGCCTTCCCAAAACGGCGCATGGCTGGCAAAGAACAGCTGGGGCGGAAATTGGGGGGACGGCGGTTTCTTTTGGATTTCATACGAGGATCAGAAATCGCCTCTGAGTCCTTACGCAATTGATGGAGTTAAGCCTTATGATAGCGAATTGACAGTATACGAGCATGATCCCCTTGGAAATGTGGCCTATTATACAGCTCCTGAAGCCGCTCGATACGGCGCGAATGCGTTCGAAGCTGAAACCGGCGGCGAGCGCTTGACTGGCATAAAGACCTTTATAAGCATTCCGAATGCGTCTATAGATGTATACGTAATAAAAAACTTCGCTGACGCCCAGTCGCTCAATCTCAATGATTTGGAAAACGTGGTGAAAGCGGCAAGCGGAGTATCATTTGTTTGGCCTGGCTACTATACTGTGGAATTTCCTCCTGTCGCTTTAGGCGCGGCGGGTGAAAAATTCGCTGTTGCAGTAAAGTTTTCCGATGCTTCAGGAAGAAACGGCTTCCTCCCATTTGAAGATTCGCTAGAGGGATACTCCATATCACAGGCCCATGAGGGAGAAAGCTATTATTCTGGAGACGGAAGAAATTGGTATGACTTTAACCTGACAAAAAGTGACGGAAACTTAAATATAAAGGCCATAACCGCCAGCCCCTATGAGATTTCAGGATTTGTTTCAGGAAGCGACGCTTACGTCGGCTTGAGCGGCGCCGCAATTGTTCTGAAAATTGACGGAGAAGCTTTGGGAGGCCTTGTTGAATCTGGAGCCGACGGAAGCTATAGAATACCTGGCGTGCAGCCTTCAAACGGCTATACGCTTGAAGTTTCAGCTTTAGGATACGAATCGTACGTTTCTGAGGCTTTTTCAGTGAACGGCGACATATCCTCCATGAATGTCCAGCTTGCAAGAAAGGCATACGTCATTTCAGGCATTGTTAAAGCGGACGCCAAGGCGTCGGCAAGGCTCATGAAAAATGGCGTCCCGATTGGTCTTCAGTCAGACTGCGATGAGGACGGAAGATATGTTCTGCTTGCGGAGCCTGGAGATGGCTATGAAGTGGAAGCTTCAGCGCCTGGCTATAAAACCGCCTCAACGGCTCTGTTTTCTGCTGCATCAGATGACTTTGGCAAGGATTTGGCTCTTGAAAGGCTCGCATTTGAAGTCTCTGGAACGATAACGGATAAAAGCGGCGCAGGCATCGCCGCAGATGTATTTCTTATGCGGGATGGAGTGATTGCGCTATCCTCGAGTTCTGATAAAGACGGCAAATATTCATTCTCCAGCGTGGAATACGGCTCAGGGTATGCTTTGTCCGCGTCAGCGCCAGGGTTTGGCATGAATGAATCCGCTGTCTTTGAAGTGATTTCAGATGTGGATGGCATGAATTTGATTCTAGAAAAGAATATCTTCTCCATATCAGGCGCAATAACGGATATCGAGGATAAATTCGGGCTTTCCGCTGAAATCCAGCTGAAAAAGGATGGCGAGGATGTCGGAGCGCCGGTTGCTGCGGATTCTGATGGCCGGTACTCCATACACTCTCTTGAAAAGGGCGACTATGAGATAGTTGCTTCCATTAAGGGGTATAATAGCGGAAGCACTGGAGTATTCCATGTCTCCTCTGATGTTTCGGGCAAGGATCTCGCACTTTTGAGGAAGACATTCACTATTAGGGGCGCAGTGGCCTCAGATGAGTCAGAGAAGCTTCCAGCTCTTATAAAGCTTAAGCAAGGCTCTGAAACCGTAATGGAAACATTTGCGGGAACTGACGGCGCGTATGCGTTCACAGGCGTGCGAGCGGGCCCTTCATATGAGATCGAAGCGTCTGTGCATGGGTATGCGCAGTCTTCCATAGCGTTTGACGCTTATGAAGATAAAACAGGCGTGGATCTGATTCTTGTAAAGATTTACTGCTCCGTTCGAGGAACGATAATCGGCAGCGACGCTCTAGAGGGAATTCCGGCTCTGGTGCAGCTTAAAAAGGGAGGCATTCCCGTCGGCGGGGCCGTCTACGCTCAAAGTGATGGAAAGTATCAGATAGCAGGAGTAGAGTACGGTTCCGGGTATGCGGTGGAAGCTACGCATAGCGGATACGCGGCGGCGGTTACGGATGAATTCGAGGTATCTGGCGACATCAGCGGAAAAGACTTGGAACTTCCAAAGCAAGTCTTTGAGATATCCGGCTTCATCTTGGAAAAAGGCTCTGGAATCGGCCTCCAAGCTATGATTCAGATTCTGAGAAACGCAACTCCAGTCGGCGCTCCCGTATATGCCGGCATTGACGGAGCATATGCACTGCGTTTGGAGGCGGGAAGCGGGTATTCCCTTGAAGTTAGCATGCCTGGGCATATCGCCTTAATGAGCGAAGCCTTTTCCGTCTCGGAAGATATGCAAATGTCATTCCAACTCGATAGAGAGCTTCTTTCGATAAGCGGAATCATTTCAGGAGGCGAAGCCAGGCTTCAAGCGGAAATTGCTCTCTTGCAAAATGGAGAAGCCGCTTTGCCTTCAGTTTATGCTGATGCGGATGGGAGATATGAAATTTCCGGAATCATCCCCGGAACCTACAGCATAAGAGTCTCTATGCCGGGGTATGAAAGCTCGGAAACTCCTTTATTAAGCGTCTTAGCTGATATAACTAAGCTGAACGTAAATCTTAAAAAGCTTTATTTCAGCATTAGCGGATTTGCATCAGCAGAAGGCGCTGAAGCGGGGCTTCCCGTTTCATTGTCGCTAAAGCCGTACGGCATCGCAATCGAAGCTGAAACCGGCTCAACCTTTATCTTTAACGCCATCGAATATGGCTCAAATTGCTGGATAGAAGCTGTCATGGCTGGCTATCTCAAATTCTCTACAGAGGTTTTTACGGTTGAGGGGGATGTTTCAGGCATAGACATTTCGCTAGTAAAGGCGTTATGCGAAATAGAAGGGATTATAAAAGGAAGCGACGCGCCGAATGGACTCGAAGCCGAAGTGCGGTTGATGAAGGATGGCGTCTACACAGGTATGGCAACAAAGGCCGATAGCGGCGGAAAATATAAGCTGGCTGATGCGGAGCGCGGAGCTGGATTTTATATTGAAGCCTCAATGGATGGCTATAAGACTGCCGCCAGCGCTGAATTTGAGGTTAATTCAGATTTGAGGGGCGTGAATCTGCTGCTGGAGAGGATAAGCCCTCCTGCTGAGGACATTTTAGCCCCTCGCGTAAGGGGGATATCCATGCCTGAAGGCGAGGTGGGGGCTGATTACTCCCATGCATTCTTTTCCGAGGGAGACGCGTCGATAGTTTGGAAGATATCTTCGGGAAGGCTCCCGCTCGGCTTGGCGCTATCTGAAATAACGGGAGAAGTATCTGGAATCCCCGCAGAAAGCGGCGAGTTTGCCTTTAAGGTTTCAGCTCAGAACAGATGGGGAGCTGACGAAGCGGAAACTTTAATAAGAATCAGAAAACAAAAGGCAAAGCCTGAAATTTTGACCTCAAGCTTACCGGACGCAACTGTTGGCGCTTTATACAATCATAAGCTCGAAGCCTCAGGAGACGCCCCAGTCACCTGGTCGTTAGCGGGAGGAAACCTGCCGCTGGGGCTCAATCTGGAACCTTCTGGGATTATTTCCGGAACTGCGTCCAAAAACGGAAGCTTCTCATTTGCACTAACTGCAGAAAACTCAGCCGGCTCGACAAAGAAGAGCTTTTCTATAGCGGTGAAAGAAGCGCCCAAAGCCCCGCATATAGAGTCCTCAAGCCTCCCGGACGCAGTTGTCGGAGTGTTGTATAATCAGCCTGTTTCCGCCTCGGGCACGGGGGATATAACCTTCAAGATAAAAGGAGGGCGGCTTCCCTCAGGGCTGGAATTAAGCCCCAAGACAGGAATGATAACAGGAAATCCTTCAGTTAAGGGTTCATACAGCTTTACAATTTCCTCTTCAAATGATTATGGCTCGGATAGCAGAGCCTTCAGCTTGACAGTATTGGCGGCGCATGATGCCGCCGCTTCCGGGCCGCCGAAAAGCGCGCAGGGATCGTCAATGAAGCCTTCAATGGCAGCGGCGGCAGGATCCTACAACGCTTATTCTGAGACTAAAGCGGATCAAGATGTGGCGGATTCTTCATCTGAAACGGATCTAGATGATGCGTCTCTTTCATCTGAAGCGGATCCAAATGAGGCAGATTCTTCATCTGAAGCAGCTCAAAGCGTTTCACCGCTCAAGCCTCTTGAAGTCATTGCGCGGGCGAACGCCATTGAAGAATATAGGCAAGCGTCAAAGGATCTCGCTTTCCAGCTTTACAAACTGGAATTATTCGCAGGAACGGGGAAAAACGAGGACGGAAGTCCGAAGTATGAGCTTGACAAGCCTCTTACAAGATTGGAGTCAATAGCGTTGACGGTGAGGCTCATGGGACTTGCGGCTGAGGCGTCCGCATACAGCGGCGCATGCACTTTCACGGATGTCCCTGAATGGGGCCGGAACATAGCCGCTTATGCATACTCTATCGGAATCACAGCGGGAATTGATGGCGAGCACACGATTTTGGCGGCTGATCGCCCTGTTACTACAGGAGAATTCACGGCGTTTCTTCTAAGGATCCTCGGCTACAGCGAGAAAAGCGGAGACTTTGCTTTTACGGGCGCCATGGATAAAGCGGTTTCAATCAACATGCTCTCTGGCAACGAAAAGAGCGCGTTTGCTTCAGCTTTTGAATTCCAACGTTCGGATGCGGTAGTGATGATGGTGAAAGCCCTTATTTCTGTTCAGAAGGGCTCAGATGAGACGCTTTTAGGAAAACTCGAAAAGGACGGGGTTTTAACTCAAGCTCAAGCGGCTGAGTTTGAGAGCGAGATTGGAGTTAAAGGCAAGCGCTGATTCAAAAAAATGCCTTTGCCTCGCGGGAGATCCATTTTGGCAAGGCTGCGCGATCTGGAGCTCCTGCGAGGCAACGCTTTCAAAGGAATTGATTTTACTGGCTCGCCTCTGAATAAAAACCCGGAAATTCAAGAAAGCTGGCGTTTTAATGAGACGGGTAGAATCCATACCTACCGCAAACGCATGAAAGTTACTAATTTGCGGTTTGGCTGTACAATTATCGCGAAATGCCGATATCGCCATTTCACGCTCGTTTAATAATCAAGCTTCAAAATAGGAACTTTATATGCGGATCAGTATAGCTGCCATCAGCTTTTAAACTCGTCCTTGCACGCAATCTAAATAAGTGTTATTATGATGCATCAACATAAAATCTGCAGTTGGTGAATAATAATAAGATAAACCTCTCATGGATGCATTCAAAAAAGAGGTCTTAAAACTTAGTTGGGCAAAAATCACGAATGCGCATGTAAAAACCTTATAAAATCAGAGTTTGAGCCAATGGACGCCGGATACCCGTCAGGGTTAGAAGGCCAAAAAAGTCAGCCTATATGTGACGCTGATTTTAAACGCTGCCCAGAGAGCTGGCGAGAAGGGGATTGGAATTATAATGATAAGGGATATAGAAGCGAAACAAGCTAAAGAGCTTGTTTTAGATGATTTAAAGATGCCGATTCAGGAAGTCGGAGCTTTTGAAAAGCAGGCGGATGCGAAAGAGCATGAGGATAAGAGCCGCCTGCAATTAAAAAAGGAGCGTAAGCTTCAAAGGGCGCTAGCCAAGGAGGATATTGGCGGCGCGTTGATTGAAACTCCACTGGAAGCCCAGACGGCGCTTCCAGTGGAGCGCGTTTGGCCGACAGGATTTAAAGAGTTGGATTCAGCTTTAGGGGGCGGATTGAGGGAAGGCCTATTTATCATTGATGCCGTTCCTTCACAGGCAAAGACAGCGTTTGCGCTTCAAATAGCTGATAATTTGGCAAAGCAAGGACGCAGCGCCGCTTATTTTTCACTTGAGAACTATGAATATGAGCTGAACGCGAAATCGCTCAGCCGCGCGACGTTTATGCTCTCTTTAAAAGACTCCGAAGACGCGGGGCTTGCAAAGACGGCTGAAGAGCTTTTAAACGGCTACGGCCTTTTCGAAGAGAAGGAGACGGAGTTCTATCATCGGGCCGCAAGGGATTACGCATCGTATGCTGGGCATCTGTACATATATGAATGCCATGGCGATTTTGGAATCCCGCAGCTTAAGTCAGCTATGAAAGAGCATTCTTTGGAGCATGGAGCTGCGCCTGCGGCAATCATAGACAACCTTCAAGGCATGGTTTCGCCAAGCGGGGAAGCGGGGCGCGAAAAAAATGAAAAGCTGGCTATTGAGCTTTCTCAGATGGCAAAGGACAACAAGATCCCTATCATTGCGGTTATATCCGGACTTGGAGATGACGTTTTAAGATGCGACGCTCTTGTGCGGATAAGGATCTTGGAGGAGGCCTTGCCGAGGTGGGGCGAAGCCCTGCCGGGGCGGGGCGAAGCTAATGGGAAGGGTTTAGGCTCGCGCTTGATGGAGATTGAAGTGGTTAGGAAAAGATCTGGTATTGACGGGAGCCGAGTCATATTGCATTTTTACCAAGACTACAACTGCTTTGGCGTCAGAGAACCGGAAATGGTTTAATGCTTTCAGTAAGCTGGATCCTGATTATCCGCTGGATAATCAGGATCCAGCTTTTTTGCCCATTAGATTGCGGTCAAATGTACTAAGCTGATATGCAGGCATTATGCCGGATGCGGATATCGCATTGTTTTTTTAGTTTTATGCAGCAAGGCGCGCAAAAAGCCGGCGCATTCGCGCAATGAAAAGTCGGCGCCAAAGGGCGCGCTTAAAGCCAAAGCCGCGACTTATACCACAACGGCTAAAGCCGGGAGCTTCTTCAAAATCAGGTGCATTTGTCTGCAAATCAGTATAAGTATGACTGCTTATAGCTCTAGATGAACTACTCAGATAAATGGTTAAGGATTAGCTAAAAAACCAAAAAAAATATATTTGACAATTAAATTAACCTATGCAATAATGATATATATAAATAAAAAAGCAACCGTTCGCAAAGCCTATCACTCCAAGCCTAAATTGCTGGCTGGGCCTGTTGCAACTCTTTTTTCCCATTAAGCCTTAATATCAAATTATTCTCATGACGAATGAATATACCGCTTTTCATATGTTCCTTTTTGGAACATGATTATCCATTAAGTGGCGCGAAATGCTTTTGCACTCGCTGTATAATCAAGCAACAAAAAGCAGCTTAGTACGAAAATACATTTTATGGACATTTGTCCATGCCTCAAACACACAAATGGCATAATATTTTCATCCTTAGTAGTGAAGCGAAGCTTCATAGGGGTTTATATGAAAAGCAGTATATCTAAAGTTTTCCTAGCGTATATGATGATTTCATAGAAAACTGCCTTTTTTTGTTGACTATACAGCGAGTGCGAAATGCCGATATCAATCGAACCACTCAAAGTACAGTCAACAAAAAAAGAAACATTTAATGAAAAGAGGTATATACCTATTTGCTTTAATGCAACTATTTTAGCTTCATTATCCACTTTCAAGCCGCGAGATGACGATATTAATTGCGCCCGCTCTACAGTCAAGCTCCAAATGCGTAAGGCGTTTTTCATGCGCGTGCATGTCCGCGGGAGAAAAATATGCTTCTGAGGCTGGCCTCTTTGCGAGAAATTGCAGTTGCAAGCGTTTTTCTATTGACTGAGAAAAATCTCACATATGATGCATGCTGCCTCTAAAGCAATCTCTGCCTGCTCACGCGAATTTTCTAAATATTTCCGATTATAGTATGAAAATCCTGCATTTTTCGCGTATATATACTTGGATGAATCAAGAGATTAACAAGCATGCATTTCTAGCTAATGCTTGAGCCGATCAAGATGTTTTTATTAGAAACGTAAATATGAAGATAAGCTCGCAATTCCTAGATTTCTTTAAAGGATTAGCGCATGCTGATTCGAGGTGAAATGCATTTGCGCTGGTCTTTATTAACTGCCTTTTCTGTATGAAAATCTTATTTTATATAAATAAGGAATATTTTTGCAAATATTTTATATGTAGGAGTGAAACTTTCATAGTTCTTTTCTTTCGCAAGAAGTCAGCATATGTTGTATGGACAAGCCGGGATTTCCGCATTAAGGGGGAGATTGAATGGACTCTGTAAATCCTGCAAGGGTTTACCCTTTAGAAGAGCAGGAGTATATCGAATTCAAGAGCGAACTGAGGGCGCTTGCGGAATCCGCTTTAAGCAGAGGCGGATTCTGCGCGGGCAACATCGTAGGCTCTGTGCTTGTATCAATCGACGATGGCTGCGGCGCTATAGAGCTGGTCAGAGACATGGCGGCTTTTTTGAAGGAATCCGGCATATTTTCTTTCAATGGAAGGAAAGATGTCATAGATTTCAAGGTAGATCCTATGCTGAACCGGACGATTTCAGAGGATTTTGAATCGAAGGTTGAAGACGCCCGAAGATTAGGGCGCTTTAGAGGATTAGCCGCAATTGATGTCTCGCGAGTGCGCGGCAAAGATTCCAATTTTGCGCTTTCAGAGGTTCTTAGCTGCGCTGAGCGAAATATTGATGACATTATATTTGCATTCTGGGCTGATGGAAAGTCTG
Source organism: Clostridiales bacterium (assembly GCA_031269465.1). GTDB lineage: Bacteria > Bacillota > Clostridia > Lachnospirales > WQUN01 > JAISWZ01. The sequence continues at coordinate 42,504 of JAISZB010000175.1, read as the reverse complement.
ACTTGGATAATCTGAGGAGGGAATTGTCCAAACGCCTGGTTATAAGAGAGCTGGCGTTTGGGAAGTCAAAGGGGATCCACGTGGCAGCCAGGGCAATAGAAGTCTTCTTAAAATACGGACATAGCCTATCCTCTGAAGCCTATCCGAAATTGGTAGAAATCATGCAGAAGGTGAGGACGGGGGGCGCTTTCGCCGGATACAAGTCAGCTGAACTTGCCGCCATGGAAATATTAAGCGTCGCGCTAAAGAGAAAAGAAGAATCAATCAATAGCGAGACTCTCGAGCGCTACATGAATTCTGTAGAATATTCAAACAGAATTCTAGCCGAAAGCCCAGAATCGAAAGTCATTGGATTTGAGCTGCAAGAGCTTTCGGAGACTAAATAAGCTGCATTCCAAGCTCTGAAATCGGCGATGGCCTAAGAGGCAGCGCTGAATTCTCAGATGAGGCATGGGAGATTTGCATATGAATGTTTTTTGAAGAGCGTGAAAGCGGGTAGAAAAGCTCTAAAGCAGGCATATGGCTGCAAATCAGCATTTACTTGCGCCGCTTAGTTATGCAGCTTTCCATAGAAAATTACCTTTTTTGGAGCTTGATTATACAGCGAGTGCGATTTATATCGGCATTTTGCACAGCCCAGTGGACAGTCAAGCTCCAAAATCGATAGTATAATATTGTCCAGTTGTTCCCTGACTATATCAGATTTGAAGCTGGCATTGCCAGAAGAATACCGCTTTCCGAAAGAGAGTGTGCAGATTTTTACTTTGGCTCTTCGGTTCTTCGAACCTTCGCTATATTTTTCATTCACGCTATTAATGAGAGCCCTTCTAGGCCATGGCTGAAGTCCGGCACTAAGTTTTTACCTGCACCCCAAATGATCCTGGAGCTTTTCACAGAGCTAATGACTTGCAAATAAATATTCCTATTTTGGAGGTTGATCTTCAAGCTTTATATTCAAGCCGCAAAACAGAAATTTACTATGAGAATCGGTGCTAATGGAGGTATTATATGTCTAAAGTGATAAGCGGCGCAAGGTTTGCGACGCAGGAAGAGTTCCTTCAAGGATGCGTCGCCAGCAAACTTGCAACAGGAAAGTTTGCTGGCTGCGGCATACCCATTTGGAGTAGCCGCGATATCATGTATACGGACAACAGTGAGTCCCATGCATTGGCTGTCGGCTCTACAGGAACGGGGAAGAGCAGCGAAGGAGCCATACCGGCTATAATATCAATGCTTCGCTGCGGTGAATCGGTGATTGCAACGGATATTAAAAGTGAGTTGTATGCTGCTACAAGCGGCATTGCAAAGGAAATGGGCTACAAAATAGTAGTTCTGAATTTTTCTGATCCCTTAAGAAGCCACTGCTGGAATCCGCTGAGCGAACCGTACCAGATCTATAAGGGCGGAACTATAAAGGATGTAGACGAAGCGGCGTTGTTAGTTTATGACATAGCTTACGGCATTTGCTCCGATCCCAAGGCGAAGGATCGTTACTGGGATCTTTCAAGCGTGGAGTACACTAACGGGCTTATTATGGCGGCATTTGAAGATGCTGAGGAATCTGAGATAAATATGAGATCCATCGCTTATATGTCTTCTATAGGAGAATCTATGCAGGGCAACGATACTGTGCTCAAGAAGTACTTTTCAAAGAAAGATAAGAATTCTATCGCGTATACTAGCGTTGTTGGAACTATAAATGTCGCCCCTAACACTAGAAGTTGCATAATATCCACAGATAGGAGGGCAAAAAGGATATTCTTGGCTTCTCAAGGCCTTTCCAAAATGCTTTCTGGAATGGATTTCAGCTTTAAAGAACTGAGCAAGGAGAAAACCATCGTCTATATAATATGTCCGGGGGGCTCCAGCGCTTTTTCACCGATTGTCTCCTGCTTTGTCAGCCAGGCATACAACATGCTTGTCCACTACGCACAGGAAGAGCCGGACAATCGGCTTGCAAGAAGATTCAACTTCGTTTTGGACGAGTTTGGGAACCTGGTTTTGAATGACTTCCCCCAGCGGATATCTCTTGCCAGAGGATACAACATCCGATTCCTGCTTTTCATACAAAACCTTTCGCAACTTCAGTCGAAATACAGCAGTGATGAGATGGAGACGATATTTTCAAACTGTCTGACAAAGATTTACTACAATGCCTAGGGAATTCAACTTAAAGAGATGCTTTCAAGGGAATGCGGCGTGGTGTACGTCGAACTCCCAAATGGCCAAGTTTCGGCAAGGCCTCTTGTTGAACCGTATGAATTCGGAATGCTTCGCATGAGAGAGGCGCTTGTTTTCAGGAGGGATATGGATTTTCCGTTTGTAACCCAGCTGACGCCAAACTTTGAAATGAATCTTCCGAAAACAGCTTCAGCGCCTGAGTTTCCGACGCTTAGAAATATCAGGGTGAATGTATTTGAAATAGATAAATTTATAGAGGATCGCTTTGGTTTGGAGTTTGCTTTCGACTTCTAGAACCTCAATTCATTTTCTAAAAGCCAAGCTGGCTCGTAAAGCTTGGCTTTTCGCTCTAGAGCAGTTGCTGGCAATGGAAAGCAGGGATTTTGCAGGCAGCTCATTCAAGATGCCGATTTGCATATGCACTTCCTGAGCGGGAGATTGAATGTACAGCGAGCGCGATGCGGATGTCGGCATTTCGCGCCTTGAAAGTGGATAATCATAGCATGTATTGTCACATCCCCATTAACCTGTCCATATTTTCTTGAGCCTCCGCAAAGCCTTGCTCTGCAGCTTTTCTGAACCAGGACGCCGCTTCAGAAAAGTCTTTTCTGACCCCCCGGCCTGTGGAGTGCATCAAGCCCAAACCGTTTTGGGCTTCGGCGTATCCTTGCTCAGCGGCTTGGCGAAACCAGGCGGCAGCATCCGCATCGCTTTGCATAATGCCTCTGCCATCCAAATACATGAGGCCTAAGCATTGCTGCGCTGCGGCATGTCCTTGTTCTGCGGCTTGGCGAAGCCAGGTGATTGCGTCGGAGTTGCTTTGGTTGACGCCAGAACCCCTCAAAAACATAGAACCCAAGGCGTACTGCGCATCCGGCAAGCCCTGCTCCGCAGCCTTTCGAAACAATTCAGCCGCCGCCGCATCGCTTTGCTTGACTCCTCTGCCGCTAGCATGCATGCATCCCAAGCGGTACTGGGCGTCGGCTAATCCTTGCTTCGCGGCCTTTAAGAACCAAGCGGCAGCCCTCGCGTCGCTCTGAATAGTTCCAATTCCGCAAGAATACATGCTTCCTAAGTTATACTGGGAATTGGCTTCGCCCTGTTCTGCAGCCTTGCGGAACCAGACGAGCGCTACAGCGTCGCTCTGAGAAACGCCGTCACCCGCCAAATACATGCCGCCCAATCGGTTCTGGGCGGCAGGTTCGCCTTGCCTGGCAGCCATAAGCAAATCTTTGAATTTAGAATCTTCAAGAACTTCAAGTCTTTCAGACTCTAGGGGTTCTGACTGCAATTCCAGAGAATAAAAAATGCATGACAAAGATTCTGCAAGCTCAGATTCTGAGATTTCATATAATTTGCTTATTTGCCTGCGCAACAGGCGTTTCGTATTTTGAGATATTTCACGCCGATTCTCAATGATTGCTTTGTTTAGGCATCCTGTTTTTAAAATGGCAGTTATTTGAACTATAAAGGCTGCTTCAAATTCAGCTTCTATCATGCAGGCTTCAAGTTGCGTTAAATCTGAATAGATCTCCTTTCCTTGCTCCTGCACAATTTTTAGCAGTTTATGCTTTGCGTCCATTGGAATGCTCCTCTCTTTTGTTCAATCAGAAATTTATTAATCATAATGTGTCGAATAATAGAAAAATGAACAGCAATATAATGATTATATCTCATATAATGGAAATTTGCAACTTATTGTCATATAATGTGGACTAATAAAATAATAAACATGCTAATTCAAATATTTTGCGCCTGCGCTGATTTGCTTGACAAGTTCCGATTCTGGAGTCTGTTTATACCTTTGAAACGCTTGATAATCTAGCTCTAAAATCAGAACTTTCATAAGCGTCAGTTTATACCGCTTTTCATCAAATGTTCTATTTTGGAGCTTGATTATCCATTGAGTGGTGCGAAATGCCTTTCTCGGCATTTTGCACTCTGTATAATCAAGCTTAAAAAAAAGTAATTTTATATGAAAAGCAGTATAGATAACTTTTATTCTTGGCGGTGAAGCGCAGCCTCATATAGGTTCATATGAAAATCATTATATGGCATGAAAAAAACGGAGCTTTGCTGGGATTCCATTTATGCGCGCTTCTAGCCGACAGAAGATCGCTGCGGGCTTGGAGCCAGAAACCGCAGGCCAAAGGCAGGGGGCCGCCCGCCGGAGGCAGGAATCTGAAGGAAGCTTGCCTCCGGCATGGCAAGCCTTATGCAAACCGCAGGTCGCACGGGGCTGGCTCGCTTATGCTCGCGCCGCTGTGCGCGTTGAGCGAGAAGCCCCAGCGTCTTTAGTCGGCGGGAGCAGGCTGCACACCCTAAAGGCGTGGCTTTTCTTTTCTATATTGATTTTCATTCAATGCTCCTTTTTTGTTGATTATTCAATGAGTGGCGCAAAATGCCGATATCAATCACACTCGCTGCATAATCAAACTCCCAAATAGGCAATATTCTATGAAAATCCTCATGAAAGCCAGGCTGCCAATAAATTCAGAGCAAAAATTTTCATTCCTGACAAATCCTGCGCCTAGAGATTTACCTGGATTCCATGGAAGAAGGCGATTAAAATTGAATGAAGCCTAAAGCGCGGCGGCGCGGGAGATCGAAAGCTAGCCGCTCCCTTAGCCAGAATGAATAAAGAGAACCCCTCTGGGTTCTCTTTATTTATGCTTTCCTATGCGCGTCAGCATATGAAGCGTGCAAGCTGGCACAATCATTTTTTCAAAATCAAAAGAAATATTCTTCTGTGTCGAACGAAATTGACAGAAGGCTCTCAGGAAGCAGCCTGTTGCTGGAGTATGTAAGATCAAATAAAATTTCAGAGTTGGAAATTTTGCATGAAGCTGAGGATACAAGCGTTAGGGGAATTGCCTCATTATCCTCAGTCATCAGGAACACATCATTATTCAAGAATCTTTTTTTAGCTTTTTCTCCTTCAGGGTCATCTGCATTGAGCGCATAGATTAAGCTGATATAAGTATCGAATTGATTTGCCCTAATTATCAAATTTCTTGCAGTGCCGCTTGAATTCCTGGAAACTATAGCATTGCTCTTCATTTCTGGGGTCAAGATAAACTTAACTTTCCATTCGCCGCTTAAAACTTGCACCGGGCAGTAATCTAGCGCCAAGGAGGACTCTGCGAGAGCGGAAGGGCTTATGTCAAAAACAAGCTCTGAACGACCGACGCCCTGATCCTTGAAGCTGTATGAACTGAAGGTTTGCTCCTCGCCGTCTTTCAATAGGAGGTGGAAGCCTTTGAAATTGTATTTAAGCGCTTCTTCTGACACAGTGTACTGAAGATGAAACTGCTCTTCTATGTAGCCGGCATTTGTTATCTTCAGCCAGCTCAAAGGAGGGGTTTCTACCGTGAGTCCGTCCTTTGGAAGCATTAATGGCGCCCATCTGGGAAGTTGCAGGGCGTAAGCCAGGGTTCCCGGAAGCTTTCTTTCGCTCATTTTAATCAAATCCAGCTCCGATTCTATTCTGAGCCTATTCATGCTTCCCATCAGCAACCCCTTGATTGAAAGCTCTATATTGTCGCCTTCAGAAAACTCATTGCTTGATCTAGCCAAAATGGCCGCGTAGGCAGTTTCTGAAGATGCGTCGTAATTTATGACGACAAGCCTTGCGTCTCTGATATCGCTTTTTGCCGCCAAGGAGGAGCTTTCAAGCATCGAAATCCCTCCGCGAAGAAGCGAAGGCTCCATATTGGACAAATAGCTGAGCCGTCCTCCTATAACATCCCTGATTGAGACTGCAACCGAGATCTCATTGCCGGAAGTGGCGGCTGATAAGAATTTCACTTCGATGCCATTTGACAGGGGGCTCATAAATGCGTTAATCGCCGCAAATCCAGCGACGCTTGCAATTATGGAGCCTACGAAAATTATGATGCATGCGGCCAGTTGCATCACGTTGAACATGCGCTTTCTTTCACCGTTTGGAATGGGCTCTGCAGAACCCTCTACTTCAGCAGCTGAGTGAAGTAATTCATTGCTGTCCGTTTGAATCGCCTCCTTAGAGTAATGTTGCGAAGCATTTCAAGGAGCCTGCAACTTGGCCTGGGCTAATTGAAAATTAGCGCACTCAATCTCTTTAAGAGATTAGCCGGTGCCACTGGGCTTAATGTTGCATTCAACAGTAAATCCAGTCGATTGCAGTATTATTCAAGGGCTAGTTCAAAGAAAACACAGCTATTTGGATGCGAAGTCCACCGATTTTGGGATCGGATCATCTTTAAGCATTGCATAATGCTAATTAAACAAGATTTTTCCAATGCGCATCGTCAATTTCAGGGACGTTCAAACACCCCCTGTATTCTGATTGCTTATGAAAATTCCGATTTTGCATCTTCGATTATATAGTGCCTACATGGACAATAAAGCTGCAAAATCTGTTCATAGCGTGCTCTTTTAGCTTTAGGCTTGCCCTAACATAATCAATCCTTGAAATAGTGTATGACTGTGAGCGCCATAATTTTATACATCTATGCCAATGCTTTACTGCAAGGATTTTGCCTATGATTCTAAATATGCCATTTTGCAAAATGATTGCAGGTTTTATGCGCATTGATATTTGCATTTAAATAGCAAGAGAACCTAATTAGATTGACCTAAAGCAGGATTATCTCTAAAATGCTAAAGATGCATTGCCGCAGCGCTCGGAGGGCTGAGTTTGTACTTTATTTGGAAATATTACCATTATATAGAGAAATGGTCAATACTTACAATGTAAGAAATGTCCAAATCAATAAAATAATCTCAAATTTTACCATCAAAGTCAATTATTGATGCTATATATTGCAAAAGAGTGAATTCAAATGTGTGTTCGGCCTAAAGCATTCAAATGACAGCCCATTTGCAGAATTGACTGGAAGAGATCTAAAAACGTTCGCCCGGGGCTTAACTCTAAGGCTTAAGCTCGGTTTAAAGAGCATATGAATGAGGGCCTTGACATATTCTTGCTTTAAATTTGACTTTAGGGCGGGGTGGCCATATAGCTTTCAAGTTGGCTGTTTATCGGAGAAAATGTCTTAATAAAAACATTTATATGTTCTATTGTAAAAGCATGGCTTAATATGCTAAATTAAGTATAAGAGGCTCTTTAAGCATAAATCTTAATTATGGGAATTGCCAGACGCCCTAAAAATTTGAAGCCTTTGATTTTTAGAATTGCAAACTTATCGTGGAAGATTTCAGATTGGCGCGGTTGAGATTAAGCTTTGTTGGGAGAGCATGAAGGGGATAATGAAAAGGCGTTTTTATTAGAGCCTATCCGAAATGGTTATACTTCGCCGCTTGGAATTTCAAAGAATCCTTAATTCAGTTATTGCCTTTCATTTGGGGTCAAGCTCTTAAAGCCTTTCATTGCTTCATTTGCTTTTTGCTGCAGTTTCGAAATTGCAATTTTAGCGTTCATGCAAAAGAAGATATAATTTGGCAGCAGGCAAAGGGCGGAGGACGGAACCGCCTAGGATCTGTTCTTGCAAAGGAGGGCATTGCATCATTTGGTATTGGCTATAAGAAAATAAAGGGGAGGAAGCGGCGGAAATGGCTAAGGATTCAACGAATTATGAAGAGCAGGATTACAAAGCGGTCAAAGAGGTTATGGAGGTCAAGGAGAAGCTTAAGGACGTGAATAAGAAGCTTATGGAGACATATGAGATTCTCAGGCGCATCAGGTTGACATTTGCTACATATCTAATCTCTCGAAACTTAGATCCTGTATACATAGCGGAAGCAACTGGCTATAGCGAAGAAGAGGTTCTGACATTGATGAATGTAGATAATTCTTAAGGCTTGAAGCTTGAACGAAGTTTATCGTCTGAAATTATAGAATATCAGCGATTTATGGTTGAATCAGCGGGTTCCTGCAATGCTTTCTACATTTCGCGCTCGATGTATAATCAAGCCCTGAAAAAGGTAGTTTTCCATGAAAAATCAGTATAGTTACAGACTGAGTATTGATATTCCAAGAAGACAATTATTGATATGGAACGGATGGACTTTAATGTCTGCCAGCCTCTGTGCGCCAGGTTAAGCCTTGCATCATTTCAGGGCTTAACCTGGCGCACAGCAATAAGGGGGCTTTTGGATTGAGCGATGGAAAAGATGAAGCGCAGGCGGATATTGAATGCAAGTAGCTGGACGCATTTGAGAGGCTGCTGAAGCTGTCACCCGAAAAGTCGATACAAGGATGTTTTGGAAAGCGAGGCTCTGTTTAGAGCCAACGAGGATTATGCAGGCTGATTTGCATATGAAGCTCCAAAATATAACGAATTGCAGTCAAATGTAGCCTTTTGGAGCTTGACTGTCCATTGAGTGGTGCGAAATGCCGAAATCGGCATTTTGCACTCGCTGTATAATCAAGCTCCAAAATAGGAACTTTAAATGCGAATCAGCATGGGTGCTTGCGACCGCAAATAAACACATTAAAGAATCTCTTAAATCCGGGCGAGCGCGAGGAAAGGATTTTCGTATTTCAGATCTTGCTCCTGGGCGCCGATCTCAAGGCGGTCGGCCCCTGTCCGCTGAATTGCCGCGCGAAAGCAAGGACGCCAAGGGAAGTTCCATAGACATAGTCTGCAAGGCCGAGTCGGGCGAGTTCATTTTGGTGCAGATGCAGGAGAGGCCGCAGGATTTCATCGCCGCACGGACGGAAATGGAGGCGGCCAAGGGCTGATATCTTTAATGCGTATTCAAGTTTGATGGATTTTGCAAATTGCTTGATGCGGACATGATTTTCTTGCGTTCAGCGTCGAATGATCCGCTTTCGATCATGCTATTTATTTTCATATTTCCTATATATACGCGATTTATCTTGGAAAACGCCTTTATTATTCTCTAATGACATGTACAATCATTGCCCTGCGGCCAGGCTTGCAGGCTTGCCGCAGAAATCCGAAAGAACCGCTTCGAGGCTTTCTCCGCTACAGCCCCTTTCATATATGGACTATACTGGATTTTCAGCATTTTCATTCCTCAGCTTGCGAAGCCCCGCGCCGAAAGGCATATAGGCGCCCGCGGCCGCGCGGCAGGCTGAGCGGCAAAGGGACGCCGGCCTCCAGAGGCGCTCTATCCCTTTGATTGAGCGGATTTGACGCTTTCCGAATCCAAGGCTGCCTTTCGCCTGCGAAAAAAAGTCTCGATGCGCCGCCTGCTTCCATAATAATCAAGCATTGCCTCGATGTCCAGGCTGGCGTCCGCGCAAATGAAAGCCCTCAAAGCGGCGGGCTTGCCGAAGGATTCCTTCGGATGCGGCAAGCCCGCCGCGGCGCTTTCGATTCCGTTCAGGTTGCCTTCATATCTATAGACATTATAATCTGATTTTTCGCTTTACGAGGCTGAAATCCGGCATGTCGGGGGCTTTTGCGAATTCGCCGGCGGAATCTTCATGCCGCCTGGAAATGCAGCCCTGTCCGCCCTGAGCGCGCCTATGCGGCGCCAGCCGTTTTTAAGGCGGGAATCTGCGGTTCCCGCGCGCGGCTGCCAGCCGCCGGCCATAAAACAGGCTTTCCCCTCAGGCTCCGGCGGCGGCGGGGCCATGTCCGAGGCGCATTTTATTTTGGAGCCTTCTATGCCAAGATCCTTATTGTACCTTTGAATTTCACAGTTAAGCGCGATGCTTCCGCAGCCTGCCGTCCCCGCTGCGGCTTGGCGCCCCCGGGCAGCCTTCTCTTCGAGGCGGGTGAAAACGTACGCCGTCCCTTGAATGGGGCGCCTCGCCTGCCTCGAAGGCTTGGCCTCCGCATACGCGGCAGCGTCGAAGCTGAAGAGAATCGGCTTTTTAAGTTTCTTGGGAATGCTTAAGTATGTACTCGTGCGCAGCATTTTTTATATAATCCTGAATTATCCCTTCATCCCATTTTCTAATTGAGACGAAGCGGCCCAGGGATGTGCGGCGGCAATCGGCCCGCTCCGCGGCGCCTGAAATTTTGCCTGCTGAGCCTTTTTCAACCATAGACGCCGCAATCGTCGCGATGCGACGAATTTGGGAATCGAAGTATTGGCGACTAAATTTGACTCTATAAGATATTCAGCAATCCAAGAAATATCAACTATAATGGGATTCATAGCGCAGCCTCCGCTCTATTGGCATATTAGTATCTCCGTAAGATCTAATATATACTATTTTGCGTAGGCCGACGCTATTTTTTTCAATCAAGGCTCAGCTAAATTATGAGGGTAGGCAAGCAACATCTTGTGCAATATTCCCAATTCCAAAACTCACATGGTATCCCTGAACTATATCTGTATTTTGTGCAATATTACCTTCAAATCATAGATTCCATTAATTGACATAGACAAACGCTCATTTAGAGATCTGAACCTCGGCTGCTCCGGCGGCGGCATCCATGTATGCCTTCTCGCCGATGGACAAGCCGCCAGAATTGTCGAAATTGAAAAATTCATAGGCCGAAAGGAGATCTCCGCAGCCAATCAAGACCGCCGCAATCTGATGGCCGAAGACTGTCGTTCCGCCGGGATGCGAACAGCGCCGACCGGCGCCTTCAATGGACGCTCCGCTTTTTGCGCGCCCCTTCGACGTTGCGCTCGTCGCATCGTCTATTATTATGCAGATTGGCTCTCCGGTCTCCCCGCGCTTCTTCTGGATTGCCTCCAACGCGAAGCTTTTCAGCGCGTCGCTGAAGCTTCCTCCTTTGCTGAAGCCGTGTATGTTTCTTGAATAGGCTGCCCCGTGGCGGGCGCCATCAAATGCAAAATCAGCCATCTTTCTCGGGAATCCCCTCGCCGCTATGATGATCAGCATGGATGCGAGATTTTTCAACAATGAATTTGACATGTTCAAGCCGATTGACTCGGCGAAGCACGCCGCTTTATTCCGCAGGGCGACCTTGCCGTCCGCATGCATCTCTTCCTCGGCATGCGCCAATATAGTTCGGCTTGCAACTGTTTTAGCGCGTTGATGATTGAAAGGCCATAGGTTTCGTCATTATGACGGCGAAATGTGAGAATACACATTTGGAATAAAGTTATAATTATTGAATTATTTAGACAATTATAAACAATGCTAATTATGGTATTCTTTTATATGAGTTTATAGCAATAGGCTTTCCGAATAAAACTTTCACTTATCAAGCTGTAAACTCATTGATATTTTGTACTCGTTTCTTTTCAGCCCTTTATAGCGGCTCTAAAGCGGGGAAAACTCTTGGAAGGCGCGGGCTGAATTTTCTCGCGCTGCGAAATTTGCCTTGCAAAAACAGTCGAACTTTAGAAATTCAAGGGATAATGTTTCCGTTGAAAATACGCCCCTAATTTTATACAGTATGCTCGCAATTCATATAAAAAAGGGAGGCTGTGCAATGTTCAAGCTCAATGCAGGCTATATTTTCTTCTGCAAGGAGGCGTCCGGGCGCTGCGGCTCCAGCCGCCGTCGCAAAGAACAAGGATGGCGCTCGGATTTCCTCGAGGATCGCAACGCCGCAACGCCGACGCTCATGAAGCTGCTTGAGGGGGAAGGTTGAGGTCGGCGCGCTCGGCGAAAGCGAAGGCGAGCCTGATTCTAAAAGGATAGTGTCGGATCTCTGCGGAGAAGCGGCGAAAGCGGCGGACTCCCGCCAGGCCGGCAAAGCGGACTATCTGCGGCTGCGGACTGAAGTTTGCAGCTCCATGCAGATGGAGCCTGCACCAAGCCCATTTGTACGATTTGCAGGAACCCGAAATGTCGGCTGCTGCAAAATAATCGCTTATTATTGTAGTTCCGCCTCTTTACCCAGCGGATGTCCCGGACGCCGCCTTTTAATGCCTAGTTGCAGCCTTTTCGGACTCATTTTCCGCAGTCGCGCCGAAAAATGTCGTGGCCTGAGCCGACTTTTAGCGTCGCGGCGCACTCCACCTCAGCGTTGAAGGCTTTCCTTGCGTTCTCGGCTGTCGAATCCAATGCATCCCACGCTAATATGCATCCCCGCGCGGCTTCGCCGATATGGTCGATCAGCGTCGGATTCGCACTTATTTTATAGGTTTATTGATCAGCTATACTGATTTTCATACAAAATTGACTTTTTGGGGGCTTGATTATACAGCGAGTGCGAAATGCCGATATCGGCATTTCGTACCGTCCAGTGAATAATCAAGCTCCAAAAAGGAGCATTGAATGAATTTCGGCATATCATCGGAGAGGGGAATTATGGCATAGAGGAGGTCGTGCCGGAGTTGCGCAAGGAAGATCCTGGACGGGAGGCAGGCCGACTAGCCGACGATGAACTAATGCTCGCAGACATGCTCGTCGTGGCGTTGCTGAGGAGCGCGGACTCCTGGGCAGACTTTGCCAAGGCGAACGCTGAATGGCTCGCCAGGTGCGGAGCGCGCTGAAGCGCAGTTGACGACACGTTACAGAACGCATTCACAAAGATCGACGCAAACAGCGTCTTCCAGAGCCTGGGCGGACTCTTCGCCGAAAGGGTCGAGGCACAGCTAGCAGCCTGCGTAGCCGCTCCAGGAGAAAAGGGTCACGGCACTCGACGGGAAGGAGATGAAATGCTCAAGGAAAGGACGGGTGAAGAAGACGAACACGCTTATCCGGCATCTTTTCGGTCAAGCGTGTATTTCTGCCTAGGAATGAACATTTCGCAAAAAATCCTTACTTGCACAGTGTTGAAATAGATGATATGATTTAGGCACCCTACAGTGGAGGTGCCGAGGCACATGACTAAGAGTAGAAATCACCAATCCAGAGGGAAGACGCCATGGGATGGCCATGACACATTGACACCGACTCAGCACTTCCTTTCAGAACGGTATGAGACCGAATACAAGGAGAGGCATCCAAAGTTGACAGAAACAGGAGAAGCAGTGCTCATCAACGCGGTCATTCCGGAGACTTGCCCATACTGCCAACATGACGGTATCAACCGATTTGGTCAAACCGGAAACGGGATTCAGAGGTACCGTTGCAAAGGTTGCGAAAAGACCTTTACACCCATTACCGGCACGATATTCGACAGCCATAAGATCTCCATCAGTGAATGGATGGAGTACTGTATGAACATCTTCCGGTACGTCAGCATAAGCGCCGACTCTTGGAACAGCCGGAATGCCTTTACGACGTCCAGGTACTGGCTGGAGAAGCTTTTTCTGGTGCTTGAGCACTACCCTGAGGATATTATACTGGGCGGCAGAGTATGGTTTGATGAAACGTTCTATACCGTCCGGAGTGATGACATTCAAGTGAAAGGGGATGGTAAAAAGCCGCGAGGCTTATCCAAGAATCAACTCTTCATCGGGGTGGCCTGTACCAAGAACCGTATTCTCTGCTTGCTTGAAGGCGCGGGACAACCTACAGCGCGGAAGGTGCATATGAGCTTCGGCGGCCATATTGCCGAGGGTTCCATACTGGTTCACGACGGAGGCGAAGCGCACGGAATGCTGATCGAAAAGCTTCATTTGATCAGCGAGTCCTATAATTCCTCTGAAATTAAGAAGCTTTCTGACAAGGATAATCCTCTCAACCGAGTTAATGGGGTTCATGCTCGACTGAAGAACTTCCTGCACGCTCACACGGGTTTCGACCGAGAAACCTTACAGGGATATCTTAACCTCTTTTCCTTCGCGATGAACCCGCCTACTGATCATCTGGAGAAGGTCGAAGTCTTACTAAATCTTGCATTAAATACACGAAAAACGCTAAGATACCGCTCGTTCTATCACATGGAATAAGGATTAGTATCAACAATGTGCAAGTAAGGATTTTTTCACAACCACTCTGGCTTTTCATCTATGCCATCGCATTATATAAAATCAGGGATGCCTGCGCAACAGAAAACTACCAGGGAATTTCTGTCTTTAGACATTGCTCGTGGTTTGGAAGGAGCGCATCCTTTGGTAAATTCGCTCGAAACACATGCATGAAATCAAATGATATTATTAGAAGTTATCTCATTCGGATAACCTGCATATGGAGAAACTGATTCAAGCTTGATGCGCCCTTCGGACAATATGAGTTGTTTGCAGTCAAATACCGTCTTCAACAAAAGCGATAAGTCTCGGCGTGCGGTGCGGGGCAGAGTCGCTCGTTTCAATGAAAACTCCGACGCTAGGAACCAAGGGCTTCTAAAACCGCTGGATCCGAATATGAGGGATTTGAAAACCCGCTTCTGTCAGGTCTATAGGGCGCCTTGTACATTGCTTGAAAAGGGCGGATGCAATGACTGCAAGCCAAGCGTGAAATCATCGGGAGGGAAAATCCCCACCCCCTAAACACATAAGCAATAAGCGAGATTCGCGCCTCTTTGGCTCATAAATCCAGCGGTATTATGCATCAACAATTAATATCAGCGGAACAATAAGGCATTGATTTGTTTTAAACCCTTCTTAGTTAAACTAAATTGCAAAAATCACGTATATTTGCAGTGAAGGGCATATTAGCCAAACAAGTCTTGTCAATAACCCACCGCCTAATATCTCAAGGTTTAACCTTTTGATATTTGAGGCGGGGGCTTGCAGCTGCAAGTCCTGATCGGCTAGCCTAAGCTTCCGCTGGGAAGCTGCGCCGTCCAAGAATATACAGGCGCTCCGGGGCGCCTGCCTCGGGCCCTGCGGCTTGCGGCTGGACGGCCCTGATGGGCGGGGACGGCGCCGCAAGCATATAAAACCTTGGAATGGCATTGGCGAAGGGCGGCCAGTCGCGGCAATGCAGAATTTACGGGGCGCATTCCTCTCCCGCCAAATGGAATTCGAGGCGGGAGAGGAATGCGCCAAATCTGATGAAAGCTTATTTGCCGCGGCATTCATGCAGGCGTTAAAATCAGGTTTTGAGAGGAGATTTATCAGTGGGTGATCACAGGACGTTCAGGCTCCTTAGGCAGATTTCAATTCTTGCGGCATTAGCGCTATTCGCTTTTGTACTATGGGCCAACAGCTTTTACACTGTAAGCGAGCAGGAAAACGCGGTTCTGCTTACGGCAGGCAAATATACAGATACAAAGAGCGCGGGCGCTCATTTGAAGATACCGTTTTTGCAATCCTACTATAAAGTCAATACCACTACTAGAGGCATGGAGGTCGGGTATACAACAGTAGATGGGAGCAATACCCAAGAAAACTACAATGAGTCAATGATGATTACAGTCGACTTCAATCTGGTCTCCGTCGACTTCTATATCGAGTGGAGGGTTACGAATCCTCAGAAATCTCTATTTGCTGTAAGCGAGCCTGTCACGCTTCTTAGAAACGCCTTCCAGTCAAGCGCGAGGGACATAGTCAGCAACTATACTGTAGATAGCGTTTTGACTGATGGAAAATCGGAGATTCAAGGAAAAATAATGGAGACTGTGAACGGGGTCTTGGATAGGTACGACATCGGACTATTTGTAACAAACGTCATGATCCAAGATGCTGAGCCTCCTAATGATGAAGTAAAGCTTGCCTTCAAGGCTGTAGAGGATGCAAAGCAGCAGATGGATACCATGATTAATGAAGCCAACCGCTATTACAATGAAAACATCCCAAGCGCGCGCGCCGAAGCGGATAAGATTGTAAAGAACGCTGAAGGCGTGAAAGAGTCAAGGATAAACGAAGCGAATGGCCAGGTCGCCAGATTCAATGAAATGTTTACGGAATACTCCAAGTATCCTGAGATAACAGAAATACGAATGTACTATGAGGCGATGGAGGAAATCTTGCCCGGACTCAAAGTGATTGTGGACTCATCTGAAAACAACCTGCTGAAAATGCTGGATATAAACCAATAGGAGGCAAAGCGCATGGATGGAAAACCTGACATAATCATCTTAGATAAGCCTGAAAAGTCTGGAAAAAAGTGGGGGCCTAAGGTTGCGTTCGCTGTAATTGCGCTTTTGCTGCTATTTGTTTTAGCCAACAGCATATACTTCGTCAATGAAGGTGAATATGCCATCATCAAAAGATTTGACAAAGTGGTGAGAATAGTCCAAAGCGCTGGGCTTAACATAAAGGCTCCTCTGCTTGATAGCAGGAGTCGCCTGACGAAAAAGCTGGAATTCTATGATCTGCCTCCTTCAGAGGTGATAACCAAGGATAAGAAGACCATGGTCGTTGACACATACGCTGTATGGATGATAGACGACCCCTTGACTTTCCTGCAAAAAGCCGGAAATGTCGCTCAGCTTGAGCAAAGGCTGATTGCTACTGTTTATGGAAGCCTAAAGACCACAATTGGTTCTTTGGATCAGATGGATATAATAGAATCTAGGGTCAATAACAAGATAAATGAACAGATTCTGGGAAACTCCACAACCTCGATAAATGAATACGGGGTGGAGCTTGTTGATGTTCAGATTAAAAAGTTTGATTTGCTCGATTCTAATAAAAACGCGGTATTCGAGAGAATGATCTCCGAGCGCAACCAGATAGTGGCGACTTACCTGGCTGAAGGCGAAGAGAAGGCTAATATGATAAGAAACTCCACTGACAGGGAGAAGCAAATACTGATCTCTAAAGCCCAGGCGGATGCCGAGCAGCTAAAAGCCGAAGGTGAAAGCTCATATATGACCATTCTATCATCCGCTTACAACTCCTCTGATCGCGCCGCATTCTATAACTTCATCAGAGGGCTTGACGCCGTAAAGAAATCAATGGTCGGAGACAAAACCATAATACTGCCTAGTGACGCATTGATTGTCGACATACTCTCAGGCAACGCAGCCCAGATTTCACCTCCTGCGCAAGCAGCTCCAGCTCCTCAAGAGGAATGATCATTAGATTTGCAGCCGAATGAGCTTGTTTTGGAGCTTGCCTCTTTCAAGGCGCTAAATGCCGACATCATACGCTCTCGCTCTACATCCAAGCCATAAAATAGGAAATTCAGATGCAATTAAGCAGGCCAAGGCATGACCTGATTATGAGATCTAGCGACGAGAAAAGCCGATTCTGCCAAGCAGAATCGGCTTTAAGCTTTGCCGCTTAATAATAGTAGTTGTGGCCGCCAATGGTAAAGGCGTATCGCCTGTTTTTCTGAACCCAGTTTGAAGTCGCATACCTGGGGTTCAAGAAAAATAAGGTTGACGGAGCATTATTTGTCCCTTCAAGCGCTTCAATCGCCGCCATCCAGCTCTGAGCGGAAGGGGAATTGTATACGGCGCCGTTTGCGGTTGGCGTGAACTGCACTCCGAACCGTTTATCGAAAATGACATCTTTTATAGTGTCAGGGTAGAGGTTGCTTTCCTTGCGGTTTATAATGACGCTCGCAACCCCGAGTTTAGAAGCGTAAGGCTCTCCTTGGGCCTCTGCTTCAACTATCTTCGCGAGCCAGAGAAGATCTTCCTGCGTGTAGCCGGAGTAGGAAGGAATAAGCTCCAACGCCTCCTTTTCGCTGGGCAAGCTGTCTCGGGTGCTAATAACTACGAGGTTTTCCTTGGGGAAAAACTTCCCCTCCGCTCCGAAGACATCAGAAAAGAAGTCCAACGATGCCATCATCGCATCGTTAATAATAGCTCCCTTTACCTGCGTCTCAACTCCTTGGTATGAAACTGAAGCTGTTTTCTCATCGGGATTCCAATAAACGATTCCTCCAAGGCATTCAGATATATACCTGACTGGCAGGGAGGCCTGCTTGTTTATGACAATAGGCTTCACGGGCGAATTAAGAACAACTCTGTCAATCATGATTCTAGGCTGAGGAGCTTGGCACTCCGAAGCGAAGGCTAGTGGAAGCGGCGAAAATGCGATGATCGAACTCATGATTATGACGCCGATTGCTTTTACCATTCCGCGAAAAATATAAATCAACTCCTTGTAGTACGGCGCTTTCGCGCCGATATGCCGCGAAATCCATTAAGGCGGCCTTATTGCCAAAAAAAGCTGAGCAGGATTATTTACTTGGATGAGGAAAGAAGCAAGGCGCGGCTCTCATTCCTCTCGTGCTTAAGTAATAGAAGCAAAGGCTGTATTACCGGACTCAGACTTAACAGGCGCAGGGCCGAATGCTGAAAATCTGCGACTTGAGTTTATTTTTACCAAATTTTATATTATTATGCATAAAAATGAATCTGGAAATATAGGGCATGCTTTTATGAAACTTGCCTTAATTCCAGAGCTATGTTTTCATAACGAAAAGAAGAGCATCCGATAAGTCGGATGCTCTTCTTAAGCGCTATTCGCGCATAACTCCATATTTCCTGGGCTGGCGGCCCTTCGCCAATGCTGTTCCAAGGTTTTATACGCCTGCAGCGCCGTCCCTTCCCCTCAAGGCTGTTCAGCCATAAGCCGCAGAGTACTGAGCTGGAGCAGACGCCCCGGAGCGCCTGTAGGATATTCTTGGTCGGCGCGGTTTCCCGGTGGAAGCTTAGGCTAGTCAATCAGGACTTGCAGTTGCAAGACCACGCCTCAAAGGTTAAAAGGCTTTAGCCTTCGGTATAAGGCGGTGGGTTATTGAATTATATGAGTTCAAGCATTTAGGTATCAGATCCAAGACGTCAGAAGCCAAAACGCCGTAATCGGACAAGGAAGCCGATGCCATCTCGCCGGCTCTGCCGTGGATATAAGAACCCAGCATTCCCGCGGAGAAGACGTCCATGCCTTGAGATATAAATCCCGCGATTATTCCTGTGAGCACGTCTCCGGTTCCAGCCTTGGAAAGGGATGTGGATCCGGTGGTATTGATGTATGTGTGTCCCGTAGGGCTTGCTATAATGGTATGTGCATCTTTTAGGAGAGTTATCACTTCGAATTCGCGCGAGAATTCTTTCGCGACATTAAATGTGTCATCCAGGATGTCTTGAACTGACAAGCCGGTCAGCCTGCTCATCTCTCCCGGATGAGGGGTTATGATGCATGGAGGCGAGATCTTCTTAAGGATGTTTACATCTTCCGATATTGCGTTTAGCGCGTCTGCGTCTATAACGATCGGGACGGAGACGCTTGAGAGCAACTCAAAAACGAACTCGGAAACATGAGAGCTTCTGCCAAGCCCCGGGCCGACATAAATGACGCTTGCGCCGCGCAGCTCATCCTGTATGGATTCTAGGCTTTTCCTACAGAACCCGCCGCCTTTTTCAGGAAGAATCCGGGTTACGGCTTCCTTCAGCCCGCTGTGCATGATTCCGGAAGTCTGAGGTATGAGGCATGCGCAAACGCAGCCGGCGCCTACTTTATACGCTGCTGTTGCGGAAAGCACGGCAGCGCCGGGCATTGAAGCTGATCCTGCAAAGCCGTAGACTTTGCCAAAAGCTCCTTTATTAGATCGGGGCTTTCTTCCGGGCAGCAAAGCCTTGATTTCTTTTTCCGACAATATGCTGGTTTCTGAGACGGCATGCGTTAGGATAGATTGGGGGATTGATATGTCTGCGACTTCGATTTTCCCTGCATACGCCGCGCCAGGGTGGAGTATTATGCCGATTTTGGGAAGCCCGAGCGTTACGGTTTGGCTTGCTTTGACGGCGCATCCCATGATTTGCCCCGTGTCGGAATTTACGCCGGACGGGACGTCGATTGATATGACATGCTTGGCGTAGCTGTTTATCATGTCGATTATATATTCAAAGCTTCCTTCTACTTTCCTTCCGAGGCCGGTGCCGAACAGGGCGTCTACTACAAGATCGCAGGTCTCGATGGTGTATGGTACATCCAGGAGGGTGTCGCTTAACGGGATGCATTCGATAGGCACGTCCATTTTTCTTGAGATTTCCAGGTTAAGCAAAGCGTCTCCCCGGCATGCGCCCATATCTCCCACGAAAATGATTCCTGTATCGATACCGCTCAAGCGCAGATGCCTAGCAAGGGCCAACCCGTCTCCACCGTTGCTTCCGGGGCCGCAAATGACAATGACTTTGCTTGCTGGCCTGTCGCCAAGGTATTCAAGGCAATAGCCCAGGGTTTTGATTGCGGCGTTCTCCATCATAAGCAGAGTAGGAATGCCGAGTTCCTCCTTGGCTGCGCTTTCAATTGCTAGCATTTGAGCACGCGTGACAACTTTCATTTCGCTTCGCGCCGCCTGTGGCTAGCGGCATGATAGGAGTCCCGCCTTAAATGGCGGGAACACCCGCCTTAAATGGCGGGATCTCCGGTTATGCTCTGCTTGGCAGGGCGCGCGCTACCTCCTATCATGGGGGCGCTGGTTATACCGATTTGCGGTCAAACGAGGCGGTTTCATATGCAAATCAGCATAGGGCGCGTTAATATACTGACTTGCAGCCAGATGCACCGATTTTGAGGCAGGATAATTCAGTTTCAAGGTGCGAAATGCCGATATCAATCGCACCCATTGTCTAATCCGATTTCAAAACCGGAGCTTCCCAGTGCAAAGCAGCCATAACTTATCAGATTAATCAATTAAGCGTAAAACGCGCCGTCTTATATACCGATTTTCATCAAATGTTCCTGTTTTTGTTGATTATCCATTGAGCGGTGAGAAATGCCGATATCTATCGCGCCCGCTCTATAATCAAGCTACAAAAAGGCTGTTTCCTATAAAAATCAGTATAGCTGTTAATGTCCATTTTTCGCTCGATAATAATTGAGAATTTAAAATTTAGAGCAGCAAATGTTTAGGTTTTGGGATTTGTTGCAATAAATTTCCAAAATTTTTGTTGAAGGGTCCATGCAAAAGCCGGTGATTCCTGGCGTGCGCAAGCATTGCTGGAGCTTCCCCGGCAATTTTAGGGGTTCAAGCTTCCATGAGCGCGAAAGCAATCGCTTGAGTGCGGTTGTGGGAGATGCTTATACATACTCTTGTTACGCTGCGCTCGTCCATGATCGCCTTCATTTTGCTGGAGGGTTTCAAATAGGGCTTTCCCAGGCTGTCTTGCAGTATCTCTGCGTCTAATGGCGCAAAGTTTCTAAACCCCGTTCCCAGCGCTTTTGCGGCGGCTTCCTTCGCGGCGAAGAATCCAGCTAGGGATTGCATGCATTTATTTGCGTTTTCCTGCTCTTTGGAGGTGAAGACGCAGTTTAAGAATCTCTCCGACTCACAGGCTCTTCCTATCCTCTCCACCTCGATAATATCAACGCCTACGCCGTATATCATGTCACGCCTCTTCCGTACAAGTCATCAAGGCGGTTGGCTATCTCTTGGCCTACCAGGTTGTGAAGGAGCTGATAGGTTCTCGCAGCATCTTCTTCATGCCTTATTTGCTCCTCAACAAGGCTCTTAAGTTCCAGCCGAAGCTTTTGAGCTTTCGGCTCCAGTTCTTTAAGCTTCGACTGAGATTCCCGAAGCATGGGGTAGATAATG
This sequence comes from Clostridiales bacterium, assembly GCA_031269465.1. Taxonomy (GTDB): domain Bacteria; phylum Bacillota; class Clostridia; order Lachnospirales; family WQUN01; genus JAISWZ01. Next base: position 21,152 of record JAISZB010000175.1, on the reverse strand, counting down.
GATACGGTTTCAAGAAGCAGTTCCCTGCAGGCCTCGTCAAGTTCAGATGCAAGCTCGCCGGAGCGCTTTTCTGCCGCTTCCAGATCTTTATTTATGCTTAGAACGGCGTCTTGACAGACTGACGCAGCTTTCTTTGCATCTGCGCTGCCATTTTCGTGGATGCCTGGAGACAGCTCGATGATTTGCCGCAAGCATTGCCTCTTCTTGGCATTGAGCTCCTTCTCTAATTGGGAGTTTTTAGCGTTTTCCTTCATAAGGTCTTTAATCTTTACTTCAAGGAAGTTGATCCTGTCGGTTTTACGACCCCTAAAATGCTCTTGCCAAAGAGCGTCCAATATTAGAGGAGGAGGCTTCAAATCTTTAAACATGGCAGGATCTAGGCGAGCATTTTTAGCAAAAATCCTTTTCATAGCCTAATCCACTCCTGCAAGGATCCGCCGCTGATTTGCCAAATCCACGCCCCAGCGTTTAAGGAGCAAGTGAAGCTTCACCAACGGCAGACCCACTACAGTATTGTAGTCTCCCTCAATCTTTTCAACTAAAAGGGTTCCCAAGCCTTGAATGGCATATGCCCCTGCCTTGTCAAACGGCTCGCGCGTAGCTATATAGGCCCTGATCTCTTCGTCTTCAAGCTTGCGCAGGTATACGCTGGTGTTGTCTACGATGGATGCGGTTTCATACGAATCCCCGGTCTTGTTTATGACGGTGGCTCCTGTATAGACGGAATGCTTGCATCCCTGGAGCCTTTTAAGCATGGCGAAGGCGGAAGCCTCATCTTTGGGCTTTCCCATAATTTGGCCGTTTATGGCTACCAGCGTGTCGGCGCCTATGATGAGAGCGTCTTCATCAATGGCTTTAAGGCAGGCAAGCGCTTTTTTCTCTGAGAGGATCTTAACTATCTCATACGCAGAGGTTTTGCCGAAGGCGATCTCATCTACGTTTGCAGGCAAAACTTCGAAATTGGCGCCGATCCCCGCCAGAATGTCCCGCCTGCGGGGAGACCCGGACGCGAGTACTATTTTCTTCATAAACTGCCTCCATCACATCTTGTAGTAAACTAGTATGCCCAAACCCACGCCTAAAACACTGCCGAAGTTAACTTTTACAGTCAATCCGAAAACAAGATGGATGATTCCAAACTCGAGCGAAAGAGGCGAGTCGAAGCCAAAGTTGTAGCCGTAATTGAGCCACTGCCAAAATATGTACCTGTCAAGATAAAAGCCCAGGAACCCGCCCAGGACCAGGCCGCAAGCCATGAGTATGACAAGGGACCATGGATTTCTTCTTTCCCGCATAAAATACCCTCCCACAAACGCAAAGCGCCATGCCTGGCCGCCGCATGAGGTTCTAAAGACAATGAAGCCGCGAATGCCGCCGCAACCTGGCATAAGTGTGAAATCCCATCATATGAGGGGCTTGATATGCTGATTTGCAGTCGCAGTTGAAACTTAAATCAGCGCATGCGGAAATATCGAACTCGCCCTTATATGACGGTGCGCAATTATGCCAATGAGCGAAAATTGATTCCGATTTTGGGAAGGGCATTGGTCTTCCAAGATGACAGTTCTTTAAAATCGGTATTCGACTGCATCAGCATAGCTTGAACCCCTCAAATCCGCGTCCCGCTTGATGCTTTGAACGTCGCTTCTTTTGCAGACAATAACTAAATTGCTCCAGGTTTTGAAAGTTCCCATTATGCCTTCTTGCATCAAGTCGCGCCTAATTTAGAGCTTGATAAGCTCAAGCTAAAACATGAATACTTTATGCGCGGCTGCCTCAGCATAGCGCTCAATGAGCCTCTAAAGACGATTTGCCCTCGATGCAGTGAGAACTTCAAAATCCAAATCAATAAAAAAGGCATGGACATAAAAAGCATAAAATAAACTGAATTGCGTGAGTATGTATTTGGATCTTTTGCTAAAATATGGCCTCAAAGCCGCATTTAATGATTTTTTGGATTTGCAAGCTCTTTTTACGGATAAGATTTTAATGCTCGGTTGAACGCATCTTTGATTTGCGGTCAAATGCACCTGCAGGACTTGAAATTGCAAGCCCTCGCCTCAAATATCAAAATGCTTTAGCCGTGCGATACTAGGCGGCGGGTTATTGACATGCATGCCAATATAAGCCGCAGGCGCTCTACCAGGGAAGCCCGATGCTGGAGAATCCCCGGTAAAGTTCCGCTTGCTTGGCGCAGCGTTTCTACGACGCCAATTCATCCAGGTATTCGTAAGGATTGTCGTACTCGATCATCCAAATGCCGTCGGAATTTCTCCTCAAATTGAAGTTTATCCTCACCTTTGTATTGAGGGTTCCGTCGGAAGGATCAATTGAGTTGAAAGTTATGTGGCCTTTATTGTCTTCGGTTTCTTCGAACACTCCATCTTTTAGGTTGGCGAAGACTATGTCGGCCATCTCTCTTCTGGATCTGATGTCATGCGCATTGTAGTCCTTTTCATTTTCCGCTTTAAAGGATTCCTTGTTCAAAGTGCTTGTGGCGAAATGCCATAGGTTGTACTCTCCGAGCCAAAGGCCGTTGAGTCCGCACTCTATGAAAACCTGAGCCACATCTACGGGGGACGCGTCTTTGAAGACTGATATGTCGAATACGTTGTCTTTCCTGTACTCCTCAAAAAGCCTTGTTTGCTCTTGCGTCAAAGTGAATTTCGTTTCAGACGGAGGATATATCGATTCATACTCTCCTGTTGGAATTATAATTTCCTCTTGCTCTACCGGCGCTTCTTCTGTAGGCAGTATCTGGGGTCCGCTATCAGTGGGTGAAGGCTCAGGGGGATTGTCTTGCCCGCCGCAGGCGGGAAAAATGGCAATCGCTGCGCAAGCGGCGAGAACCAGCAAATATTTTTTCATTTTGACCTCCTAGATTAATGCATGGCATTTTTTAGCGAAGGCGTAAAACGCCAGGCGCAATGGGGCGGGCATGCCCAACCGCGCGGATGGAATTAATGCAGCGCATTCCATCGTAAGCGTCAATTCTATGATTTGCATTGACTCTTGATGCTATTCATCGTCAGGCGGCGCGATAAGAATATCATTACAAAGATAAATCGCGCTCCCTGCGTTAGCATTGGCGCCCTTTAATCCATATCAGCGCGAAGCCAAGCGCTTGGAAGAAGCAATCCGTTCTACGGGTTCTTGTCCTTTAGCAAGCTCTGTCTTGCCGAAGCAAGTTGCCTTTGGATAAGCGCCCTAGGTGGATATCGGCTTTGAGGATGCATGTTTTTTCGATATGGCAGCCTTGCGCAGGAGAGGAAGGCATATATACCGCCTTGCAGTAAAATGCACAGATTTTGATGCCTGATTATCCATTGAAGCAGTGTATAACCCGACATCAACATCGGAACTGCCTAATGCAAAGCAGTATAAAAAGCGACGCGCGCCGCGGCATGAAAGCATCCGAATCTTCCGAGCTCAAGCATTCAGGCTTTATAGCGCCTTCTGCCGTCTGGTATGAAGGGATTCCTGCAATGCCCAAAAGCGTTAAATGCTCTAATAAGCGGGAATGCTTGCGCTTGGTTTATTTGATGATATCACCAAATGGCTTTCACGTCAATTTTTTGCGTCAAACATACACGCCTGTCTCATATCTGCATAGGATGATAATGGATAGAGAAAGGAGGCGTAAGAATGAAAATTACCGATGCGCTTTTAACCATGGGGGCATTCCACGGCCGTACAGGTCGAGCGATAAAGCCTGAGGGCATAGTTGTTCACTATGTTGCAAATCCAGGCAGCTCAGCCATAGGCAACAGGAACTACTTTGAAAACGGCTCCAACGGAAACGGGGTTTCATCCCATTACATCGTTGGGCTGCAAGGAGAAGTAATCAGGTGCATTCCGGAGACGGAGGTAGCCATGCACGCAGGGGCGGCTTACAGCAACGCTTACCTGGAGCAGGCTAAAAAGAACAACAGCATCTTCTATGGAATTGAAACCTGCCACCCTGGTTCAGACGGCAAATTTTCAGAGGTGACGAACCAAAGCTTGCTAGAGCTTTGCGCAGACATGTGCATACGCCATAAATTTGATCCCATCAAGAACATCTACACCCACAATGAAGTTACAGGCAAAAACTGCCCTGCATACTTCGTCAAGTACCCGGAAGCATGGAAAAAGTTCAAGAATGACGTTCAGAGCCTGATAGCAAAGTCAGTTCTCCCCGCGGGAATGGTTAACTTGACAGTAGACGGCATAAACTACCAGATCGAAGCGACTAATAAAGATGGAACGTTCTATTCCACTTTACAGACATTAACTAAAGTCCTCGGACCAAATCAGTCCGCAGGCATTCGAAGCGTCCTTGAGGCCAACGGATACTCTGTTTCTTGGAACCAGGATCTATACAGGATTACAGCGGCGAAAAGCACTGCAATCGAAGCCCAGATAGAGAAGGAAAATTCTGTCGACGTCCACATTTGCGAAGGCTGCGACGAGTAGCGCTAAAGAAGAAGTTTAAAGCTATTGCTGCTATGCCGCTTTTCATCAAATGTTCCTTTTTTGGAGCTTGATTATCCATTGAGTGGCGCGATTGATATCGGCATTTTGCACTCGCTGTTTAATCAAGCTTCAAAAAGGTAATTTTATATGAAAAGCAATATATTATCCGACATTCAATAAGATGTGCTGATTTTAAGCTGGATTTCTATTGAAGCATAACATATTATAATCCGGCTCACAACCGGAAATTAGCGTTTTATGTTTCATGTTGTCAATCCTTTCGATTCAGAGTTAAAAGCGCCGCAAATACGACCAAGCACATAGCTTATCCATTCACCTTCTTTGCCGCGCCTGTCAAATGTAAGATATCCGTCCGCTTTGTAGGAATAATCGTTTTTCCAGGCGCCGCTCGATAACCGTTTGCTCCGCACATATTGGAGAGCGTCGGAGCAACGCTCATCGGCGAGTTTGCTTGTCAACCGGGCAAGGTCGAGCAACTCCACCACGTTTAGCTGATATGACGCGGGAAACGAGATGTCTAGCATATGCGCGTTTATCGGCTCGCCGTTAGAAAGACGTTTGTAAAGCCTGTGCGTGAGGACGTACTCCAGGCCTTTTTCAATCAGGGCGTTCACATTGGAATCGCCCCACCCGATCGATTCCGCATAATAGGCCAGCGCTTTTACGGATTTTGCTATGCCTAAAAAACAAGGGGTCCGCTTCAAACAACCGCCGTATTTCTGTACACCCCTGCCAGTCCAGACACTGGGAATGCCGCGTTCAAAAGGCTGAAAGCCAAGAATCCACTTCAAAGAGTTCCGCGCGGAATCCAGTCTGGAAATGCCCAGCTTTGAATAGGCTTCGAGCAGCATTGCGTTATAGCAAGGCAGCAAGTCCGCGGCCTTGCCCGTGAGGGTGAACCCGCTCTCCGTGGCAAGATGGCGTTCGATATATTCGACAACGCCTTTCGTATAGTCAAGCGTATACGAGTGCGGAATCTCAGCCAAGGCAACGATCCGCCAAATGGCATAAAGCGGCTTGGGCTGAAACTCCGATGTCAACCTCAATACCAACTCCGAATCTCGAAGCAAGTGTGATATTTCCTTTTTCGTCAATGCATCGCCGTTGTCTGCGACAATGCGCAACTGTAACGCTGTGTCCATATTCAATCCTTCCAATTCCACCAGTTTTGCTTGCCCTCCGTCAACTGGCCATCGTGGTCGGCGCAATGCGCCGCCAGCCGATAGCAGTACAACGCGCACCTGTCCACTTGCGTTCCTTGGGCGGAGCAATCAGCGCTGTAGATGTCGTCAGGGCTTTTGCCGCGTAAGGATTCAATCGTTGGGAAGCCCGCTCGAATCAAATGCTACGTCATGTTTGCCCCGATGCCGGGGATTTTCGTGAGTTCGCTCGTTTCTTTCCCTTGCCCAATTGCTTGATTTCCTTCATCGCCCAGTCGTAGCGGCTCGGCGCGGCTGAAATGCAGCAGCTGCCCACATTGGTCGTTCCCGTCCACGAGAAACGCTTCTTTTCAAATAGCTCCTCATCGCTCAGGGATTCAATCAATGCCATGGCTTCCGCATGGCTGCCCAAAAGCATAGTCTTTGCCTCGTCATAAGTAGCGGCCTGGCGCTTTTCCAAAAAGCCGACATTCATGCCGCCATGGGTTTTCCATGTGCAAGGCTCTAGCAAAAACAGCTTGCTGCCGCCATTTTTATTCGTCTGAACCCAATCCAAAAGAAGCTGATGCCACTCATACAAGTGAATAAAGACGCCGCGCATATTCTTGTCCCGTCCCAGCGAGCCTCTTTCAGCTTCGAGCCGCCGCCGAAATCGAACGCGACAGCCCCGGCTCCTCCGGGGATGCCGTCAATCAGCTTCCACATCTTATCCCACTGGTCATTCGCAGCGCTTGTCAACTCGATTTTGGCCGCAGCTCTTGGCATAGCAGCTTCTACTCTTATGTAACTTTCCTTATAGGATGCCGTATCACCGTTTTCAAGCCTCACTTTCAAAAAAGATTTAGCCATTATCTTTGCCTGTGACGATAAAACACATTTGCCCACAGCCAAATGAAAAACGTCTTAAAGCCTGCGCATACTACAACGATATCGATATATTTTGTTCGTTTTGACGTCAATGGTTCCAGCTTAATCGTATGATTCCATATCTGCACTTGCTTGTTGCTTTCATTCGTGTAAACGATTTCTTTGCGGAACTCAACAACATTTATCGTATGGATACCAAAGTTGATGCCCATTACCTTCAAACTTAATCGGAAAGTCGCTCCCGCAACCAATTCAAACGTTCGTCAAGAGAGGCGAATCTCGCCATTGGAGCACAAATATATTGTAAAGTCGATATTTCCTGTAATTTCGCATAAACCACGTCGATGCCAGCGGGGAAAATAGATGATTTAATATCTCCTCCCGCTGAATATCAAATGCGGATATCCGCGCCGCAATAATGCTAAAGGCTCTCATTTTGGCCTCCTCCAAACAGCAACTGCCATCGGCATATTTTCCACTATAGCTTTGAACTCGCAAGGTTGCAGCCCTATTTCAAGCAAAAATGCTCTAAGACTGCCGGCATCAAACTCACGCTTTGGCGCGAATCCTAACAGCTTCCATATCCCTGCGGGCGGCCTTGCAAATAAGCCGCGCAGACCCTTCAATAAGGTAACGGCGACAATGACAATTCCACCTGAGATGCGTTTGAGTTCTTCTGCGCCTTTTTCGGGCTCGTCCATCAAATGAAGAGCCTGCGATGCAATGACCACATCAAACGTCCCGCCCCGGTCGCCTGCGCCAAACAGATTTTTTTGCTAAACGCGACGTCGCTCGCGCCTCTCTTGGCAGCCTTTTGGTTTGCAACCGCCAGCATTTTTCCAGAGATATCGGTAGCGCATCTTTTTCCTTGTCCGCGACCGCCAAGCTGATAGAGCCGGTACCGGCTGCGGCTTCAAAGACGCTTGCGCCATGTGGCGTCAGTTCGCGCATCAAGCTCAACATTTTGCTATAGGCGGTATTCGTGTGTTCCGCATGGTCATAGAACGGTGCGCAAAAATCCCAGAATGTCATTTTCATTTCCTATCTCTCAGCTTACCCGCAAAAGTGTCCATGTTACACGGCAACGTACCTCTGATTGCGGCTGTTTGGTTTGCCTGGAATGCTTATCTTTAACTGACCTGACTCAAGCAACGGATTCAGGATGGTCTTGTGAAAATGCCGTCTATCAGACAGTCCAACAAACTGCTGCATTTCGTCGCGCGTTTTCGGTGTCGAACAGAAATTTACAGCGCATCGATTCGTTCTTGGCGGGCATCTTGATGAGTACCCTCCAAGTCGCCCAAGCAGCTCCATAAGGCCAAAGAACTTGCTATTCCGGTCCTTTCAGTCAAATGCGCAGCTTCATCCAAGTCATTTCCTCCGACTCTGACGCTGAACAGCTGAACATGAGCAGTCGTGCATAATGGGAGAGGACTTTTTTAATTGACATCAGGCACCCCGGCGCACAGAGGCATCGAGATCCGCAGCGCATCCTTCATGCCGCTTTTCTTTGCGCGAGCATTGCGTATCTCTGGCGCATTTGCGGCAAGAATGCCGATATCTTCTCCGACGCACGCCGCTTCCAGGACGCCGAAGGCAGGGCCCTGACAAGCGCTGTCGCTCTCTATGGCGACTATATTTTGCTGACTTTAGCGGAAATAAACCTGTAGCTTAAGGATGGTTTCATCCTTAGTGGTGAAGCGCGGCTTCATAGGGGTTCCTAAGAGAACAGCCCGCCGTATTTCGGCGGGCTGTTCTCATATCCATTCGCTGTATTTTTTTACATATACGGTCTTTATAGCCTGAACAGCCAGCGCGTAAAGCAGGAGTATCGCAAATACGCAGGGGATGTACCAGTAGGTTATCGGAGACATCTCCAGGGCGTTTCCTATGAAGGTATATGGCAGCGCCAGGCCTGCAAGGCTTACAATCGAAGTGGAAAGCAGCAGCGGAAGAGAAGCCCTGCTTCCGATAAACGGCACTTTGACTGAGCGGATAAGGTGGACTATCAGGGTTTGGGATAGCAGGCCCTCTATAAACCATCCTGTTTGAAAAAAACTGGGAGAAAAATCCCTTCCATTGTACTTGAAGGCGAAATACAGGATCAAAAAGGTCAGTATGTCAAAAAGCGAGGATACCGGTCCGATGATGTACATGAATCGGGCTATGCCCTTGGCGTTCCATTTTTGGGGGCTCTTGATGTAGTCGTCATCCATACGATCTAAAGGGATCGCTATCTGCGAGAAATCGTAGAGCAGGTTCTGCGTCAGTATCTGTATCGGAAGCATTGGCAGAAACGGCAGGAATACGCTTGCGGCGAGCACCGAGAACATGTTTCCGAAATTCCCGGATGAGGCCATCTTGATGTACTTTACAATGTTTCCAAATGTCCTTCGTCCTTCTATAACGCCTTCTTCAAGAACCATGAGGCTTTTTTCAAGCAGTATTATGTGGGCGCTCTCCTTTGCGATGTCGACTGCGGAATCCACGGAAATCCCGACATCGGATTGATGGAGGGCGGGGGCGTCGTTTATTCCGTCTCCCATATAGCCGACCACATGGCCGTTTTCCTGCATGATCCTGACAACGCGCGCTTTTTGCGCGGGAGAGAGCTTTGAGTAGAGGTTGATTCTTTCAACGGCCGCCTTGAGGGTTTCATCATCCATGAATTCGATGTCTGAACCCAGCAGGAACTCGTCGGCGTCCAGTCCAACTTTGCTGCATACGGTTACCGCCACTTTCTCATTGTCCCCTGTAAGTACGGCAACTCGAACTCCGTGGTTCTTCAAGGCTTGTATCGCCTGCTTAGCTGAGTCCTTGGGAGGATCCAGAAAACCTACAAAGCCTAGGAGCACCATTTGCGACTCGTCCGCCACGGAGAAGACGCCGACATCGCTGACCTCGTTCTTTTGAGCCACGGCTATGACTCTGAGGCCGCGCTCATTCAGCCGATGGGAGATCTCTAGCGCCTCCCGCCGCAGATTATCTGTGATCGGTTGGGCGGCGCCCTGGAACAAGGCGAAGTTGCAGATTTTAAGCATTTCCTCGACGGCGCCCTTGGTGATGAGCTGGCGCTTTCCCGTTTCATCCTCAAGAACTACGGACATGCGCCTCCGGTTGAAGTCGAAGGGGATTTCGTCCAGCTTGCGGTAAGTCCTGAACCAATCCATGTGGTTCTCTTTGCGGGCCCGCTCGATTATAGCCAGATCCATCATGTTTTTCATGCCGGTCTGGAAATAGCTGTTGAGGAACGCGTGCTTGAGAACTCCCCTGTCATCGTGTCCGTGGATGTCAAGGTATTTTTCCAAGATAATCTTGTCTTCTGTAAGCGTACCCGTTTTGTCGGTGCACAAGATGTCCATGGCGCCGAAGCTTTGAATGGAGCTGAGGTTTTTTACTATCGTCTTGCGCTTGGCCATAGTCAGGGCGCCCTTTGCCAAGGTGCTTGTCATTATCATCGGCAGAAGCTCGGGGGTTATGCCGACGGCTACAGACATCGCGAATAGGAAGGCGCTGATCCAGCTGTCCTTGGTCAGTCCGTTCACAATGAATATGATTGGAACCATCACAAGCATCAGCCTCAGAAGCATGCCGCTTACATCTGAGATGCCTTTTTCGAAGTTGGTTTGAGCCTTTGCGCCTGTAAGCTCTTTGGCAAGAAGCCCTAAATAGGTCCGGTTGCCCGTGGCTATCACAATCGCCCTGGCTGATCCGGATACTACATTGGTTCCCATGAAGCCCATATTGGCGCCTTCGAGAACAGTTTTCGGAGGAGACTTTATCTGGGCGAATTTTTCAACGGGTTCGGACTCTCCGGTTAAGGCGGCCTGGCCTATAAACAAGTCTTTAGCCGACAGAATCCTAAGATCCGCCGGGAGCATGTCGCCTGCAGAAAGAGTCACGATATCTCCAGGCACAATGTCGCTCATGGGTATTTCCGCTATCTGCCCGTCGCGCAGGACCGCAGCGTTAGAGGAAACCATTTCCTTGAGCTTTTTCGCGGCGTTGTCGGATTTTGACTCCTGGATGAATTGCACTATGCCGGATATGAAAACAAGGCTCAATATGATTATGATAGTGGCCCAGCTGCTGGAGTGGCTTATTACCACCTCCGTAATGAATGAGACTGCGGCGACCAACAGAAGAACCAGGGAAAATGGGCTGGTGAAAGACAAAAGAAGCTTCAGTATCCAGGGTTGCGGCTTGGCCTGGGATATGATGTTGGCGCCTTTCTCGTCCAAAATCTCTTCGGCTTGCTCAGTTGTAAAGCCTAGTTCAGATGTTTCATACGTCATGTAAAGCTGATCGTCGGTTAAAATGCTGGAGAGCAGTATTTCCCTTTCCATTTGCCTCTTTTCAAGGTTGTGGATCTGCTCGTTCTTGCTCGTTTTCTTTTTGGACATGATAAAACACCGCCTTTACAGTATTCTACCCTCGGATTGAGTTATAACTCATTACGGCTGATACTGACTGGGGCTGAATTTCCAGGAAGACGGAGCTTCGAAAATTTGCTGCGGCAGCGCCTTTGACGGCCAAATCTCCGCGTTTATCCTCAGACAGAAAAGCCGCAAGGATCTGCTTGGCAGATGCAGCGCTGCATTTTTTACTGCGCGCTGAAACATCAGGCTTCGCGCCCTCCTCGCGGAAAACAAATAAGCGGTGTTCAATTGAAGTGCGAAATCATAGGAGGCTTTTTCGTTTTCTCACATACCGATTTAAAGTCAAATGAGCCTGTTTTGAGCGTGAGAGTCCGGTTGGACCTGTATGATAAAGCTCAAAAACAGGAACTTTCATATGCAAATCAGTGTAAATAGAACTTAAGGCTTATGCTCATCGCCTGACTTATTGCCTGGCAGTCAATGAGCCCTAATTCAAAGCCGCATGAGGAAACGAAAAAGCATCCTGGATTTTGATTCGGATTCAATGCCATCCTTATCATATTTTCCGACGCAGTTATATTTACTTCGAGGGTGGTCTTCCTTGCTCATTAATCTCACCTCTAAAAATGTTTTGTCCAGTCATTGAAGTTCCTATGCGCATTTGAACGCAAACCGGCATGTCGCGAAACGCTTAGCCTCTCTTTTAGGAATGACGCGCGCCTTTACATGCTAAGGCGCATAGTATACTGATTTTCATTTGAAACTGCCTTTTTTTGAGCTCGATTATACAGCGAGTGCGATTGACATCGGCATGCCGCGCCACTCAGTGTATTATCAAGCCTCAAAAAAGGAACATTTGGTGAAAATGGATTGTATGCTTAATTGCATTTGAAACGCGCATTTTACTGCAACCAGGCATGCAATGCGAAAGTGGATGATCCGCTTCGAAATCGATGCATTCGACTTCGCGCCGTAGAACCGCCTTAGGCGCAACAAGCCGCCATAGGCGCCTGAGGACGCCTATGGGGGGTAATTGTCCGTAATGCTTATTCCGCCGCCGCGCCGAGATTGTATTTCTTTCTGAACTTCTCAACGCGCCCGCCCGCCTCTACAAGAAGCTTCTGGCTCCCGGTATAGAATGGGTGGCATTTGGAGCATACTTCTACTCTAATCTCCGGCTTGGTTGAACCCGTTACAAATTCATTGCCGCAATTGCACTTGACTTTGGCTTGAAAATACTTTGGATGCAATCCCTCTTTCAAGGTCGCTCACCTCTTTTCTTTCTTGAGTTCTTGAAGGCTTAATGCAAAAGCGCGGTGCATTTGATCGCAAATCGGCATAGCAGGAACTGATGCTCTTCATATTGCGAGGATTTTAAACATGCTTGTTACAAGCATATGAAGGTGAAGCTTCAAAACATTCGGTTAAATGAGCATGAACTCCTGATTATACTGCTTTTCATATAAAATTGCCTTTTTTGGAGCTTGTTTATACAGCGAGTGTAAAATGCCGGTACCGGCATTTAGCGACGCTCAATGGACAGTCACGCTCCAAAATAGGAACATTTGATGAAAAGCGGTATAGCTTATGAAATTTCCTAGGCGCATCAGACTGCAAATCGGCATAATGCCGACCGTTCAGGAATTTCAGCTTGAACGGTCGGCAGGGAAACTCAGTTTGGGAAAAACTCAAAAGACCGCAACAGGATTATAACATGGATGAATAAAAAAAACAATTGCAATTATCCCTTGGGGGCGAAACGCAGCATATTAGTCCAAGGGTGGGGCGGAGCGCTTTGGCTTATGAAGCGGAATCACTTGATTTACACCTATCTCTTTGAACTAAATTGAGTCTTGGGGGATTATGAAAATAAGGCGGACTTTTTCTGACATTGATATCTCAAACACTTTGAAGAAGACATTCTATATCTAGAACAATAAGTTGTTTCTCATGTATCATTAAATATAAAGAATGTATCAGAGAATGTTTAGCCTCTTTGCGGATCGGCACATCCGATCTACAATTCATTCGCAATTTTGGCATTTTGCATGATACAAGAATTTAGCTTGATCCAAAGACGAATGCGCCAAAACAGGTGACTGTTTTGCGTTTTTCCTAGCGAAGCTTTTCCAAGGCGAGAAAGGTATCTACAAAATGCTTGTTGTCTACGGATTTTACAAGATAGTCTGTTACCTGTTCCGTTATATCAATGGTCGACATCTTGCTCGTGAGCTTGCGAATGGTGAAGATGGCTTCAAGCTCCGAAGGCGAAAGCAAATTCTCTTCGCGGCGAGTTCCTGAGCGGACGATGTCTATGGCAGGGAAAACCCTCTTTTCGGAGAGGCGCCGATCAAGCACAAGCTCCATGTTGCCGGTTCCCTTGAATTCCTCGAAGATTACATCATCCATCTTGCTGCCGGTGTCAATCAGGGCTGTTGCGAGTATAGTGAGAGAACCGCCGTTTTCTATATTTCTGGCGGCGCCGAAGAACTTCTTTGGCGTGTAGAGCGCCGCGGGATCCAAGCCTCCTGAAAGTGTGCGTCCGCTGGGCGGTATTGTTAGGTTGTAGGCTCTGGAGAGCCTTGTTATTGAATCCATAAGAATGACAAGATCCTTGCCCTGCTCGGCAAGGCGCTTCGCGCGTTCAAGCACCATTTCCGCCACGCGCTTGTGATGCTCAGGCTGCTCGTCGAAGGTTGAGTAGACTACATCGCAGTTTTTGCCAAAGATTGATCTTTTCATGTCGGTGACTTCTTCCGGGCGCTCGTCAATGAGAAGCACGATCAGGAACATTTCAGGATGGTTTTGGGTGATGGCGTTGGCGATTTTTTTGAGGAGGACAGTTTTGCCAGCTTTAGGAGGCGCTACAATCATTCCTCTTTGGCCTTTTCCTATGGGAGCTATCAAATCTATCAGCCTTGTCGACAGTTCCTGCTGAGTTGTTTCCAGGTGAATTCTTTCAAGGGGAAAGATGGGCACTAGGTCTTCAAAGCTGGGGCGCCTGGCGGCTACATCCGGCTGATCGCCGTTTACTGACTTGACAAGCAGGAGCGCGCTGTACTTTTCGCTTTCCTTGGGGATTCGAATGTTGCCTTGGACAAGATCGCCGGTTTTGAGGTTGAAGCGCCTGATCTGCGAAGGAGAGATGTAGATGTCCTTGGTGCCTGGCAGATAGTTTTCTTTTCTTAAAAAGCCGTATCCGTCCGAGAGAATCTCCAGAACCCCCTCCTCAATGATTCCGCTGTCGAGGGTGTCCATGACGCGCTCCCTCGCCGCGCGAGGAGACAAGCTGGGGATCCCGGGAACAGGGGCCGGCTGGGGGGCGCGGTACAAGTCTTCCTTGGCAGGCTGCGCGATTTCTGCGGAGATATCCGGAATGTCATCATCCAAATCCGGCTCCTGATACAGTTCAGGTTCAGGCGCGTGAACTATTGGAGCGTATTTGCGTCCGACTGGGGGAGGCGCCTGCTCGGAAGCCGTCTTGCGATCGTAGTAGTTGGTGGAAGGCCTGCTTGACGAATAGGATGATTGAGGCCTGTACTCGCTGGAAGCAGGCCTGGGCTGATATGCCCTGTGTTCGGAGGCTGGAGGCCTAGACTCGGTTGTTGCCGGCCGCGGATCCAAGTCTTGTGGTTTCAAATCGGAGGCCAAGGGCTTTGAATCTGAGACAACGGGCTTTTCAACGGGCGCCTGGGGCTTTTCAGCGGTATTTGCGACAGCTGGAAGAACTTGCGCGGAAGCCGGCTTCTTCGTCTCAGCCGTTGCGGAGGAGCTGTCGCATACGTACCAATCATACTTTGCGCCGTCGGATGGCTTGAGGGTATTTGCCCCGTACGCCTTAGCCACTTCAATGGCAAGCTCTGCCTTCCTGTATTTGCTTGTATTCTTGATATTAAGATCACGCGCGAACTTGCGTAAATCCGTTATGTTTATTTGATCGATATCCATTTGTCATCTCCTGAAAATATATTGGCGCGCGCCGAAAAAACAGTGTTGATTCTGCGATTAGCGCATATTGCGCCGCAATTGATCTAAATTTAGACTCTACTCTATAGAAAGCAATTGCAAAGCAGGAATAGCACCGATTTTCATCAAATGATCCCTTTTTCGATGATTATCCATTTGAGCGTTGAGAAATGCCGATATCAATCTCGCTCGCTGTATAATCTAGCTAAAAAAGCAATTTCCTATGAAAATCAGTATAAATTTAAGGGGTTTCATGCATAACGCGTCATTCTTTAAGAATTTCCCTCAAAGGATCGGCTGGTTTTGCCGCTTGCGCGCTTGAGTTGCTGAATATGAAGGCAAGGAAGCATCCATGGATAACTTATGCTGATTCGCGCATGGTGATTTCTATTATGAAGCTTGGCTGTACAGCGGTGCGATTGATATCGGCATTTCGCACCGCTCTTTGGACAAACAAGCTTCAAAATAGGCGTATTTGATTGCAAATCGGCATTGAGCAGCTGCATCAAGAGATGAGTTTCAGAGTCTAAGCCGGTCGCTTAATTCTTTGAAGCATTTTTTTGAAAGCGCCCAGAAAAATCGGCGTTCGAATCAAAGATATGAAGCAAAAACGGTTTTAAGCTCTGTTGCTGCCTTATGTATAGTGACTTGCAGTCAACTGTGCCGATCTTGAGAACGGATTATCCATAAGCATTGTACGGTCAGATCTCAAAATTGGAACTTATGAGTGCAAATCAGTATAGCTGTACATAAAATCAGTATACTTGCCGGAGTTTGATTTCTTGCGGGCAACGCTAAGCGGCTGCATGCGGTTTCAATTGTCAAGGAGGGGGCGCAGGGCAATGAGGCGTCTTAAACATCTTGAGCTGGCGGTATCGTGGACGCGCTTGGACGCATCCTGAATAAGCGGCGCGACCGTGCGCATAATGCTTAAATGGCTGCATGATATACTGATTTTCTAAGGAAACAGCCTTTTTGAAACCAGCATATTTGACATGTCCTAATTTGCAGTGGGGAAATACAAAACAACAGCCTTGCTCGCAATGGGGTGAATAAGAAAATGCTGGGGATTCAGGGCTTCAAAGCTTTAAATCAAACATGAGGGTGGGATTCGCCGGGAAACTGTCGCATGTTGCTAAATAAGCGGAAGAAGTGTAGCTTATGGGGTTTATGCAGGGCTTGAGAAATATAGCGCAAAAACCTTGATGCATTGAAATCCTTGAATCAACTATGCAGCTTAAGGAACAGGCTTGGAATCAGCTCGAAGCGTGCGCGGCGCTTTGACCCCATATACTGATTGGCAGTCAAACGCGCCTATTATGGGGCTTGACTATCCACTGGCGCTGATATTTTTAAATGCATGAAATCTGCGCTTTCAAGGTATGAAATGCCGATATCAGTCGCGCTCGCCGCATAGTCAAGCCCAGATGCAAACCACCAGTAGCGCGATGCGGCCTTAAGCTGCATAGATTATGTTCACTCTTCGGTCATAGGCGGCTTGACATTGAGAACCGTCCCTTCTCTGATGCTGTTGGCATCGGACAAATTGTTCCATTCCATAAGATTGCTGACGGTTGTGTTGTACAGCTCGGCTATTTTTCCGAGGCTGTCGCCGGAAACCACTGTGTATGTGCCTTCAAGCCCAGCCTGAGGCTGGCTGTTTTGATTCGCCGTCGAGGAAGGATCCTGGTAAAGTTGCAGCTGATCATTTAAAAGCTTTATCTCTTGATCTTTTTGAGCGGATTCATTTCGTACGCGATCGTACTCATCAATGGTCGGAAGAGACGCAATCGTGGCTTCAGCCGCCGCGAGATCATTGGAAACAGTGTTTATTTTATAGATAAGTACAGCGAGGATGCCTATGAAGATGATGCTGAAAGCGGTGAGAAGTATTTTGAGGACGGCGGAATTGTCCTCAATATCGTAGTCTTCGTACTCATCTTCAGAGTCTCCGATAATTTGCTTGCGCCTGGGCGCGGAGCTGGAATGGTAATCCCTTTCTGGAATTTCTCTAAGGGGGAGATCAGCGTAGGACGATTTCTCTGGAAGCTTTTTCGGGGCTACCATTCTTGATGGAGCTGGGATGTCTAATGGATCGGACTCTTTCTTTGACAGGGAATCAGAATCGGAGGCCCTTCGCCATGATTTGCCCAAAGAAGGCTTAACCTTGAAGTCCGCGTCAGACTCTTCCTCGGCATCGTCGTCCTCGTCATAAACTTTTACAAGCGATGGCCCTGCATCCATGTCAGCGTCTATGTCCTCGTCAAAGCCAAATTTAACTCCGCTGTCTTTATCGGTATCCTTGATGCTTTTCATAAATTAATCACCTCCATATGCTCGCAGCGTCGTCCTCGGTGAAAGGGTTGAATAAACTAAAACTGCATTTTTCAGGCATGTCGCATATGACGCTTCTATCATGCCAAGCCGAAGCTTGGCCGCACTGCATGGGAATGGCTGCCATTTAACGGGCGGGCTTTTGAGGCATGAGGCAAGATGTGAATCATATGGCCTGTCTTGGTTCATTTTATTATACATCCCGGTCAGTGTCAAGATATTTAATGTACTGCAAAGCGGGAAAATACATAAATTACTTCTCCCGACAGAGACGAAATATGACGATAAAAAACATATGCGGCCATGGAGGCGAATATACCGCTTTTCATCAAATGTGTTCCTATTTGGAGCTTGACTGTCCATTGAGTGCTGCGAAATGCCGATCTCGGCATTATGCGCTCGCTGTATAATCGAGCTTCAAAAAAAGGTAATTTTATATGAAAAGCAGCATAGTCGCAGCCAAGCGCTTCTTCCGCGCTAGCTTAAGCCTGGCAAGCTTACGCTCATCCAATCAGCAGGGGATCATAAGTTGTTAAAACCTTAATTCCCAGTGGCCGCCAGTACATTATTGAAAAGTCTGATAAATAAATCCAGCGCTGATTTATGCAAACGATGAAGATATAATTACATCTTACTATTATAACTCTCAAACTATGGAAAGTAAACAATTATTTTTCGCTTTTTTTTACATTTGCTGCTACTTAGGACGCGCCCGCAAATAATTAAGGAATGTCTCGTCATATAAGACGAAAAAATGTCAAACGGCTCTATTTTTGAACGCTTCCTTAAATAAGGCTTTATATTTAGGAAGACGGCGCCATTTTAGGAATGAATTAGGGTGGGAGGGAGAATTTGAAGGCTCTAAATGGCGTGGCATTGTCCCCCCCTCGGCTGCGCCGAAATCCTTGACGTGCTTTTTTGTGCGACTGCTTTGGAGATTGACAATCAGCATTCTATACGGATTGTCATTGAAAACTGCCTTTTCTGGAGCTTGATTATACAGCGTTTTATAGGCAATCAACAAAAAAGGGTGCATTAGATGAAAATCTGCTTGGCATTTAAGAAAACCTGCGATTCAGCCGGCTGGCGGGCGCTGCCAATTGAATCTTTGCTCAAGCCGCTTCATCACAGCGAAGGATGTGCAGATTTGCAGTCAAACGCATCTGTTTCAGATGCCTATCCGCATTGGCGCCGCACTGCAAAGCTTCAAAACAGGCAGTATATATGCTGCTTTTCACATAAAATTGCCTTTTTTAGCTTGATTATACAGCGAGTGCAAAATGCCGAGATCGGCATTTCGCACCACTCAATGGACAGTCAAGCTCCAAAAAAGGAACATTTGATGAAAAGCGGTATACGCAAAGCGCGTATAATATGCCGACGGACAATTGAAGTTCCGATTACGGGGCCTCCATGCAACAGGAAGCGGGCATCCGGCTATGAAATCGGCGTGCATAACGCCCTTTGCACCCTTCTATGGATAATCCGAACTCAAAATAGGCGCATTTGGCTGAAAATCAGTATATCCTGAGCTTTCGCATCCCCTTTAGGCATTAATAAATCAGGGTTATAAAGCCCGCCGTTTCAAATGACGTTTGGGGCGTCAAGAGTTTATCGGCATGCAATGCGAAATGAGTAAAAAGAGGACTCTTGAAAATGCTGCCTCCTATATGCGGATAAGCTCCAAGCAGTGGGCGATTGACGCAATTTGCAATGATATCCTCTTTACAAGCGCAAAATCATGACTTATACTTGATAGATACATAGTGATAGCAGGAATTGTACAGGCGATTTGAAAGCAGGCCTTTCGAAATGGGGCTTTATGCTTTAAGAATTCGCAGACGCTTATATTATAGCTGTTTTCAAGGCGAAATACAAGGCTGTTTAATTTAAATTCAGGAGCAATCCCAATTCTTCGCAAGCTGAAGGCTTATCTTTTTCCTGCTGCTGGCTTGAAGGGGGATTAGCGGTGCCTGGCGCCCAGCCAAAGCGCCTTTTCAGGCGCGCTGGCGCATAGGGGAAATATCGCTGCGGCAGGCATCTCTGCAATGCAATATACGTATCAGGCGTGAAAAAGTTCTGTAAAAAAGGCATTGCATGATTCGGATGTCAAAGGCAATGCGCGAAATCGCCCGGCAAGAATGGCTTGGATAGGCCATGCCTCAATGCCGTTTTTGCCCAAAACAGGCTTTTTGCATCCGAATAAATAGATGTTGGGATTATGCCGGGATAAAGGGCTAGACCTTGAAGCGCCTGCCGAAGCCATGCTTATTTGCAGTCAAACGCGCCTAGTCTGGAAATTGATGCGAATCATCATTAAAGGATGCCTGCAATTATCCCTCTCAAGGCTTAATTGCAGAATGCGCGCCGAAAGCCGATATTCTCCCTATATCTATAATAACCAAAACCGCGCTTGCTTCATGCGTGCTGGGGAGATGGCGAAGACTTATCTTGGCTGAAGAAATTTAGGAAAGAGATTTTCGTCGGCGCTATGCTGATTTGCGGCCAAATGCCCCTGAGGAAATTTCATATGCGAATCAGTATAGCGAAGAACAGGCGCTCAAAAAACGCTTATGCCCATGATTTTCAATTTATCTTCCGCGTCCGCTCCGGGCTGATGCGGCGCAGCTGAATCAAACGGCACTGCTTTTCATATAAAGCTGCCTTTTTTGGAGCTTGATTATACAGCGAGTGCAAAATGCCGAGATCGGCATTTCGCACCACTCAATGGACAGTCAAGCTCCCCAAAAAGGAACATTTGATGAAAAGCGGCGTAGGAATAAGGCCAAGCGCCCGCAAGGGCGCGACGGTAGAGAGATGCCATCTTAAAAAGATTAGACTTGAATCTGCGTTAACTAAAACGCCGTAAATCCCCTTGCCTTGGCTATGGGGATATAAGGCGGCAGAAAGGATGCGCTGCGATGTTCTATTGTATAAAACGAGAAATAAAGCCCGCGGCGTCTCAGGCGGAATGCCTCTCCAGGTGTTTCGGCCATTCTCGGCGGCATTGGAATTATCTCGTTGATTGCGGCAAAAACAAAGTGAAGGCGAAAACATATGCCGACTTGAAGCGAGAGGGTTTTGATTGGCTGTCAGAAATCCCTGCGCAAGCATTGGCAAATGCAAAGCTCCACTGTCGGCAAGCGTGGAAGAGCGCCGGAGCGCATGCCGCTCCGCCGGCGTTCCATAGCAAGCGCGGAAGGCAGTCGTTCACGGCGTGCCGTCAAGGAGAGAGCTGGCTTCAAGGGAATCGCGCGTTTGCGCCGAAGCTCAAAAGCGGCATGCGCATAATGGGAGGGGCGATGCCTAATAAGGGCGTTCTAAAATCCGCAACTTACAGCCTAGAGCCCGATGGAAAATACTGTGCGCCGCTTCTGTTTGATTGCGCAGGCCTGGAACCCTTGCCGCATGCCGATAAGAACATAGGATTAGATGTGGGAATAGAGACGTTCTGTACCACATCAGACGGCGAGAAAATCAAACTCCCAAGCCTCAAGAATAAGGAGCAAAAAGCTATTCGAGAACAGAAGCGCCTATCTCGCAAGATAAAGGGCGGCAAGAACAGGAGCAGGCAGAGGGCCAAGCCCGCAAAAGCGCATAAAGCAGCTGGCAATGCGCGCAAAGACTTCCGCCGCAAACTGTCAAAGAAAATCACGGACGAGAACCAAGTCATAGTGATTGAGGATTTAGCCACAAAGAACATGCTTAAAAACCACAAGCTGGCAAAGGCAATAGCGCGGCAAGGCTGGCGGCAATTTGCAGATATGCTTCAATATAAGGCGGAGCGCAAGGGCAGAACGCTTGTAAAAATAGGCCGCTGGCATCCGTCAAGTCAGATATGCTCGGCTTGTGGCTCGCGGGGGACAAGGAAGCCGTTGAGTGTTCGGGTGTGGCAATGTCTCGATTGCGGGGCAACACACGACAGAGACATAAACGCCGCGATAAACATTCTAACCGCAGGAACTGTGGG
>JAISZB010000163.1 GCA_031269465.1 Clostridiales bacterium | reverse complement strand
ATGTTACTTTTTTGGAGCTTGATTATCCATTGAGTGGTGCGAAATGCCGATCTCGGCATTTTGCACTCGCTGTATAATCAAGCTCCAAAAAAGGCAGTTTTATATGAAAAGCAGTATATAAAGCGGGAGCCATCATATCAAGCCTGCTCACGCTTTCCGGGATTGTTTTGGAGAGTTGCGCCGCGTTGATGCTGGGCAACGCCAGCGCAGGAAAGGACGGCACGCAAGCAGGCCCTAGCCATGGGGCGCATCCGCCATGCACAGGGATAGACGGTCGAAGGGGAACAAAACTGGCAGGATAAGTGAATTGCCGGCCGGCACTCACTGAACTGCTTGCGAGGAGTCGTGTGCGTGAATTGCGCGATAGGCATTTCCGTGGCGGCGGAAAAAGAAGAGCTGCACGCCGCAGAGGCAGAGCTGAGGGCCGGAATAGCGGACTTGCTCTCAGCAAGAAGAGCTTTTAGAGGCGCAAGGCGCAGTAGGAAGGCAAGATGCCGCAAGCTCCGCTTAAGCCAATCGCGTCCGCCAGAAGCACAGGCAGCTTTGACGTCCGCACGCTGGACGTCGAGAATTAAGCTCAGGCATAAGTTTAAAGATGCTCAGTCTATTCTTCAGAAGAACTACTATTCTAACTGAAAAGGAGGATATGCGGCTTCCTCCCCATGCCTAAAGGCAGAGGCTCCCGCCGCATAACAACTGTGATGGACAAAAGGAAGGCTGGAGTTCTGGCGCCTATTTCGTCTTTGCCGTCTTCATGCGGCATAGGGTCGTTTGATGCGGAAGCTGAGCGATTTATAGACTTTTTGGCAAGCGCCGGGCAGAGTTACTGGCAGGTGCTTCCATTAGGGCCGACTGGCTATGGAGACAGCCCGTATCAAAGCTTTTCTTCTTTCGCCGGGAATCCTTACTTTATATCTCTAGACGGCCTGCTTGAAGAAAACCTTCTTTCTGAAACAGACGTTTCGTCTTCAAGAAAGCCTGTGGGTTCCATTGACTACTCGTGGCTGTATGAAACGAGGCTTGAAGTTTTAAGGAAAGCTTTCAGGCGCTTCAAACCGGATGAAAAGCACTTTGAATTTGAGAGGCAAGAGAAGTGGTTGGATGAATTCAGCCTGTATATGTCTATAAAAATGAGCTTGGGCGGGCAGAGCTGGCAGACGTGGCCTGAAGGGCTGAAGAAAAGGCGGAAAAGCGCTTTAGGTGAAGCCAGGGCTTTCTTGGCGGAGGAAATAGAATTTTGGAAGTTCATTCAGCGCTGCTTCTTCAAGCAGTGGGGAGCTCTAAAGGAACGCGCCAACCGCCGGGGCATCAGCATTATCGGAGACATTCCAATTTACGCGGCTATGGATAGCGCTGACGCGTGGGCTCACCCTGAACTGTTTTTCTTTGATGAAGACCTGAATCCCATAGAGGTGTCTGGATGCCCGCCCGATGCTTTTTCCGCTGACGGACAGCTTTGGGGCAATCCATTGTACCGATGGGACTATCATAAAGAAACGGGATTTGCTTGGTGGAAAGAGCGGATTCTCCATACAAAAAGGCTTTATGACATTACGAGGATAGATCATTTCAGGGGCTTTCAGAGCTACTATGCCATACCCGCCTCGAATAAAACCGCCAAGGGCGGCCATTGGGAAGCGGGGCCAGGCTTCGCGTTCTTTGAAGCTATTGGAAAGGGGCCGTTCATACTTGAAAATCTGGGATATCTAGACCGTGAAGTTTCCGACTTGCTGGAGCGCACAGGATGCCCTGGAATGAAAGTTCTCCAGTTCGCTTTCGATTCAAGGGAGGAAAGCGATTATATGCCTCATACGTATACAAATAACTGCGTAGTCTACACGGGTACGCACGATAACGATACTTCCGCCGGCTGGTTCAAAACCGCCCCTCCAGAAGACGCTGAACTGGCTCGGAAATATCTGAATGTAAAAGACGGCTCAGATGGAAGCTGGGAGTTTATGCGCTCTGCTTACGCAAGCGCCGCAAATACCGCGATCATTCCCCTTCAGGACATACTGGGCTTAGGAAGCGATGCAAGGCTTAATACTCCGTCCACAGTCTCAGGCAACTGGCGCTGGAGATATGAAAAGGAAGCTTTGACAGATGAGCTGGCTGGGAGGCTTAAAGAATTCACAAAAACCTATCGGAGGGATTAAGAATTGCCGATAGCGCCCGCGCCTTACGCGGCACCCGTCAAAGACCGGGTTGCGCCCCCGAAAGCGCAGCGTCCTTTTAAGAAGTCTGACTTTATTCCTTGCTTCACGCCGGCGACTTCTACCGATTTCATTCCATGCTCCTTTTTAAGGCAATGATAATCAGTATCACTGATGAGCGGTCAAAGGCGCCTATTCGCAGCCAAATGAACCTATTTCGAGCTTGACCATCCGCTTTCAGGGCGCGAAATACCGATATCAATCTCACTCGCTAAATGTTCAAGCTCTAAGATGGAAGTAAAATCAGCATAAAAAAGGGTTGAATCAAGCGCCATGCCATGCGCGGAAGCTTGCGCCTGCATTATTCGCGCTTGATTCAACCGCAATTTCTTTCATGGTGAGAAAATGGGCCGGCTCATATATTCTGATTTGCTAAGCTCACCTTGAGCTTGCGCAGCATAATCGAACCTTTCCAAGAGGCGCCGGATTCGCTTGCTGCTTCATCATTTTTCAAAATACAGGGCGGGGTTTAGCCTAATCATTTCCCCGAAAACTGGATCCATCCTCAGCTTCGTACCGTTGTAAAGCTCGAAGCTGCCGTCTGGATATCTGATGTACAAGTCTTTCCTGGATACATTATTCACTGGCTTGAACACAACATTATAGAAATAAATGCTTCCCAAATTCGTCTTTATAAACGCGGCAGGCCTGAACGACTCCAAAGAGTTGCCAGCATTGCCGCCAGGCAATGCGTTTAAGAACTTGGTTTCAGGGTTTATCAAGTCCAAATCGTCGTCTTTAACAACATCTCCCAAAGCATACTCACGATCCCTCTGCCAGTCGTATACAAAGCTCATGACGTCTCCGTAAGTCCCATAGTTGGGATACTCAACCCTAGTCATCACTATTTGGGTGTACCAATTGCTTTGAAGCGGATAGGCCTTAATCTCTATCCAGGAAGAATTATTAGCGGAACCCATATAGTTTCTGTAATTGCCGGCGAAATCTTGAATCTTCTGGTTCAAGGAATCCAATGCGCTGGAATAGTATGTTGAAGTAAACTGAGGCACTTCAATGATATTCGCTCCGGAGTAATGCTGAACCAGCATCGTTATTTGCGGCGCATAACGCGCGGCAGGCGGCGTAGGAGAAGGCGTCGCCTTGGGGGTTGCAGATGGAGTAGGAGTTGCAGTCGGATAATAAGGCTGCGTTCCGATATATGTGTACTCCAAGTAAGAGCCTTTGGGTATGATGGCATCAGTTGCGAACTCCTTGAGCGGGTTTCCGGCAAATCCGACCCATGTCTTGTAATCGAAGGTGAACAGAACGTTCTCTTTGGCAGTTCCGTATATAATCGGCTTGCCGTCAGCCGCAGCCTTGGAGCCCACATTTGCCATCACATGCTTTATTTCATCAAGCACTTGGGCAAACGGCTTCCTGTCAAGCCCATACTTGAGCAATGTCGGCTGCGGCAGGGCCGCGTTTCCTATGTAAGTATACTCGACTCTTGTTTTGGCAGGAATTATTGCTCCGGGACTGAATGGCCTGATTGGGTTTCCCGATCCGGCGACCCATGTCAAAGAATCGTGAGAAAATTCTACGTTTGCCTTGGTAACGCCGAAAAGCATGATTCTCCCATAATCATCCATCGTGCTCATTACTCCGTCCAGGACGTCCGGTATCTCATTCATAACGACTTCCATAGGCTTGCTGCGAAGATCGTACCTTAAAAGCGCCGGCGTGGGAGTAGGCGTAGGAGTTCTAGTAGGGGTAGGAGTAGCCGGCCTTCTCGTGGGGGTAGGAGTCGGCGCCCTTGTGGGAGAAGGCGTAGCCGAGCTTCCTTTTTCCCTTATCGAAACCGCGGTCCTGCCGTTTGCCGGATCATCCTGAAACGAAACGAGCTCCAGATTTAAAGCATCAAGTATATCCCTCAAGCTCCCCCAATTGTACTGGTAGTCCACGAGGTACACCCATCCGGGCTGGCTGGGGGAGGAGAGCCTCCCGTACATGTCCCTTATGCTTGTCACATTGTATTGAACCTTTACCTGCGAAGGACCGCTGAACGAAACCTTCGTGAAAGCTACGGCCGCCTCCGCGGATCTGACTATCTGGTAAGTCTCGTCCGCATTCCGAAGGACCGTCCCCCCGCAGGCCTCGACCAGAGAGCGAAGCTGCGCTACATTATAGCCCCTGATGCGAAACGTATCCAGCTCGACCAGAGCGTTCGCCCTGTCCAGCCACTGAACCGCGAGCTTGTTGGGCGTTATCGCCTCGGTGTAGGCCTGCGCCCCCCGGGCCTCAGCTGAAAAGCCAAGGAGCGCTAAAGCCATGGCGGCTATGCCGGCTATTTTTTTCCACATGATTTCAAACCTCCACAACGTTAATGCAGTTTTATTTTATACCGCTTTTCATCAAATGTTCCTTTTTTGGAGCTTGACTGTCCATTGAGAAGTGCGATTGATAACGGCATTTTGCACTCGCTGTATAATCAACAAAAAAAGGCAGTCTAGAAAATACATTCTATGGACAATTGTTCATGCCTCAAATACACAAATGGCTTAATATTTTCATCCTTAGTGGTGAAGCGAAGCTTCATAGGGGTTTATATGAAAAGCGGTATACCATTCATGCCGGCGAGCATATAAAGCTCCGTTTCGGATGCTGATTCGCCTATGATGCCTGCAATTCATGCTTGGCTTCCAAGCGTCTTCACGTACAGCATCCAAAATAGCTTCACTCGTCTTCGAATCGGCGCCTTTGACAACATCGCGCTGGCATATCTATGCCAGCTGGCTATAGAATGGTCTTGCACTTATACATTATAGCATCAGACAGCTTATTTTTCTGCTGCCTTTTAGTTTCAAGCATGAATGCCCTCAAAAACATGCATGAAGGCCATCCTGAAATTTTTTTGCTATAACGGCAGCGAGTAGTTTCTTTATACTTGTATTTGATAAAAATATGTTGTATTATAATATAAAAAATAGATTCTTTGCCTCTGTGTTTTTGAGGAGATTATACTTGACAGCAGGTTGCTTCCCCTATGCTTATATCGTTTCGCCCCCATCTTGATTTTGAAAGAACAGCCTTTCTTTGGCAATGATACTGATTTTCATATGAGATTCCTATTTTGCTTGACCGTACATAGAGCATTTCGAACCTTGGAAGCGCTGTGAATTCAACATTTTAGAATATCAGCGCCAATGGAGCCAAGCTCCAAAACAGGCGCATTGCCTGCGAATCGGCATTTATTCTGATTTTCATAGGAAACTGCCTTTTTTGGAGATTATTCAAATTCCGATATCAATCGCACCGCTCAATGGATTATCAACAAAAAAAGAACATTTGATGAAAATCGGCATAGGGCGCGTCAAAAAAACGCTGCGGCCATTAAAGCGTTATTTTCGGAGTCGCTTCTCTAGCGCCGCCCCCTGAAGCTATTTTGCGTCCTTGATGTAGAATTAACAAGATGCTATACATATATTACGCCTAAACCCAAAAAAAGTTCGAGCGCCTTTAAAGCCTAAAGCGGCAGTCTCTCGCTGCGGCAATCATTTGTTGCGGCTTAGCCGCAACCCCCGATTTTAATGGCGGCATTTCAAGCGCGCGCTGTTTGAAGCACCGGAATGCCAGTCGCCAGCTTTTTTCACAACCCAGTATATCTCCAAGAAAGCTTGCGCCAATGAGACGCGTCCATAAATAAATTGAAACCGCAGGGCCGATTATGCAGTGCATCCATGGATAATCAGGCCCCGAAATCGGTTCATTTGACTGCGCTCCAGCAAAATGCTTATATGAACTTGCCTTTTTTGCGTCTCGGCCAAAGGTCTTTTCATTGAATAAGAAAGCTTCAAGGAGGCGCCTTTGGCTGAAAATCTGCAAAAGCATCATCACTCCATTAGCATGCAATTTTTACCAATACGAGTTGATTATCCAGCGAACGCGATTGATTTTGGCATTTCTCGCATTGCAAGCGCTGAATTCACGCATTTACGAATATCAGCGCCAGCGGATAATCAATCTCCAAAGTGGGCGCATTTGAATGCGCCCCGGCATATCAAGAAAATGCGCCGCAAAAGGAAGGTGAAGAAAATTGGATTTAACCGGTAAAACTGTAATGCACAAGACCTTTGGAGAGGGAGTTGTGATTAAGCAGATAAACGGCATTATGACTATCAAATTCGCCATTAAGACGGCTGACTTTAGATATCCTGATGCTTTCAACGGCTTTCTGCTGCATAATGAGTCCAAAGTTCAGGCGAAGCTGTTGAGGGAGATAGCTGAAAACGATGAGAAGAGACAGCAATTGAGAGCTGCCAGGGAAGTTAAGGTTGCTGTCAATCTTCCGCAGCCGCAAGCTCCGCCCTCACGCCAGAACGCTCCTGTATCAGAATCCCACGCTGCCGCTCCCTCTCCCGAGGAAGTCTTGCGCTCTCCGGCAAAACCCGCAGCCGCTAAAGAGTCAAAACCGGCAAATGCGGAACCCAAGGCGACAGCTTCCAGAAAGAGCAAAGAACCTAAGGATGCTGCTCCTCAGCGGCCCAGAAAAACATCAAGGCATGACAGCATAGCATTTAAGTGCACATACTGCGACGGCGGAAAGTCTGATGTCTGCATAGGATACCGGGGAATCTGCTCCGATGAAACCATCCACCACAACGTGATTGATACCAAGAAGCCTTGGTGCAGCAGCAAGGAGAGCCAGTGCAGCCTGTACGTCGAGGGAAAGCTGTCTAGAGCCGAACTTGAGGAGAAGTATGAGCAAGAAGGGCTTTGCTATGAGTGCAACATGCTTGCAACATGGAAAGCGGCTGCCGGTTACGGCGAAGTGGAGAATGAGTCCAAGCCTCGAGTCATTAGGAAAGTCAGCTGCAATAGCCTCTCCGTCCTTACAACTAGAAGCCCTGTAGATGAAACAGAAGAAAACAGGTACATATTCGCTGTCTTTCTTATAGATGATTTTGTAGAGGGAGACGGAAAAAAGGAAGGGTATGTTGCTTCAGAGTCGGAGTTCAGGCTCGCCTTAACTCCCGATGAAGCAAAGGAAATGTTTTTCTGGAAGTACTACTCCAACGAAAACAACCCGACCCAAGCTAAATGGGGTTCCGGACTCTTTAGGTACTTCAGCAATGAGAAGGCGGCTCAGATACTTAGGGATATAGCGAAACTTAAAAAGGGGTCTCCCGACGAAGATCTCGCCAACCGCTTTGTCCTTCATTTTTGCAAGGTTAACAACATAGATCTGGATGCTCTGCCAGAACCCAATGGAATTCGGGCATAGAAGAACTCGCGTTTTTTTCCTCAATAAAAAAAGGGCTTTCGCGAGACTGCGAAAGCTCTTTTTTTGTCACGCCTGCACAGGGGCGCCGACTGGACACACGTCAGCGCATGCACCGCAAGAAATGCATTCGCCCTCATCGATTACATATTTGGAGCCGCCTTCTGAAATGCATGAAACTGGACATCCTTCTACGCATGCGCCGCAGCTGATGCAATCGTCAGTGATTTGATAAGCCATAAAATCACCTCCTATCTTCTTGATTCATTATATATGAACTTCAAAAAACTAGCAATAGCTTATTTAACAATTTTCAAACATTATTTTCCAAACGCCTTGCCTCTCCACAAGCATCCCAGCCTGCAAGCCTCGCTTGGACATCAATTAAAGATGCACTGCTTATTATATTCATCCGCAAATTTTATGTTCGGACATAAAGTTGGAATTTTGAATTTTTTTCAAATCTTTAAAAAGCTTCTATTAAGTTCCAAAAAAGGAGCATTTGATGAAAATCGTCATGCCATCCATTGGAGCTGATATTATCAGATGCGTGAATTCAGAGCTTTCACGTTTAACCTTGAGATTTCAGTCAATTGCTCCTATTGCAGAGGTTGATTATCTTCTGGCGCTGATATTCTTAAATGCGTAAATTCAGAGCCTTCACATCGTATAATCAACCTCCGGAGCTTAGGCTTTGATCAAGAAGTCTTAGATCTGAGCGACTTCTGCTTCAGATCTTCCAGTTCATCGATAGTTCCCAAAACTATAGGATCATTCGGGCCGTAAATCTCCATTTGTATAGACAGCATTTTTTCCATCCATTCAGAAGCGCTCTTATAGTCTTCCCTCAAGATGCAGCATTCACATATTCTCGCGCACAACTGGCAGTCGTATTTAGGCTGCTTTCCATATGTTCTGCACAGCTCATAGGCATTTGTAAAATTTTCAATGGCCTCCCTGTGCTTTTTCAGATTCTGGAGAGCCCTGCCCTTTATATCATAGCATTCGGCCAAATTGTTCCAGTATCTCTCCTCGGCTGGCGAAAATCCATCAATGGCTTTATCCAGCCATGCGATTGATTTAAACCGCTCTCCCATCATATACTGCGAAACGCCCGCCCGCTGATACGCCGAGACAGTCATAAGGCTGTCTCTTCCGCTCACTGTTTCAAATTTGCAGGCCAGCTTTTCATAAACCTGATTCGAAAGCTTGTAATACCCTGTTCTCGCATACAAATTTCCAATCCACTGATACAGGATCAATTTGGACTCATCCATGCTTTCCCACGCCTCATCATACTCCTGCCGGGCTGCATCCAGGAATTCCAGGCCTATCTCAGATCTCCCCGCGAGAATATGTAGATTGGCAATATTTATCTTAACCATGGCAGCCTGGCTCTTAAAGCTTTTCTTGTCCTCCATCAATCGGAGAGCTTTTTCATAGTATCGCAAGGCGTTGGCGTCCTCGCCGATATTATATGCGGCTGCTCCCGCTAGATTGTAGGTTTCAATGGCAAATGCCTCGCTCTCAGGATTCTCGCCCATATCCTGAATGGCTTCCTCGCTCCAGATTAAAGAACTCTCGGGATCCTCCTCGAATGTTAATTCCGCAACCCTTTTAGCCACAACCGCGGCCTCATGGCTATTCTTGCTCTGAAATCTGTCATAGCAATTTATCGTCCATTCAATAGATTCATTGTGCATTTTGACTTTAGAATACGCATTGAAAATCAAGGACACCGCCGCTCTGGACTCCTCCGAAAAAGGGCCTTTCACCTTGTCCAGCAGCACAAGCGCCTTTTGCAGTATGGCCACGGCCTCTAGATATCTTTTGTTCTTATACGCTTCATTGCCTTCGACAAAAAGCCTGACTCCCTCATTGAGAGCTTGCAGGTAGGCCTCGCGCTTCATTTTAGCCTTTTCATGAAGCAGCGCCTCCTGTTGCAGCTTCGCCTTTTCATTCGGCATAAACTTAGGCTTGGATTTGGTCTCGGCCTTTTTCCGTTCCTTTGATTGTTCCTTGCTGCTTTTATCTTTCTTCATTGGAACCCCCTGACAGCAAAAAAAGCATTTATTTATATTCAGACGCTCGTGAAAGTCAATTCTGCCCATGAACCCCGCTCTAAATATGCGCAATTAAGCGGCTGGACGATGCCAGCCAGACGCAATCCGCTTGAAGATGCGCCAGCGGCATAAGAGAAGATTTCCTAAATTAATGCATCATATACCGCATTTCATATAAACCCCTATGAAGCTTCGCTTCACCACTAAGGATGAAAATATTAAGCCATTTGTGTGTTTGAGGCATGGACAAATGTCCATAAAATGCATTTTCGTACTAAACTGCCTTTTTTTGTTGTTTATACAGCGAGTGCAAAATGCCGATGTTGGCATTTCGCACCATTCAGTGGATAATCAAGCTCCGAAAAAAGAACATTTGATGAAAGCGGCATATTACAGCTCCTGCTTTGGATCTTAATTATTGCGCTAAAGTGGACAGCAACTGCAAATCGGCATCAGTATATCCGCATTAGCGGCCGTTCATGCAAATGCCTATGGCATACCGGCAGCGTCTCTTAATCTAGCATGCAGCCTGGGCGGAAGTGTATTTTCCGGGAAATAATCATTTCAGCTGCGTTTATTTTATTTGAAACCGCCTTAGGCGTGATTGCAAATCGGCATTGAGCCCTTCCGCCTAGACCTTGGACGCAAGCTTTGCGCTTACTCCGAGAGCCGACTTGGCGTCGCCCATTTTCTCATAAAGCTTGCCGATGACTTTATACACTTCAACCTGATTCTTGTCAATCCGATCCCACGAAGAGTCGTAACAAGACTTCAGGCTTCCCAAAAGATGCTCCGCCCTCTGCTTCTGACCAACCCCCCCAGCCATCTCGGCGACGCTTAGCAGTATGTTTACAGCCTCCATGTCAGTTGCTACCTGAGTAATAGGCATCAAATCAAGATATTTATTGAAATACTCATAAGCCTCTTGTATGTCGTCCATCCTCTGGGAAGATATTCCTGCGATTTTGCATATATGGGCTGTCAGCGCCGCATTGTCCGGCAAGTCGTTCTCAAGAACTTCCAGGGCGATCTTAGACCATTTCATGCATCCTTCGGGATCATCAACCAATCCTACCAGGCATGCCACCCTGGCGGCAACCTCTCCCGCCTCGCGGCTTTTCTTATCGCTTACGCGGTTGTAGCATTCAATGCACCAGCTTGACGCTTCGCTGTACTTGTTCATATACGTGCAGGCGCCTGAAATAACAGCGGCCGCCTTCACGGATTCTCTTGAGTTGTATCCCAAAGCGGCATCCAGCAAATTTATCGCTTCCTTCGCGATGCCAGCCGCTTTTTCAAATTCTTTGCTTGACAGGGCTTTCTCAGCCTCTTGCAGAAGTTTTCTACCGCTAATTCCAGTCTCCAATTTGCGCCTCCTATTATACTGATTTGCATATTAACGCTCCGATTCAGGAGCTTGAAAATGGACAATCAAGCTTAAAAATCGGTACATTGACTGCAGATCTGCAAATTTATCGTCCTTAAAAACATGTTGCTTTCGATTTATGTTTTAAGATTATACAAATCTTAAGGGTTTTTCCAGATATAAACATCTGCTTGACTGAACTATGAAAAGAGAATGATCGCTTGACGATGGTCAGTCTAACCTAAAGGCAATTTCATTTGCAAATCAGTACAATTCAAGCTAAACATACGCAGTCCATTTTTTAGCTATATCTTATTTGCAAATGAAAGTTCCCAAGGCGCATTTGACAATTCGTTTAAAATGATTTGCAATGAATGTTCCTGGTGCATTCGACTGCAAATAGGCGTTTGGCAGCGGATGACTGAATTGCAAGAATTAAATCATTGTGGTCTACTTTCTGCATTGATGAATTACGGTAAATTCTAAACATTTATAAATCACCAGCATGCCATCTGTTTTCTGATTATTCTATCATATTCGAGCTATTTTGAAAATAGCCTTGGAAAGATAAGGATATCTTCGAATAATGGGAGATTAACAATTATTTATAGTTAAAATGGTATTATTTGTCTTTTAATTGCTTGCATATCTCTAACATTAACCTTATGTTTGCTTAAAACTGTCCTATTTGGGCCATGGCTCCCGGCTATTCGAAAAGGGTTTAGCGCGCTAGGAAAATTATTCTTTGCTTTGGAATATAAAACCTGCGTTTTATCGCGAAAATTTCGGCATATGGGAATCTTATCGCTGCAAACATAAAGTTGATGAAAAACCCAATTGCCAAAAAAAGCGGGCCCCCCTGAAGGCCCGCCCATCATATCTTTACTGATTTTCGTACTAAACTGCCTTTTTGAGCTTGATTATACAGAGAGTGCGATTGATGCCGGCATTTCGCGCCGCTCAATGGTTAATCAACAAAAAAGAAACATTTGCTGAAAATCGGCATAGCAATCTCTATCCTCATTCTTTCTTGTATGTTCCTTTCTTGCTGAAAGAAAACTTGTTCTCTTCATTACTAAGCAGGCGATGGATGTTTGTCCTATGCTGCCAAATGGCCATAAGCGCTATAAACGCGGCCAATAACGAATTCTCAAGCGGATGCCCGAATAGCGCTGACATAATAGCAAACAGGGCAAGCATAATCATAGAGCCCAGAGAAATGTACCTGGTAACCGCTATAATCGCAATTCCAACGGCGAAAACCGGAAGCGCTATGCGCCAATCCGCTGCAATCATGACGCCCAGAGAAGACGCTACTCCCTTTCCTCCCCTAAACTTCAGAAAGAACGGGAAATTATGCCCCAGCACAGCTCCTATGCCCCCATAAAGCCCTGCAACTGAAAGTCCCGCAGACGCTAGCGCCGCCCCGCTAATCCCAAAGAGAAACTGGCACAGGAAAAAGGCTGCGACGCCCTTTAGCATGTCCACGATGAATACAACTGCGCCTATCGGCGCTCCGAACACCCTCGCAACATTTGTAGTTCCCGCATTGCCGCTGCCAAGCTGCCGAATGTCTATGCCGGCCTTCATTCTCCCAACTGCGTACGCCGTCTGCACACAGCCGATGCAGTATCCGACGAGCAGGCATATCAGCCTAATCATAAAACTCCTCCATAGATGACTTTTAAAGCTCTCATGCCTGTAAGAACCTCGCATGCCTATGCGCATTCATTGCATCCACCGCGCTGATTTGACCGCAGTCAAATCTAAATGGCGGGCCTTTCCTGCGCTCATCAGCATGCGCCCGGCTTAAGGCTGGATTTCAGACGCGCCCCACAGCTAAAGTTCGCGGCCATAAAAGACTCAACTCAGATTTTTATCCCTCAAGATAAACTGCAGAGGAGTTCCGGAAAATCCGAAAGACTGCCTGAGCTGATTCTCAATGTACCTTAGATACGAATAATGCATAAGCTCGCTGTTGTTTACAAAAAGTACAAACTTGGGCGGCCTCACGGAAGCCTGTGTAGCGTAGTAGATTTTAAGCTGCTTGCCTCGATCCGCCGGAGGTTGGTTTACCGCCATTGCCTCTATCAGAACGTCATTTAGCATTCCAGTCGAGATTCTCAGATTGTGATTCTGATATACGCTCTGTATCAGCTCGAACAGCTTGTCGATTCTCTGCCCCGTAAGCGCGGATATGAAGATCTTAGGAGCATATGCCATGAATGCCAGCTCCACGCTTATGTCTTTTGTGAATTTATCCATGGTCTTGTTGTCTTTTTCAATCTTGTCCCATTTGTTTACAGCCACTATTGAAGCTCTCCCATGGTCGTGGGCGATTCCAGCTATTTTGCTGTCTTGCTCTGAGACGCCTTGTTCAGCGTCTATAAGGAGAACGCTCACATCTGAGCGATCAATTGACGATACAGCCCTTACAATCGCGTATCTTTCAATCTTTTCTTTTATCTTGCTCTTTCTCCTAAGCCCCGCAGTATCTACGAATACATATTTCTGGCCGCCGCGCTCGATTAAAGAGTCGACTGAATCCCTCGTCGTTCCGGGAATATCGCTTACAATCAATCTTTCCTTGCCCAAAACCTTATTTATAAGGGATGATTTTCCGACATTGGGCTTTCCCGTTACGGCAACCCTTATAGCATCAGGGATTTCAGCCTCTTCATCCGGCTCCGGGAAGCGCTTTGCAATCTCGTCGAGGAGATCTCCTATTCCCAAGCCCTGCCCGGAAGAAACCGCTATCGGCTCTCCCAATCCAAGTGAATAGAATTCATAGAAGTCCAAATTTTCCTTGCGCATATCGTCAACTTTGTTGACCACCAGCAGCACCGGCTTCTTGGTTTTCCTCAAAATGTTCGCAGCATCCTTGTCAGCGTCTAGAGGGCCCGCCTTCACATCCACCACAAGCAAAATCACATCGGCAGCCTCCATCGCCACCTCTGCCTGCCTGTAGATCTGCTTTATGATGACATCATCTGAATCCGGATCCAAGCCGCCCGTGTCAATTACTGTGAATTTATGCCTGAGCCATTCCGCGTCGGCATATATGCGATCCCTTGTAACTCCCGGCGTATCCTCTACAATTGATATGCGCCGCCCTACTATCTTATTGAAAAGAGTCGACTTGCCGACATTCGGCCTTCCGACTATCGCAAGCACCGGCTTTGACATGCATCTCACTCCTGTTGTCAAGGATGGGATGCCCCATCACCATCCTTCTCGTATTTTTCTCACCGTATAAAACAAAACTATAACATAAGCTGGTGCATAACTCAACCTTTTGCATTTAAATTATAAGGCTAATATATATTTTCACTCACATTATAGCTATAAATGCAGAATATTGTCTATATATATACCTAATTTTGCATTCCCTTCCATTTTAAAAACCAGGCTCTAAGGAAATACTATAAATGCTTTATAATTAATTTCAAGCGCGTTTAGAATAAAAACCGCTCATAACAGGATTATAAGCCTTATCCAGGCTTTATTCAAGTTGACGCAATTTGATGCAGCATGAATCCGAAAGGCTCTGACGCACGACTAAAATATGGCGCCAAAGAGCTCTAAGCCCTACGGCGTCCGCCTTAAAGAAATGATCTGAAAAATTTGAAGCATAAGGAGGGATGGCTATTGGCTAAATTTGTAATCAAGAAATGTCCGCCCCTGAAAGGCCTTGTAAAGACTTGCGGATCCAAAAATGCGGTGCTTCCTGTTCTGGCGGCGGCGATTCTTACCGACGGCGCTTCCACGATAAGAGACGTTCCAAGCTTGAGCGACGTCCTCACCATGGAAAAACTGCTGGAAAGCCTTGGTGTGAAAGTGAATTGGGACAAAGGCAGGGATGTCATCTCCATCA
The DNA here is from genome assembly GCA_031269465.1 of Clostridiales bacterium. Lineage (GTDB taxonomy): Bacteria > Bacillota > Clostridia > Lachnospirales > WQUN01 > JAISWZ01. Next base: position 11,080 of record JAISZB010000163.1, on the reverse strand, counting down.
GCGCCTCGGGAAAGCTTCATTCTGAAGCCGCCTACGAGCTGGTGAGCAAAATGCGGGCTTCATTTCTTGTAATGGGCCCTCTTTTGGCAAGGCTTGGAGAAGTCAAAGTCCCTCTTCCCGGAGGATGCGCCATAGGCACAAGGCCGGTGGATCTGCATCTTAAGGGCTTTAGCGCCCTTGGCGCCCATATACTTTTTGAGCACGGCTTTGTAAGCGCCAAAGCTAAAAGGCTTAAAGGAGCGAAGATCTACTTAGATTTTCCAAGCGTAGGCGCCACGGAAAACATCATGATGGCAGCCGTCATGGCGCAAGGCCAGACAATCCTCGAAAACTGCGCCGTAGAGCCGGAGATTGTGGATCTCTCCAATTTCCTGAACTCAGCCGGAGCAGAGGTTAAAGGAGCCGGCACTGATACAATAAAGATAAACGGAGTCAAAGAGCTCAAGGAGACCGATCACACTATAATACCCGATCGCATAGAGGCAGGCACTTTCATGGTGGCAGCGGCAATAACAAATGGCGACATCACAATCACCAACATGCTTGCAGATCATCTTAAGCCGGTTATAGCCAAGCTCAAGGAAGCGAATGTCTCCGTCTTCGAAACAGACAAGGGAATCCGCGTAGACGCCGGAGAAGGAAAAAAGCTAAAATCATCTGATATAAAAACACTCCCTTATCCTGGATTTCCAACAGATATGCAGGCCCAGTTCATGGCTCTTCTGACTCTTGCAGAAGGCACGAGCATCGTGACTGAAACAGTCTTCGAAAACAGATTCATGCATGTCGGAGAGCTTAAGAGAATGGGCGCGGACATAAAAATCGAAAGCCGCAGCGCAGTCATTGAAGGCGTGAAAATGCTTACAGGCGCCCAGGTCAAAGCTACTGATCTAAGGGCGGGAGCTGCGTTGATGCTTGCAGCCTTGACTGCCCAAGGAGCTACTGAAATAAGCGACATCTACCATATTGACAGGGGTTATTGCAATCTTGACGAGAAGCTTAATTCTCTAGGAGCCCGCATTGAAAGGGTCGAAGATAATTAATTTTTTTTCCATTTATGGGTTTTTAATGCATAAACAAAAACTTGCATGGCAATAATAACGCTGGAGGTGATTGTGATTGAAAAAGAAATTGCCGGAAGATAGTATTTTTAAGAAAAAAGGGTTTTTCGTAGCCCTGTACTCCTGCGTAGCCGTAGTTTTGGTATTAGGCGGCGTTATATCTTTCAACAATTTAAGATCCATCAGCCAAGCCAAAGAACAGCAGAAGGCGATTGATCAGCAGATTGCGGCAGCCGAAGCGAATGCTGGCAGAACTAAAGTGGATGATCAAACTGGCTCAAGCTACCAAACTCCCGCAGACCAGGCGGCTGCAAAGGCTGCTGAGCAAAAAGCCAAGGATGACGCCCAAAAAGCTCAAGCTGAACGCTTGCTGAACGAGCAGAAGCAGGCAGCTGGAAGCAGTGTCGGAGACAATGCCGTGGCATTTGGAAACAAAACCGTAACGCCTGCCGCAACAGCAAAGCCTGAAACTTCCCCTGAGCCCAGCGCGACCGTACAGCCAGAAAAATCTACAGAAAACGCCGACGATTTGGCGGCGCCCGCATTTGAGGCGTTCAAAGACGGCGAAACCATGGATTGGCCGGTGCTTGGCGAAATTGTCATGGATTACAGCGTAGATCATGTACTCTATGACAAAACGCTGGATCAATACAGGACAAACGACGACATCCGCATAGCGGCGAAACCGGGAACCCCTGTAAAGGCTTCATTCTCAGGCGTTGTAACAAAGGTTGAGAGCGATCGCAAAAACGGCAATATTGTAGTAATTGACAATGGCAACGGCTGGACTACTACATACGGTCAGCTAATGGACAGTGTGTTAGTAAAAGAAGGCGACGTGGTCAAAAGCGGCCAAGTCATAGGCGGAGTTTCAAGCCCGACAATTTACGGAGTTTTATTGGGAAATCATCTGATTTTCAAAGTTACAAAGGATGACGCTTCTATAGATCCAAAGACAATTTTGTCCACACGCGGCTAAACGCGCAAACAGGGCATTGTGCAGGCACGCAGTCAAATGCGGCGATTTAAGGCTGGATTATCCACTTAGATGCGATATGCCGATATCGGCATTTTACACTCGGTGTATAATGCAGCGTCAAAAATCGGAGCCAGCCTGCGCGCGCCAGTTTATAATGAGGAAGCGGAAAAGGCAAGGGGATTAGCGCAAAAAGCGCTAATCTCCTTGCCTTTTTTTGCATATAATCATTAGAGCTGCTATCCTCATCCAGCCTTAGCAAAAAATCATTGCGCGCTATTGCAAAAACTCAAATTATGTGGTATATTCCCATGAGTGATGCACAAGTGTACATGATTGGAGTACAATGTATATGAATGAAAAAAAACTGGTCATCGTGGAAACCGGGGCCCTTCCCGAGATATTTCTTAAAGTCCTTGAAGCCAAGCGGCTGATGGAGGCAGGCAGGTGCAAAACCGTACAGGAAGCAGCTTCAGAGGTTGGCATCAGTCGAAGCGCATTTTACAAGTACAAGGACTCCATCTTTGACTTCTTTGAGAATACTCGCGGAAGAAGCATAACAGTCGCTATGGATTTGGAAGATACGCCCGGAGTTCTATCCCATGTTTTAAATGTCATAGCAGTAAATGGAGCAAACATTCTTACCATTAATCAAACGATACCTCTAAACCGCATAGCGAATCTTACAATCACAGTTGATACCCGGACTTCAGATGTTTCCAGCATCATGGATATGCTGGGCGGGATTTCCGGAGTGCAAAATCTCAAGGTGTTGGCAAGGGAGTAATATGCCGGCATTTAGAGTTCAATAAAGGGAAGCCTTAAGCTAGGATTTTCTTGCATTGCAACGGCTGGGTGCAACGCCTTTAGCCCTAGTCGCGAATAAGCGCGCAACCTTAAATATGCTGATTTTCATCAAATGTTCCTTTTTTGGAGCTTGATTATACAGCGACTGCGAAATGCATTCGCACCTATCAATGGATAATCAACCTCCAAAAAAGGAACATTTGATGAAAAGGGGTATATCTGCATTTCACAATGCTCAAAATGGATAATAAAGCTAAAAAGGAACATTTGATGAGAATCAGTATGCCGGCTTGCATCCAAACGCGCCTTTGCGGAAAATATCTTCTTCAAATCAGCATGCCTATCTTGGAACTCACATCAGCATAGAATGCGCGCGTCCGGCCCTGATTATACTGATTCGCTCTCAACGCGGCGATTTTAGGCAGTCTGAACTTAAAATGCGCTCCAGTATCTTTTTATGCCAATAGCACTCAAATGCGCCGATTTTGGAGCTTGATCCTCCATTGGAACCCCTGTACAGCCACGCTAAAATCGGAGCTTTCACATTTAAATCAGCATATACCGATTTTCATCAAATGTTCCTTTTTTTGTTGACTTTCCATTGGAGGGTACGATTGGTATCGGCATTTCGCACTAGCTGTATAATCAAGCTAAAAAAGGCAGTTTCCATTGAAAATCCATATGGCTTAAACCCATAATCAAGCTTTTCAGAGCAGAATGCGCGTAAATGCATAAAGATCGGTGGAATGGCTTTGGCTATTTCCGTCGTTCCAATATATCAGCAGGAGGGATTACAATGGCTGGAATTGCGATATTAGGCTACGGCGTAGTTGGCTCGGGCGTGTTTGAAGCCCTTCAGGCAAACCAGGCGATTCTGAAGAAAAAGACAGGTCAGTCTTTGGATGTTAAAAGAGTACTGGATCTTAAAGATTTCCCGGGAAATCCGGTCGAGCCGCATCTAACCAAAAATATCGATGAGATACTTAATGATCCAGGCATCAATGTCGTTGTCGAGACAATGGGCGGACTCAGCCCAGCCTATGAATATACCAGAAGAGCCTTGGAAGCGGGCAAACATGCCGTTACAAGCAACAAAGCCCTTGTCGCCAAGCACGGCGCCTCTCTTCTTAAAGTTTCGAAGAGCAGGCATGTAAGCTATCTCTTCGAGGCAAGCGTGGGAGGAGCGATACCAATCATACGGCCCCTGAACCAGCTGCTGGCCTCAGAGGAGGTGCAATCAATTTCAGGCATTTTAAACGGCACCACAAACTTCATTCTTACGCAGATGGAGGCGCTTGGAATGAGCTTCGACGAGGCGCTTGCGCACGCCAGAGAAAAGGGCTACGCAGAAAACGATCCTTCCGCTGATGTCGACGGATGGGATGCCGGCCGTAAACTCGCCATCCTTTTATCCCTTTCCATCGGCAAGCACGTTGACTTTTTAGACATACCGACCGACGGCATCAGGAAGATAGACAAGGACGACTTGAAATTCGCCGCCGCAGGCGGAGGATGCATCAAGCTCATGGCCATCGGTGAGATTCGCAACGGCAGCGTCGAAGCAGCCATAGGCCCGATGGTAGTCGCTAAGGGCTCTCTGCTTTCAACGGTTGATGATGTTTACAATTCTGTGATGATTACCGGAAATATCTCAGACAACATTCTCTTCTACGGAAGGGGCGCGGGGAAGTTTCCCACAGCCGGCGCGGTGGTCGCGGATATAGTGGATGCGCTGAAGAATTCAAACGAGCACATAGCACATGACTGGTCAGAAGAGGTTGTTCCCGTTGTTTCAAAGGGCGAGATTTCAAGCGCAAAGCAAGTAAGGATCGCCTATTCTCAAGATCTTGATCCTAAATCAGCGACCGAGGAGATATTTGAAAGCGAACTCATCTGGATAGATGCGGGAATTCCTGGGCAATCGGCGTTTATAAGCCCTCCTATGAAGGAGAAGGAGCTTGAGCTCAAGCTTGATTGTCTTGAGACGACAGGCTTTGAGATAAAGAGCGCCCTGAGGATATTCACCCAAAGATAATCCCTAGGCGAGAGGAAGAATATCCTTATGATAAAGATAATCACTCCGGCGACCACTGCCAATATGGGGCCTGGATTCGACTGCATCGGCATGGCCTTGAAGCTCTACAACACCCTTTGGGTGGAAGAGTCGGAAAAAGATCTTGAAATAGAGATCCTGAGAAGGCAGCCGCTGTCCATTCCAGAAGATGAAACCAACTTAATATACAAAACAATCAAAGGATTTTACGAAAAAGTAGGCCAAAGCCTGCCAGGCATTCATATGATGCAAGAGGACGAAATACCGCTGACCAGAGGCCTCGGCAGCTCCGCAGCCTGCGTAGTCTCAGGCCTTCTTGCGGCAAACGCTCTTTCAGGCGCGAATCTTTCCAAAGAAGAGCTTCTGCAGATGGCCGCCCGAATGGAAGGCCACCCCGACAATGCCGCTCCCGCGCTCCTGGGGGGGGTTGTGGTGGGGGCCATGAAAGACGGCAGACTATCCTACAGCAGGCTTGAAACTCCGCATCTGAGCCGGCTCTCCTTTGCCGTTTTGGTTCCGGAGTTCCCGCTGTCCACAGAAGAAGCCAGGCGTGTTCTTCCCCTGATGTACTCTAGGGAGGACGCTGTATTCAACGCTTCCCGAGCGGCGCTTCTCGTCGCGGCGTTGATGCAAGGCCAGTTTGATCTTCTGGAATGCGCCGCGGATGATAGGATCCACCAGCCGTACAGGGGTAAAATCATCCCCGGTATGAGCGAAGTATTTGAAAGCTGCATGAATGCCGGAGCCAAGGCTGTTTTCCTCAGCGGCGCTGGACCTACGGCAATAGCTATAACCGCTTCAAAGGATTTTTCTCCTAAACTGCCGAATGGCTGGGAGCTTAATTTCTTGGAGCCTGATCTCACCGGAGCTTCTGTATATTTTAATTAAGAGAGGCTCTTATTTGCCGATTTGCTCTCAGATGTACAAATTTTGGAGCTTGATTATACAGCGAGTGCGAAATGCCAATATCAACCGCAACGCTCCATGGACAGTCAAGCTCCAAAAAAAGAACGTTTGATGAAAATCAGTATAAAAAAGCTTATTTGATTTATCGTTCATCATTAGCAGTGAAGCGATGCGTCATAGGGGTTCATATGTAAATGAGTATATAGAGGCATGCTCAAGCTCAATTGAGGCTTCTTAAAGTATAAATTATCAGATGGCAGACAGAACGCTATAGAAATATACAGATTTGCTGCAAATGCGTCTATTTTGAGCTTTACAGTCACTTTCACGCCTAGCAGCCTCAAAAACAGGGGCTTTGAAAATCATTTGGGCTTCTTGCATTGGCGTGTTTAGCGTCTATTCAGCTGTGGCGCATCAAAGTTGTTTTTCAACGTCTTATACTGATTTTCATAGGAAACTGCCTTTTGGGGAGCTTGATTTTACATCGAGTGCGAAATGCCGATATCAATCGCACCGCTCAATGGACAGTCAACAAAAAGGAACATTTAATGAAATTCGATATAATAGCCAAGAGCGCTCTGCTTGATGCGGCGCCCTCCATTGATGGCGCGGCGATTCCTCCCATCCTTACTGGTGATTTGCAGTCAAATGAAGCGAACCTTCCAATGCTAATCAGTATAGGCTTCAAGTGAAAGCGCCCGCTCATCAGCATCCGCCGATGCGAAAAAGAACGCGCCGGTTTATAAGAGCTTATCCGTAAATATACTGATTTTCATAGAAAACCGCCTTTTTGGGAGCTTGATTATACAGCGAGCGCGAAATGCAGATATCAATCGCGCCACTCAGTGGACAGTCAAGCTCTAAAAAAGGAGCATTTGATGAAAATCGGTATATACTCGAAAATTTTAGCGGCGAATACCGCGCATCGGCATAGGAGAAGCTTTATCCTCTTAAATCTTCATACGAAGCGCTTCTGGCGCCTTATGCGGAGGAATTGCAGGCAGTCGCAAGGAGAAGGGATTGATGTAGAGTGCTTATTGTACAAAAATTCGGGGGATCATCGGTTGCCGACGCGCTTCGCGTCGGCAACGTCGCGAGGCGAATTGGCGCCGCGCATGAGAAAGGCAACAAAATAGTCGTTGTTTTATCAGCGCAGGGAGATACAACGGATGATTTGCTGCATAAAGCTAGGGAATTGAATTCCCGGGCCAGCTCACGAGAGTTGGATATGCTCTTATCCACAGGGGAGCAGCAGTCCATAGCCTTGATGGCCATAGCGCTTCACGGCTTGGGATATCCCGCAGTGTCTCTGACAGGGCCGCAGGCGGGCATACACTCCTCATCCTCCCATGGAAACGCAAGGATAAAATCCATTGACACGGAAAGAATCACTTCAGAGCTTGAGAGGAACAATATAGTTATAGTAGCCGGATTCCAGGGTATAAACCGCTACGGCGACGTAACGACCCTTGGCCGCGGGGGTTCCGATACCTCCGCTGTAGCGCTTGCCGCAGCGCTTCATGCCGACCTGTGCGAAATATATACAGATGTTGAAGGCGTCTACACGGCCGATCCCAGGATTGTTCCTTCAGCCAAGAAGCTTGATGAGATAAGCTACGATGAGATGCTGGAGCTTGCGTCTCTAGGAGCGAAAGTTCTGGCAACGCGTTCAGTGGAGATGGCGAAAAAATACCAAGTCAATTTGATCGTGCGATCCAGCATGTCCATAGCGGAGGGCACCTTGGTCAAGGAGGAAGTCAACGTGGAGAACACTTATATAAGCGGCCTGGCAATGGATAAGAATGTGGCGAGCATTTCGGTCATCGGGGTCATGAACAAACCTGGCACTGCGTTCAAGCTTTTTCAGACTCTTTCAAAAGAAAAAATTTCTGTAGACATAATTCTGCAATCAATAGGCCGAGACAAGACAAAGGATATATCTTTCACAGTCACGAAGCAAGATCTTCCAAACGCAGTCAGAGTTCTCATGGCGAACAAAACCGCACTCGGGTTCGACAGCCTGTCCTTCGACGACAAAATAGTAAAGCTCTCAGTCGTCGGCGCAGGCATGGCGACAAATCCCGGAGTCGCCTCAATGCTCTTTGAGGCTTTGTACAACGGCGGCATAAACATCATGATGATATCCACTTCAGAGATAAAAATATCGGTTCTGATTGATGAACGTGACGCTGACAACGCGGCCAATTGCGTGCATACGCGCTTTTTCAGCAGCGCCGCCGCGTTTTCCGTCGCTCAGCAGTGAAAGGAGGCGCAAGCATGAAATTCGCCATAGCAGGCGCAACCGGCATGGTTGGCCGCACAATGCTAAAAATCCTTGAGCAGAGAAATCTGCCGGTAGATGAACTTTTTTTATTTGCCTCGGCTCGCTCGGCAGGGCAAGTTCTCAGCTTCAAAGGCAAGGAGGTGGAGGTTGAAGAGCTTGATGTGAGTTCTTTCGACAGAGGGATTGACATAGCGCTTTTTTCGGCGGGAGCTGCCGCAAGCAAAAAATACGCTCCTATTGCCGCAGCCAAAGGCTGCACCGTAATTGACAACAGCTCTTGTTGGCGCATGTACAGCGACGTCCCTTTGGTGACGCCTGAAGTAAACGCCAAGGACGCCTTCCTGTCAAAAGGCATTATCGCAAATCCCAATTGTTCAACGATACAAGCTGTTGTGGCGCTCTATCCTCTTCACCTGAAATACGGCTTGAAACGCATAGTTTATTCGACATATCAAGCCGCTTCAGGAGCTGGCGCAAGCGGGCACAGGGATCTTGAAAACGGGCTCAAGGGCTTCGCCCCGGCAAAATTCCCGCATCAGCTGGCTGGAAACGCCATACCCCATATAGACGTATTTCTTGAAGACGGATATACTAAAGAGGAAGAAAAAATGATCAATGAAACCCGAAAAATCATGCATGCGCCAGATCTTAAAATTACGGCCACCTGCGTCAGAATTCCAGTGTTTACGGGCCATAGCGAGTCGATTAACGCTGAGTTTTATAAAGGTTTCGACATGGACGAACTGGTGGGTGTTCTGAAAAGCGCCAAAGGCGTAGTCGTTCAAAACGACCCTGCAAGCGGATTATATCCAATGCCTTTAAGCGCCGCCGGTACTGATGATGTCTATGTCGGCCGCATACGCCGGGATGCAAGCGTCGAAAGCGGCGTAAACCTCTGGGTGGTCGCTGACAACGTCCGAAAAGGCGCAGCATTGAATGCCGTGCAAATAGCCGAGCTTATTTGCGGACGCTAAGCAGCTCTACCCGCTCAGGAATGTGAATAAATTAACATAAGTACTGATTTTAAGGAGGAAGTCCAATGCCGGCAACCGGCCGCAACCTCACGCTTCTTACGGACTTTTACGAGCTTACGATGATGAGGGGATACCTCAAGTCTCAAATGGCGGATCGCCTGGTCGTCTTCGATCTCTTCTTCCGCAAGAATCCCTCGGGCAACGGATACGCCATCACGGCAGGCTTAGCCCAGGTGATCGAGTACATTGAAAACTTGAATTTCCCCGAGGAAGAGCTGGCTTATCTGGAATCTACCGGGAGCTTCGACTGCGAGTTCATTGAAGAGCTTCGAAATTTCAAGTTTACGGGGGAAATTTTCGCGGTGCCAGAAGGCACCGTAGTATTTCCCAACGAGCCGCTAATCAGGGTCAAAGCCCCTCTTTTTCAAGCCCAGCTCATAGAAACCGCCCTTTTGACTATCATAAACCACCAGAGCCTCATAGCGACTAAAGCTGCCCGAGTATGCTGGGCGGCGCAGGGCGAAAGCGTCTTGGAGTTCGGCCTGCGCAGAGCGCAGGGGCCGGACGCCGGAATCTACGGCGCCAGAGCCGCTGTAATAGGCGGCTGCTCCGCAACAAGCAATGTCTTGGCAGGAAGGATGTTCGGCGCGCCAATAAAGGGCACCCACGCCCACAGCTGGGTCATGAGCTTTGATGATGAATTGACCGCTTTCAGGCAGTATGCCAAATATTACCCGAATGCATGCATCCTCTTGGTCGACACCTATGATACCATCCGTTCGGGAGTGCCCAATGCCATAAAAGTCTTCACTGAGATGAAAAGCCAAGGCGAACCGCTCAAAAATTACGGCATCCGCCTTGACAGCGGAGATCTCTCCTACCTTTCCAAGATCGCGAGAAGAATGCTTGACGCCGCAGGCTTTAAAGATGCGGTCATATCCGCTTCAAGCGACTTGGATGAAAGCCTCATAGCCCAGCTCAAGCTCCAGGGCGCCTGCATCACTGTCTGGGGGGTAGGCACGAACCTGATAACCTCCGAGGACTGCCCGTCCTTTGGAGGCGTATACAAGCTCGCAAGCGAAATAGGCGAGAGCGGCATAGAGACTCCTAAAATCAAGCTCTCTGAGAATCCAGAGAAGATCACGAACCCAGGCTCAAAAAAGATATACAGATTCTATGACAAAGACAGCGGAAAATTCAAAGCGGATCTAATCGCTCTGGAAAGCGAGATCGTAGATCCCGATGAAGACATTACAATTTTCGATCCAGTATCAACCTGGAAAAAGAGCACTCTCAAGGCTGGCGCCTATAAGATTCGCCAGCTTTTGGAGCCGATCTTCGTAAACGGCAGGCTTGTATACGAAACCCCTGGCGTAATGGAAATCCAAGCCTACTGCAAGAAGGAGCTAGACACTCTTTGGGACGAGCATAAGCGGCTGGTAAATCCTCAAGTGTGCTATGTCGACCTTTCGCAAAAACTTTTTGATCTGAAAGAGAAGATGATTCGTGAACTCCGTGAGATTAACGGTTGATATTGATTTGTTGCATAATAGTCCGTCAAAATCGGAACTTTCCAGTGAACTGTATAAGTAAGCAACAGCTCCATTTGTACGGATTTCATATGAGTCCTCCTGCTCTAGAGCTTGATTGTTCGGCGTTTTAATCGATAATAAATCTACAAATCAGTAGCGTTTGACGCTAATCGGCGCAAAGCCTTCATGCGAAGAGGAGAGCCTTTCTTGTGGAAGGCTCTCCTTTTTTATATTGATGTGACGGTGATTTAATAGGTCTAATTCCTGAAACCTTTAATTCACAGGTTTTCGAGGATTTAGTCCTATTTTTTATCCCTTGCCAGAGGGCAATCGTCAGTAGGCGAACGTATACCGCTTTTCATCAAATGTTTCTTTTTTGGAGCTTGATTATACATGTAGTGGGGGGTGGGGGGACGGGGGTTTGGACTAGATGGATTATAATAATGAAAAAATAATTTTTTTTTTTTTTTTGTAGTATTTATATTGA
>JAISZB010000272.1 GCA_031269465.1 Clostridiales bacterium | reverse complement strand
CGGAGGGGACTTCCCCCTCCAATCGCACATCACCTTGAAAATCGAAGAGGACGGAAGCGACGCGACGGCCTATGTGATGGCTTATTACCAAGTATTCAATAAAACGGGCGGCAAATTGGAGGAAGGCGTTGGAACAGTCACATCGTTTGCGATTGCTTTAAGAAAAGACGGCGCCGGCAAATACCAAACGGTTGAATTTTGGAAACCTGAAGATGGCAATAGATACACTCCTTCACTCCAGAAGAAATTCCCGAAGGAATTATGGGATAAGGTAGATACCCAGTTCTATGTAAAAGCTTTGTCCGCCGACATATCAAGACAGGCGGCAAACATTAAGCTCTAAAGCGCAAGGCGGGGCCATCCGCCAAAATCAATGCGGTTGATCTCATTGCTGATTTTCATGGAAAACCGCCTTTTTTGGAGCTTGATTGTACAGAGGGGGCGCGAAATGCAGACATCAATCGCGCCTTGAAAGCGGTTAATCAGGCGACAAAATCGGCGCATGCGGCTGCAAATCATATAGGCTCTACACACGATTTTTTAAAAGCCTCATGAATGATTTCGGACTCAAAAAAAGGAGCAGTGAGAATCCCTAAGCATGCCTTTCCTGAGAACTGACTCACTCTAGAGGAGAGCCTTTGGCACCTCAATCATCAGCATGCTTATTTTGCAAGCCCATTGGCAGAGCATTCTGAACATGCTTGGAGCTCTCATAGTTGAGAGCGCTTGTTTTATTGCAAATCCGCCGCTGAGAGATCCTCGGATTATTTGCCGGGACTGCTTCAGCATGCTGATTTGCGCTTGAAAGCGGATGGTTCGCCTCCAAGGCAGGCATGTCCGGCTGCAAATCGGCGCATCAAACAATCCTTGGCTTTCAGGCATTTCCCGCTAGAGTCCACCCCTATGGCGATAGATGCAGTTCAGGCGTTGAGCAATATGGCTTCCGCAGGCCTTCCCATCCGGCATCTTTTCAGCTACGCGCCCATGCTGAAGGAAATTTCAGCTTGGTCTCGCTCCGGCAAGCGAGGCGAAGCGCTCCCCTGACAGATCCGCCCTATTCGAATCCAAGGCAAAACAAATACGAGTTGAAAAAGGAGGGTTTTGTAAAAACGTCGCATCATTGCCAAAAAGGAGGGGGCTTTGACGGAGCGCCTAAGTTGCGGAAGGCTCGCAGGCGCCCTTCAATCCTAGAGGACGAAGCTGCGAGGGAATAAATCATGGAATTGCCGTCGGCGCAGTGGAGCGGATATGTTTTTTACATGATGCGAGGCCTGCATGAAAACCGTAAAAATTGAAATGCTGAACTAAGACTCGCCGAATCAGGAGTGAAAAATGCGCCGCGCGGAGGCCAAGAGCGTAAAGCTCTGCACGGCAAAGGAACGCCCGTCATGGCGCGCCGCGACGGCGAAGGGAATTCGCGCTCAGTCTTCATTGCAGACTAGTGCTGGAAGCCAAACTGGCAGTTAGGAGGCCCGGAAAGGGCGGGGAAAAAAGAGGCCGAAATCGCCGCTTCAGAAAGTTTCCGAGCCAGAAATCGCCGCGCAAAGGAGGAAGCCGTGCCGACGAAGCAAAGCGCGGAGGAGAAGAGGGAGCCGAATAAAAAAGTGAAAGTTGGCGAAAAAAGGCTGAAGGCCAAAGAGAGAGGCGCGCAGCGGAAGCTTGCGAAGGAAAGCGAGGCCGTCGCAGCATCGCCGAACCCGGAAAGGTGGCGGAGGCGTCCGGAGGCAGGCGGGCCTGCGAGCCGGGCCGCCTCAGGCCTCGGCCCCGACGACCTGGCATGCCGATCAGTCTGCGGCGGGCTTCATTGAAAAGCGCGGCCGCAGCTGCACAGCTGGGCCGCAGAGCGGGAAGGCCCCTCGATGGCGAAGGAGATCTGCGGAGCCAAGGGAGGGTGCGGGGAAGGCGAAAGGCAAGCCGCCTTCCAAAGGGAAAAGGAGGGCGGACAATCCCCCGCAAGATGCGAATGCGCCTGCAGGCCTGAAATTATGCGCAGCGGCCATGCAATGCCTGGGGCATGCATGAAGAAGCCAGGCAACTTCGCATTTACATGCGCGGTCGGCGTTAAAATGCCGTCCAAGCGCATGGCGGTCGGGATCGCCGCCCTTGGAAGGAAGGGGCGGCCGGCTGGGAGCGAAGGCTTCAGAGCCAGAAGCTGCAGTTGCATGCCGCGCACAGATCCGGCAAGAATCCTAAAGCCATGAAGGCGCGCCAGCGCCCGGTTCAAATGGCGCGCTTCATTGCGCAGCCGCCCTCCGGCGCTCAGAGGCGATCCAAGCGTTCAAGTGCGCGCCGAAAGAGTGCGACGAAATGCTGAAATTTAAGCTTTCACGCTCTCCCATCCGCCTGCGCCGCGAAGAGGCCGATTCAGGAGGCCCCCCTTGCGGCTGCAGGTGCTCAACTGGAAATGGAGGCGGGCACGTAGCTCTGAATGCAAAGATCAACGCTTAAAATGCACGAATCAATGATTTGAATGTATTTATCAGCGATGCATGAATCTATGGCGAGCGGAAGACTAGCTTTCAGTCAAATGTTCTTGTTTTGGAGGATGACTGTCCACTTCATAGGCGCTACGGATTACGCAGCGCGAGCGGCGAATTCCGACCTTTTCTGCCATGCCTATGATTAGGCGAATCTGCGATTCATTTTTTCGATGAGCGTCAGTAGAGCTTTAAAGGGAGAAATCAGATCCCTAAATGCCTGGCGGATTGCTTTTGGCTCTTTGCTCCGATATGAAGCCAATGGGGCGCATTGAATGGACTTTAGGTTAAATAGGCGTTTGCAGGAATGATTTTCATCAAAGATATTGACAAGCATTTCAAATTGTGGATAATTATCGATATACACTAAAGTGCGGAAACGTCCATATTCATATTTGGATCGCAAAATAGAACACGATGCGAGCGTGACGACGGCATCGATTTTGCAGATGGATTTCAAGCCGATTCATTAGGCTGCAATATGCTGATTCAAGTTGAAAATTACAAAAACATTTGGCTGCAAATCGGCATAGGTTCATTTGACGGATATCGGCATATGCAACATCACTAAAAGCTTTCGCGTCGCGTTCATTTTAAAAAACCGTCGTGCGGGCAAGCAAAATGCAAATTGAGTTGAACTGAGTCATTTTGAAGCTGACAAGGCATATCTAAGAGGTGCAGCTGACATGAGCAATATAGTAAACGAGCCTAAATCGAAAAATCCATTCATACGCGCGATACGCGAGCTGCTTGAACACCGCGCGCTGTGGCTGTATCTGCTTTGCGATGAAGCTCGCAAGAAGGGCTACAATCCAGAGGATTTCGCGCCGAGCGCAATAAGGCGCTGCGGGATCTACCAGGGCGGCCTCTTGGTTGAAAAAGGCGGATCCAAAAGCCTTCGCGGCCTCCACAAGACGCTGTTTACAAGAATGGCTCAGATGGTTTTCGATATGGAAATCAAGAAAAGCACGAAGGATCAGCTGGATATTGATTTTCATTACTGTCCGCTTGTAAATGCCTGGCAGAAGCAAGGTTGCTCGGATGAAGAGATAGCTGAGCTTTGCGATTTTGCCATGTGCGGCGACGGAGGCATCGCTGCCAGCTATGGCTGCGAATTGGAACTTAAGCAGACCATCGCACATGGCGCCGGAACTTGCCAGATCAGTTTTGTTCGTAAAATGATAAAGTAATTTCAGTTTGAAAAAGTAGAAGGCGTGTTGATTGATATGCAGTCAACTGCGCCTGTTTAGCTCCACTGCCTGCCTCCAAGGCTCGAAATGCCGATATCGGCATTTATCGCACGCTGTACAGTCTAGCCCCCAGGATAGAATCTTCCATAGGCAATCAGTATAGGCGCAGTGACTGCGAGTTCGGCATGAAAACATCTTTTAGGAGGCTTTTAGTCAATCACCCCATAGCTAAAGCTAGGGGCTTGGCAATAAGCCTTGATTGACTAGCCTAAGTCTTAAGCGGCTGCGCTGTCCAAGAATATCCTATAGGCGCTCCGGGGCGTTTGCTCCAGCTCAGGACTCTGCGGCCTGCGGCTGAACAGTCCTGAGGGGAAGGGACGGCGCTGCAGGCGTATAAAACCTTGGAACAGCATTGGCGAAGGGTCGCCAGCCCTAGAAATAGGGAGATGTGCGCTGACTATCGGGATGCCGCTTTCATGGCGTCATGCTGGCAAGCTGAAACTAAATCTGAAGAGAGGGCAATCTTAAAGAGATGCGGCGTTCATGGGGATTATGAGGTGGGCTTCTACAACAGGCTAAAGGAAGATTATTCGAATGTGAATATGACATTAGCCTACATCAAAAAGAATACGATAATCAGAAACGGCAAGGAAAGGATCATGAGGTAGAGGTGCATCAGCGGCAATCCGAGATCTATGCCGCAAGAAGCAATCTACATACAGAAAGCTGTAATGAAGCGCAACCGCCGGTTGCACAAAGCTACCATCAACAAAGGCGGAAAGCGGAAGCTGAATCAATCCCCCAAATATACCGCTTTTCATCAAATGTTCCTTTTTTGGAGCTGGATTATCGATTGAAGCTTGTATAATCAAGCTCCAAAAAAGGTAATTTTATATGAAAAGCAGTATATGTGCATGGCTATCAGTTGTTCGAGAGTTCAAATGCCAGACAGGCGCAAAGGATTCATTTTCGGGAGGCGATCAAGCGGAAGTTTTGATGTTCGCACGCTGGACAACGAGAAGATATCCGCAGGCATAAGCTGCAAAAAACTCAAGACTTTAGAGAAGCGCAAAACAATATTGATGGAAAGGGGCATGCGGCTTCCTCTCCATGCCTAAAAGGCAGAGGTATCCGCCGCATAACAAGCGTGATGAATGCATGGCACGATATAAGGCCTGAACGCATCTCTCCGGAAAACTTTCTGGCTGTAATTGAGATAGAAAAGGGAAGCAAGAAGAAATATGAGCTGGACAAAGAAACAGGTCTGATTATACTTGATCGCATACTCCATACGTCAACCCACTATCCTGCTAATTACGGTTTCATTCCGCTTACATATGCGGATGACGGCGACCCGCTGGATGTTTTGGTTCTCTGCTCCGAATCGCTTGAGCCGCTTACGCTGGTTCAAGTATACCCGATAGGGGTCATATCCATGATTGACAATGATAGAATGGATGACAAGATAATCGCAATTCCGTTTAGCGACCCGACATACAACTCCTATCGAGGAATTGGGGCGTTGCCTAAACATATTTTCTCTGAAATGGAGCATTTTTTCCGCGTTTATAAAGAGCTGGAAAATAAGAAGACGGCGGTAAACGAGGTTAGGGGGAGAGAGGTTGCGGTTGAGATTATAAATCGTGCGATTGATTCTTATAAAGTCAGCTTTCCCAAAGAATAGCCTGAATTCGGCGAGCAATTAAACGCGCCGCAAGCGTTGGAGCATCCATGCAATGAGACGCCTGCGGCGCGTGTAATTAGGGCTTCTCTTTAAGGGGGAAAACGCCTAAAACAAAAAATTTTTGAATTTGCAAGGGATTCAGAACAGCTTTTAAGCCTGTTTGCCGTATAGCATGAAGGCGAATACCCATTCTCCAAAATAGGAAAACATGTCTGCAAATCAGTGTATAATCAGCATGAGTTATTCGCTTGCAGATCATTTGGCCAAAAGTTTGCCCAAGCCCTTTAAGAATTTATGATTCATTAAATCCACGATGCCTTCGAGCCTTTTACGGGGCAGCGCCCCTCCGCTCATCATGGAGATGCTCCTAAGAGGCATTCCCGCAATCATCGCTCCGAACATCAGATTTATGCTTTCTTTGCCCCCGTCGTCAGCGTTTTCTGAAAGCATCTTTCCTATTTGCTTTTTGACGGCGCTTCCAATTATCCTGCCTATGAAATTGTCTTTTATGTCTCCGATGGTGCTGTTTACGGTGTACGGCTCTCTTGCGCTTCGGTGGCGTGGAGGGATTTTATCTCCCAATATTTCCTCGAAATCCCTGTCTGAGACCTCGAACGAACCCTCAGGAATGTTGAAATAGACGCTTTCCGGGTTTAGCTTGGGCAGTATGGCGTCTCCCGCTGCGGGAGCCTCTACCTCTGCGGACAGCTTGATGTCTCGGCTTGAAGATCCTATTAAGATCTCGTAGCGCCCGCCTTCCACCGCCCAGTTGCCGGAGGCTTGGCTGTAAAAGGCAAAGCTTCTCGAGTCGAGGGGAAATTTCAGAGTTTTGCTTTCTCCGGACTGCAAAAAAGCTTTTTCAAAGCCCTTTAGCTCTTTCTCCGGGCGGAATATTTCTTTGCTGCCTTCTGCCTTTTTTACGTAGAGCTGAGTGATTTCAGCGCCGGCTTTATTCCCATAGTTTGTGACGCGGACGGATGCTTCATTGAGGTTTACTGAAAGGTCTGAATATGAGAACCGCGTATACGACAAGCCGTATCCGAACGGGTATGCCAGAGGTTTCTTTGCGGCGTCGTAATAGCGGTATCCTACGAAAATGCTCTCCCTGTATTCTTCGCTTATCGCGTCAGGGGTGGCG
Source organism: Clostridiales bacterium (assembly GCA_031269465.1). Lineage (GTDB taxonomy): Bacteria > Bacillota > Clostridia > Lachnospirales > WQUN01 > JAISWZ01. Next base: position 8,006 of record JAISZB010000272.1, on the reverse strand, counting down.
AAGCGTCCGAAGCACGGGGTGTCCTCAATGGACAGAGGCCAGCTTTCAGCCAATTTACCGCATGGATTAAGCTTCCCCGACAGAAGATCCGCGATGCCGCCTCCGACAGCTTGGCCTCCCAAATAGGCAAGAAGAATCGCTTTCGCCTTTTCAGCCCAAGGAAGAGCTATCGGAGACCTAGCTATAAGGACGACAATCGCATTGGGGTTGGCGGAGGCGGCCGCTTCTATCATCTGAATGTGGCTTTGAGGCATGGACAGGGTATTTCTGTCGAATCCCTCGCTTTCATAGGCATCGGGAAGGCCGGCGAATATCACGGCGGCGTCGCTTTGAGCCGCAAGCATCTTTACCTCAGACAAGTCCGTTCCATCGGCGTAGGACGCATTAAATCCAAGCTTGACGAGTTCTTCGTACGGGCTGTCAATTCTGGAAGGCGTGATGTTGCTGCTGCCTGAGCCTTGATACCTGGGAGTTTTCGCGAATAAACCAATGACCGCCACCTTTGCGCCGCCCTTTAGAGGAAGGATCGAACCGTCATTTTTTAGAAGCACGGCCGATTCCGCAGCCGCGCGACGGGCGAGGGCATGGTGGGCTTCTGCGTTATATTTGTAGTCAGCCTCTTTTTCCTCTTGGCTTTTAAGGATGAGTTCCACTACTCTACGGGCGGCCAAATCAAGTGTTTCTATAGAGAGAAAGCCTGAATTTACAGCCTCTGCAATCTTCTTGTCATTTTCTCCGCTAGATCCCGGCATTTCCAGATCCAGTCCCGCATCCAAGCCCATAACCCGATCATTTGCCGCTCCTCAATCGGTCATTACGAGGCCTTTAAAGCCCCACTCGTTTCTGAGCTTGCCTGTGAGAAGCTCTTTGTTTTCACTGGCGTAAGTGCCGTTTACTTTATTATAGCTGCACATCAAAGTCCAGGGATTGGATTTTCTGACGGCCGCTTCGAAGCCTGCCAGATATATTTCATTGAGCGCTCTGGCGTCTACGACGGAATTGCTGATCATGCGGAGAGTTTCCTGATTGTTTGCGGCGAAATGCTTCATGGACGCGCCTACGCCCTTGCTCTGGACGCCGCTTATGACAGCGGCCGCCATCTCTCCCGTCAAGTAAGGATCTTCGCTGAAGTACTCGAAATTCCTGCCGCAAAGCGGGCTTCGCTTTATGTTCGCGCCAGGTCCCAGGATGACCGAGACATCTTCCTGTTGGCATTCTTCTCCCAGCGCTTCTCCAATCTCCCGCAACAGGGAGCGGTCAAAGCTGCATGCGGATGCGCACGCCGCAGGAAAGCACGTGGCAGGAACGCTTGACTGGATGCTGAGGCTGTCGGTTTTTCCAGTCTGCTTCCTAAGCCCGTGAGGCCCGTCCGTAACCATTATCGAGGGAAGCCCCAGCCGCTCCACGCCTTTAAGCCTCCATAAATCCAATCCGGAGCAAAGCCCCGCCTTCTCTTCGAGTGTCATTTGAGAAACAAGATTTTTAGCTTTAGCTTCTATTTCCGACGCTTGCATAACCCAACCTCCTACTGAGACACCCCGCGCTCGGTCGCCCTCAGGCATGCCGAGGCGCAGTCAAATGCGCAGATTTTGGCTTGAATATCCTTTGAGACGCTCCGCGTTGTTGATATGCAGCCGAAATCGGAACTATCCAATGCAATGTCAAGCTGAAAATCTTAACTTTCGCATGCGCATCAGCATATGCATACAGTGCCCTCTATTAAACTATAACAGGATGCTGGCGGAATTTAAAAAGAAAATAAAAGTTCAACAATTCATGGCTTTTATTTTCCTTTTTGCTTCAGGAAAAATTTATACCCGTTAACAGCTGACTGCTCATGTTTTGGTCCCTAAAGGCGCTGTGCGGCTAAACGAAAAATCAGGGAGAGCAAATCAGAAATTCCGCAGGTTAGATTATGCTATTTTGCAGGCAATAAAAAGAGGACGGCTTTTTTCAAGCCGGCCTCTTTTTGCCGCGTTTTGATCTTTTAAGACGGAGCATGCGCCATTAATAGGACTGCAGAGCTTCTTTCGCTCCTGTACTCGTAAATGTCTCCGGATTCTACAATATAGCATATGTTGTAGCTCGAGAGCAAGCCATCGCCGTCATATTTGGCAAACAGCGCTAATTCTACTCTGCCTTCCGCCATCCCGTCGAGATCTAGAGAGTCGTATAAATCTTCGTATCGATAATCGGGAGCTTTTATAACGTCATACCGGTAAACAGATCTTTTCAGGGTCATGGGATCGAGCACGTTTACAGGCTCTACTCTTGACATGGAATCTACTTCATTTTTCGTTGTTTTGCCCACAGCCAATCTCAGCCTAAAGGTTTCAGCCTCCGCAAGGATGTCGTTTGTCCCGTTAGACGCGTATAGATTGCTGTACAAATCAGGATCGCCTGCATCAATCTTTTTGAATGAGATGTTTCTATTTTCAATCGCAAAGCTTGACTCGCCGGTATATTTGTCGTAGAGGGCTTCGTATAAGCCGACTTTGAACTTATAGTAGCTCGATATTTCAGAGATATAGGAGGCTGCGTCTATGCCGGTTTTGATTTCGCTTGAAATGGCGTTGCGCTGCGAATCAGGCAAGGATCCTTTGAAAGCTTCCAATGCGGCAAGGCATTTTACTTTAAGGTCGTCTCCAGCTTCGCTTATTGTTTTGGCGCCTGCGCTGTCCCTGCTGTCGATGAAGACTGAGGGAATGCCGTATATGATGCATTTGTCCCTGCCGTGAATGCTGGGATCGTAATAGTCGACAGTTGAATTGAGGCTTTCGGATATAAAGCGCAACGGTAGATATGTTCGGTCTCCGATGATCTTTGGAGCGGCATCCAGAGTGACTGGATTGCCGTTTACCTCAGCGCTTAAGCTCCCTATAGCCAAGGTGACGGCAGTGCCTGAATTTCGGACGCTAACGGTTTGGGTTCCTTCATCCCAGGTCACCGAAGCTCCCAGTGCTTCGCTTATCAGCCTCAATGGCGCCAGCGTCCGGCTGTTCTCTGTTAAAATATTCGCTGCCTCGACCAGGCTTCCATTTATGAATAACGCCTTGAAGCCGCTGTCTATTGGCTCTTTAGCGCCGCTTGCGTATTCTATGTAGCCTTTTCCTTCATAGGGAGCTACGGCGGACTTGACGGCCGGGGTTGCTCCAAAGGCGCAGGCGCTAAAAATAAATGACGTAAAAACGGTTAAAACTATTATAAATGACTTTTTCAAACTTTATGCCTCCATAATGACAAGCTTAAAAGGGCCGATGCAATCAAACACGGCCTTATAAGCAAATATATGCCTTCACCTAATGCCGCAAGGACCGAAAGTGCCGAAGGCATTTGATAGTGCTGTATGGCATCACTGGTAGAGCCATCCTATATTGATGAAGCCTTCATCAATATAGAAAAACGGCAATGCTGCCTTCTGGCTGTAAATCGCTCCTGTAAACGTGTTGAAGTAGATCTGGAATTCTTCAAATCCTTCCAGCTGGTATATATAGTATCGCCCTAGATTTTTTCCTGTGTAGATAATACTCTGAGAATCATAGTCTTTATCTATATCATCGAAGGCGCGGCTGGTTTCTTCAAGATAATCAACCACTTGCTGATAAGTTTTCGCGGATGCTTCCTTGACGGAAGACAATCCGTCCTCAGCGGTGTATTGAGGCTTTGAATTGCTCCTCTCTACAGTCGCAATCGTGAATGGAGGCTTGCCCTGGGGGTATCGGCCATGGTAGCCTGGAGCGTCGCTGAGATTGTCTATATATCCTACTTCAGCGCCAAGAGCTTCAGCTATAAACCTTATAGGAACATAAGTCCTGTCTGAGAAGATCTTTGCAGGCGCATCAAGCGTGTATGCCTTGCCGCCCGCGCTTGCGTCCGCGCTTCCGATCTTCAGGTTGATTAGTACGCCTCTGTCTGAGATTTCAACGGTTCTGGCATTTCCATCCCATTCAACCTTTGCGCCCAAAATCTCCGAGATGATTCTTACAGGCACAAGAGTCCTGCTGTTTTCAATGATGATTTCAGCCTTTGGCACAAATCCCCCGTTAACCATTAAAAGCCTTATAGGATCGCCAGACTTTACATAGTCGGTTTTGACCCAATTTGCGCCTGAAAGCATTTCTATAGCAAAGGAGCCGTTTTCTTGAATGTCGGATTCATAAATCGCAATGCTAGGATTGTTTTCCATCCACGTTGCTTCCTGATAATCTTGAGCTGATGCCGGTTGTAAAAGAACCGCGCTTGAGACTGCCAGCGCTAGAATGAATCGATACATAATCTACACAATTCCTTTCCTTATGATTGATGCTCGCAGAGGAAAATGCGCGTAAGCTCTTTTACGCTTTAGGTAATGGGTGCAATTGACTGCAAATAGGCAGGATGCAGAGTTCGACAAATAATGGCGCCTTAATTTATGCCGGTATGTGAAGCGTTTTAAATCGCGGAAATCTCATTTACCATTATTGCACAATTATTGAAGAACTGCAAGCTGCAAAAGAATGAAATGGCTTGTCCTCTCTGTTTAGCTTGAAAATTTCTCTATCCAAAAAACTGACAAACCTAATTGTTTTGGCTATAGGAAAGCTTTTATTGTTGCAATAAAGAAAAAATTGAAATAAATCGCCTTAAATATGGTGATGCCGTTATCATAGCCGCAAGCGATTCTTCAGCAAATATTTTTAAGTTAATTCGTGATTTCCAATCGGCATGCTTTATGGCTCTAATGACCGGATTTCGACTTCTAGGGAACCATACACGCGAGCGTCGGCGCTTAAGACGCTTCGTCGCCGCTGCCCTCGGAGGAGCTTGACTCTTCGGTGCCAAGCCGCTGGAGCCGTTGCATACAGCCTGCATTCGCATTAATGCTTGATATCGGAGCATCCATTCCAATCGCGATTCATCCCCTCCTCTCTAGCTTCATTTTAGGCTCCAGGTTGCAATCGCCATGCATTACCTTTGTGAAAATCCGTCAATCTACGCATTTTAACTATATAATATGCCAAGAATACAATGAGATCCATAAAGCTTTTTTTTGAATTGGTTTATTTTAAATTGCAAAAAAATAATGAAATTCCTTGAAATTTAAATCTTTTTATTTGACATTCTTATTGCAATGCGTTAACCTATAAGCGGAAATATGCGCCGAACCAAGGACGCGCTTGCGGTGTACTCCTCTCATAGCATTGCTTGCGGGAAATTGGCTTAAAAGAAAAATTGAAGGAGAAAGATGTTTATGAAGAAGCTTTTGCTGCTTGCAGCGTTTATAATGCTAACATTCCAAATTTCAGGATGTTCAGGCAAAGCTGACGAAGGAGCCGCTGCAACGACGCCGCCTGCGGAAACGTCTGAGGAACAGGCGGCGCAATCCCAAGAACCTGAAGAAACGATGCCGCCTGCAGTAGACGAAAGAGGAAGCATAATGCTTTCAACAACTCTTACTAAAGAATCGGGCATTCTTGACAGGCTTCTCAACAGATTTACCAGGGAGTCCGGGTGGATTGTCGGCTTTCTGAGCTTGGATGCTGAAGAAGCCCTTCAGAAAGGCCGAGATGGAGAAGTTGATGTGCTGCTTGTAAATTCCAAGGAAGACGAGCTTAAATTTATTGAAGAAGGATTTGGAGTTAAGAGGCTTGACGTCATGTATAACGATTTTCTTATAGTTGGTCCCAAGGTGGGTTTTTCGTACAACGACGACGCGATAGGGACTTTGCAGCAGCTAGTAATAGATAAACTGCCTTTTATATCTAGGGGCGACGACTCTGAAACGCATAAGAAAGAAAAGGCTATCTGGAAAGCATTAGGAATTGAAACTGAAACGCTGGAAAATTATGAAACTACAAGCTTGGATATGGCAGGAACTCTTAAAGCGGCTAGCGAAAAGCAGGCTTTTACGCTTGTTGATCGCGCCACCTGGACTAAGAACCCGGATCCAAACTTAGAGGTCATTTGCGAAAAAGCCCCTGAACTTATGAATTACTACTCAGTAATTGCAGTAAATCCAACACTGAATGAGAAAATAAATGCCGAGGGCGGTCAGGATTTCGTTGATTGGATGACCAGCCAGGAAACGCAAGATCTGATAGCCAGATACGGTTCAGATGAAAAAGGAGATCAAGCATTCATTCCAAACGCAATAATCTTAAAGTAACAAAATGCTTCTTAAAGCGGGAATGAAAACATTTCGTCAATTAAAATGCGCAAAGAGCCTTTGGCTCCTTGCGCATTTTAATGCGCTCTCATATATATTATTGATTTTCCTATAGTAGCCTATGTTATACAGATTTTCATTAAAATGTTCCTTTTTTGGAGCTTGATTATCCCGAACTATAAAATAAGTAATCTTCTTTAAAAATCAGTATAGTTTGACAGTACAGAAAAATGGACAGTCAAGCTAGCGTAGGCGCAATTGCCTGTAAAATGGGTTAATGCCTCTACCTCTTGATTTTCTGTTGGATGAAGGCTACAATGGTATGGATGTCAATTCATGATCACTTCAAAAGGCCAAAAAAGGTACGCCTCATCGTCTACAGCATTGTTTGCCCGCAAAGAGAATCCTATACGGCTTTTCATCAAATGTTCCTTTTTTTGTTGATTATCCATTGAATGGTGCGAAATGCCGAAATCGGCTTTTAGCACTCTCTGTATATCAAGCTTCAAAAAAGGTAATTTTATATGAAAAGCAGTATAGCTAAAGCGAAATGTATTATTTCTAGAGAAAGCTTCCAGCCGACTTTTTACAAAACAGAATTTACGTGTTATTCTTAGGGAGCAAATCATGTTTGAAGCTGCACTATTGATATACGCATTATATTCTTCATATGCGGTATACTGCTCTGCATCTCAGAAAAGCAAAAAGCCTGCTTATAATATAGCGGCTCTTGCAATAACCGCTCTTTTTATCCGCCTGCTATTTATCGAAGCTCCTGGGCATATAAATGACTTGAAGCTTTTTGCAGAGTGGAGCAGAAGGCTTTATGAAGTTGGGCCTTCCGGCTTCTACCAAGAAGGATATTACTGCGACTATCTGCCTGGATATTTGTATGTTTTATGGGGGATTGGCATTATCCATGAGACATTCGGCGCCGGCATGCATCTGCTGCTGAAAATTCCTGGAATTGCCTCTGATATCGCGCTAGGCATTTTCATATACTTAGGCGCCAAGAAGCGCGTTGATGAGAAAACGGCTCTTGCAGCCGCTTCCGTAGCCCTTTTTAATCCTATGAGCATATACAACTCAGCTATATGGGGGCAGATGGATTCTCTTCTTGCGTTATTTCTTGTCATTAGCCTATGGCTTGCAGAGGAAGAAAAATATGAAGCGGCTGCCGCTGTATACGCGGTAGCGGTTGCAATCAAGCCTCAATCAGTGTTTCTTGCAGCCGCCTTCAGCTTCATTTTCGCGAAGAAGCTGCGAATAGCCCCGCTTCGGTGGACTGGGAGGCTATTTTTCTGCATCCTGGCATTCGCATCCACAATATGCCTAATAATCCTGCCGTTTGCGCATACGATTAATCCTGTGTGGATTGCGGGCGTATATGCGAAGACAATGGGAGAGTATAAGTTCGTAAGCCTCAATGCCTACAATCTGTGGTGGCTTTTGGGAATGAACTTGACAAGCGATGCTGGCCGCCCTTGGATTCTATCCTACAGAGAATGGGGATACATAGGAACCGCCGTTATGGCGTTTATGATCTGTTGCCGCATGCATGAAAGATATATTTTCCCTGCGGTATTTTTTCTTATTTTGGCTTACATTCTAAGCAGAAATCCGCTCGCGCTTCTTCTCGCGGCTTTATTCTCTGCGCTAAACTCCGTCAATCACCCCATAGCTAAATCTAGGGGCTTAGCAATAGCCCTGATTGACTAGCCTAAGCTTCCATCGAGAAGCTACGCTGTCCAAGAATATATATAGGTACTCCGGAGCGTTTGCTCCAGCTCCGGATTCTACGGCTTATGGCTGAACATTCCTTAGGGGAAGGGACGGTGCTATAAGCATACAAAACCTTGGA
>JAISZB010000182.1 GCA_031269465.1 Clostridiales bacterium | reverse complement strand
CGCCATTTTTGTCCTTTTCTGTAAATTCCACGCCGCGCTTTTCAGGTTTGTCCCTGTCTTCGGCGATTTTTTGCGCGACAGCAGGCGCGGAGCCGTCTTTGAATCTGATTATAAAAAACCAGCCGTAGTCGATGCATTTATCCATGGCGGGCTCGCAGGCGCAGGGCTGTCCATCGCGGTGGCGAAAACCTCTCCGGGAAAAGATTTATGCAGCTTGTCCGCCAGCTTGTCGAAAGCTTTGAGCTCGCACTCCTGCTTTTGCCGGGCGTCGCTTTCATCCCCGCCTTCAAGCAGGCGATTGCGGAGAAGCGAAAAATTATCATCATTTTGTATAAATTCGCTATCACCGCGACAATCGGCATCGAGATGGGCAAGACTATCCTTGCGAAAATCACAAGATCGCTCGCCCCGTCAAGCCTGGCCGACTCTTCCAGCTCTGGCGGCAATGTGTCGAAGTATGTTCTCATCAAGAGCATGTTGAACGCAAAGAACCCTTTGGGAAGTATGTATATTAGGAAGTTGTTGTACAGGTGGATTTTGAACATCAGAACATACGTTGGTATAAGGCCTCCTGACACGTACATCGGGATGATGAGGAGGAATGTTATCAGCCTGTTGAACGGCATCCTGCGTTTTGATATGGCATATGAGGCAAGGCCTGTCACGAAGAGCGTCCATGCGACGCCTCCGCAAGTTCTGCCGACGCTCACCATAAATGGCCTTAAGATGTTGTTTTTCTTGAAAACATTCACATAATTCTCAAATGTCAACCCAATCGGAAGCAAAGTGACATTCCTAGTCGAGACAGCGACGCTGTCGCTCAGCGAGTACGCAACGCAGTACAGGAACGGGTACATGACTAAAGCCGCAAACACAATCATAATCAGGCCCAGGATGAACTGCGTAATCATCTCAGATTTCTTTTTGCTTTTCAGCGTTTCAGTCTTCTGCATGCTAGGCCTCCTCTAAAACGCACCATATCCCCGGATTTTGCGGCTTAAGGCGTTTGAGCCCGTAACAAGCGCCAAAGCCACTGCGCTTTGCGCCAAACCTATCGCTGTGGCGAAGGATATCTTGTCATTCAGGACTCCCTCTTGATAAACATAATAGTCAATTGTATTTGCTGTCGCCGAAAGCAATGGGTTTCTAAGGTTGTAAACAGCGTCAAAATTTACGTTGAAGAGGCTGCCTATGGTGAATATGAGCATGAGGCCTATAGTTGGCGCAATGCCGGGCAAGGTTATGAAAATAAGCTTCTGGAATCCTCCCGCGCCGTCAACAACGGCAGACTCGTACTGCTCTGGCGGCACAGCTGACAATGCAGCCAAGTAAAGAATGCTGTTCCAGCCTAGCTCCTTCCATATGGAAGAGCCTATCAACAACCCCCAGAAATACGCTGGATCCCGCATGAAGTTGACTGCCTCTCCGCCCATCGCCTTAGAGATGACATTCACAACGCCTGTGTTTGGATCAAGTATTTTGTAAACAATGCTCGCCACGACGACCCAACTTACAAAGTGGGGCAGATAGCTGATTGTCTGCGTGATCCTCTTGAACAAGCTGTCCCTCATTGAGAAGATCATGATGGCGAACATGATGGGAATGGGAAATCCGAAAAGCAGTGACAGCAAAGATATACCTACCGTGTTTTTCAAGGCCGCGTAAAATGCAGGATCAGTGAAGAACTTGATGAAGTGCTTGATTCCCACAAAATCGCTTCCTGAAATGCCTTTGATGATGCTGTAGTCCTGAAACGCCATTATGATGCCCGTCATGGGCACGTACGCGAAAACGGCGACGCATGCCAGCGCTGGCAGCAAAAACAGGTACATTGTGCGGTATTCCCGAATCGCCTTGCTTAATGTCCTGCGGTTTTCATATGCGTTGGATTTCAATGGCGGCTTAGCCAAAAGCATACCTCCCCTCATATTATGATCTTTTAACAATTTCTTGCGTCTGTCTTAATTACAATTGTATACTTAACCTATATACGCAAGCAATGTGAAATTTTAACGGACACTATCACAATTTAATTGCAATTATCATGCCCAAGATTTAGTTAAACATACTTTCGCCTTAGACTCTTGCAGTGCCGAGTCCCCTTAGGATAAATGGATATATTTGTCCGCATCGTCACCGTTGCGCCGAAAAAATTGGCTGCCCTGCAAATCACGAACCGCCAAAAAGCAAGCTTTCGTTTGCTGAAAATCGACAGCGCGACGAATAGAGGCATTTACAACGTCTAGTTCACGGGCATACTTACCTAAGGACGCTGAAACGCGACTCGCTCCCGTCTACTACACCGATGATATGCCGCGCACGATTGAGTTGGGGAGCGGCAAAGTCACAGATGTCGTTTGGGAGAATACCCCGCAAATGGGGCACCTTCAAATCACAAAGGTATCGGATCGAAAGGGACTCCGCTCGTGGGCCCAGTCGTTGAAATCTACGGGAGCGTACACCCAGTCGTTGAAGTATAAAGTATAAAGTACAAGATCGTAATCACGACGAACAAGGGCGATGCCCGCATGATTGCCGACAACCTTTCAACCACGGCAACCAATGTAATCGACTGCCGCAACGCCGCGCTCAGCTTGTCAAACGACGAGTATGCCACCTCGTTCTCGCTCATCCTCGGCACGGCCAAGTCGGGCTTCATCAAAGTTGCGGAGCCGCAGGTGTTATGGAGTTCAACCCACCCGCTTGTCCTATTTGGAGAAGCTCGAAACGTCTGTTGTCATAAAAGAAAAAACGCACGGCCGGCTCATGTCCATGGACGCATCCCAAGGCGGCAAGATCAATGGGGTGTGGATGCGGCCACAACTCAATTCTAAAACTCACATGGCATTCCTGAATAGAGTCTGCATTTTGCGCAATAATGCCTTCAAATACTAATTTCCATTATTTGAAGTATTCAAACGCTCATTTAGAGTATAGTTAAGCTCAAGCTTTACAGAAGCGAAACGCCAGCTGGGTAAATTGGCCAAGCCATACATTTTAATGCTTGACTGTACATTTTCGTGCTGTATAATCAAGATCAGCCTCGCAATTTTCATATGCTCACCAGTAAGGCAAGCGAACCGAAGCATGTGTGAACGCAAACTATGCAGTCTCCGAATCTCTTTCTATGGGAAATGATGCTCAATCTCATTGGGACATGGATGCTGCTCAGCCAATAAACCCTCGCAGGCGGCGAGCCAATCGGATTGGCTTGGCGGAGCCTATAAGAGAGTCAGCCAAAGCGAAACTAATATGAAACTGGAAAAGAAACTGAAGCGTGGCAGGTGTAAATCCCAGCAGAATCTGAAATGAACAGGAAATCCAAAAACAGAAATCAGAGCAAAAACAAAGGCAAGGAAAGGAGAATGGTACCAAAAAATCCGCGATATACAGAGGCAAGAGCCTTTGGCAAGCGGAGAATAGCAAATATCTGAGGAAACCGAGGTATAAACGCGCTGAAGGCGGAAAAGCCTCATGGCGATGGATGACATTTCAAGCGGTGGATAGAGACTGAGCCGCTTCAGCGCCGAAAATGCCTGAAACTGCCTGGCTAGCATTTGCTTTGCAAGCCTCGAGCGGCGTATGAACCGCTTGATACTCGGAAATGCAAGCCTCTTGAGCGTCATGCAACCGTAAGCAGCTTTGCGAAAGCAGACTCGCAATTCTCAGAGCATTGCCATTCTAATAAAAAGCTTATAATATTTTGGTATCTAGAAACCATGATTATAATTAGTGGAAAATACAATAAAGCAGTATGCTATGCTGAAACGCTTGATGAAAAAGCTGCTGATCAGATTAAGGCGGTTTGCTGCCTGGCTGAGTTTGCTGAATGCAAAATCAGGATTATGCCAGATGTCCATGCGGGAAAAGGGTGCACCATCGGCACAACGATGACCATCAAAGATAAAATTGTTCCCGGCATGGTGGGAGTGGATATCGGATGCGGAATGGAAACAGTAAAGATGGATGAAACCGACATTGACTTTGAAGCGCTTGACGCTGCAGTGAGAAAATTAATTCCAAGCGGTTTCCAAGTGCGGGATTCGCCGCATCCTTTAAACTCTGAAATTGATTTGAAAGACTTAAGATGCTTTAAGGAGATTAATCTAGATAGGGCCCGGCGCTCCATTGGAAGCCTTGGAGGCGGAAATCACTTTATAGAAATTGACAGGGGCGGCGATGGAAAACTGTATCTTGTAGTGCATTCCGGAAGCCGTCATCTAGGCCTCGAGGTTGCGGACTTCTATCAAGAAGAAGGCTTCCGTTCTCTCTGCGGCAATGCCCAGCATCAAATTCAAGAAGCTATTAGGCAAATGAAGGCTGACGGGCGGCACAAGGAAATACAGACGGAGATTGTAAAGCTCAAAGCGCAGTCAAACATCGGCATTCCGAAGGATCTGACCTATGTAAGCGGACAGCTCTTGGAGGATTACATTCATGACATGAAAATCGTACAGAGGTTCGCGGTACTTAACCGAAAGGCCATGACAGACGTCATCATCAGTGAAATGAGGCTTCACGCATCTGAGCGCTTTACAACTGTCCATAACTATATTGACACCGAAGAAATGATTTTACGAAAAGGCGCCGTTTCAGCCAAGGCGGGAGAAAAGCTTTTGATACCGATTAACATGCGAGACGGGAGCTTGATTTGCACCGGTAAGGGCAACCCCGACTGGAATCAGTCCGCCCCGCATGGAGCAGGGCGCTTGATGAGCCGTGCCGCCGCTATGCGCCAGCTGTCGATGGAGCAGTACAAATCAGAGATGAATGGAATCTATTCTACATGTGTGGTTAATGATACGCTGGATGAGTCTCCTATGGCATATAAGAGCATTGAAGAGATTATGTCTCAGATTTCTCCAACTGCAGAAATTGTAGAGCGCATTCTCCCATTATATAATTTCAAGGCATTTGAATAGACGCAACAAGCTGATAAAACTGAGAGCAGACGCAGTTTTGGAGGAAACATCCGAGCAACCCGCTATTAGCAACGTTTGCTATTGCACAGACTTTGGGCATTGCAATGTCGCCGCGCCGCTAGTAAATGCTCCCCGTTCACAAGCATTAGGCCGCCAACGTCCGTTCTTCCTTTTTCAGCCACACTTCTCAGAGCTTGTATATATACTTTTTGACCAGTACCGATTCCGTTGCAATCTCGCTGTAGCCCGCACTTTCTTTGAGCGGCTAAGAATGCAGCGACTTGCCTTAAATTGATACGCCTGCAAGGCGGAGCGCAAGCGGGCGCTGCGGAAATGGAACGCCTGCTGGAGGGGCGGGAGGAGCCAGGAATATCAGGAGAGGCTCCAGCTGCGGAAAAAAGCCCGGCAAATCAAGACTTCGGGTGAATCCCTGGAGGACGTCGGCTATTGCGGGGATCTGAAGCCCGTACTCGGCGCGCAACCCCCATGATTTTGGTAAATCTTGGAGAGATAGAGCATCCGCTGAAGGATACAACCCAATATCAAGACAGTTCTATTGTGTAGAATTATTATATCTATATCAGGCCTTTCCTCCATGAGGAAATGGCCGGCAGGCGCTATAAAGGCAGGCTATCCGAATGAAAACTTTCGCTAATCAAACTGTAATAAACTAATTGGACATTTTTTTGTCCTCATCTTTTTTTAGCCCAACTCTGAACTTTGGGAAGGCGCGGGGAGGAATTTTCCCTGCGATTCGAAATTCGCCTTGCAAATAGAGTCGAACTTTAGAAATTTAAGGGATAATGCTTCCGTCAGGCTCTACACATGAAAAGAATTTTTGGCAGTCTAGCAAAGTATTTTTCTGCAATTTTCAAAAACACTCTATAATAAACAGACTGCGGAAGACTTCGAATTGTAGAGACAGTACTGTCCCACAGAAAATTCCATGTTAAAATTAAAAGAATACAGATCACCCCCTTGGCAGAGCTGATTCGAATATGAAACTAATGTTCTAAAATTCCACATTTGTGAACTCATATTTATAGTTATGCAAAATATATTGCCTAATCCTATAAATTGCAACGTTCATGAGACAAATTGCTCGTGCTGATGCGTCAGGCGGCTTCCCGCCTCCCCCCCCGAGGCTGAAAAAGCTAGGGAATTTGGCGATTTGAGCCGTTTCCGCGGAAAGCTCTTCAATAAGCTCATTAATGGCATTTTTTCTCTTTTTGAAAAATCTGACGCCGAATCGCAATGCGTTTGAAACTATGGATTTCAATGCCTGGAGCTGGGTCGAGGCCCCTTTTCCGGCTTCCTTCGGCTTGCCGGTGCCAAGGCGGCGCCCAGATGCCAGCGCGGGCCGCTTCCGGCTCCCCAGCGCAGCCTTGCCGCCCTTTCGGCCTCCCGCATGCCGTCGAGCGACGAAATATAGAATCCAGTGCAATATGCAGACTTGTCGAATTTGTTTATTTTTGTCTCGACCTCCACGGCGATCGGCTTGAGTCCCTCCCAGCTTTCGTCGTTGAATGGGCGCTTCGGGCATTCCGCCATGAAATTGCCCCCGGCTTCGATGCTGTAGCCCTTCTTTGAAACCCATTCGGGGCTGCGCATGTCTTTGTTGAGAACATCAAACCGCCCGGTTCCGATTTCGATCGCCGTCCCCATGCCGGAAAATGCGGCTATGTCGCCGAATATTTCGCCTGCGCTGGCTTTTATCGCCAATAAATAGTCCGCCTTCGCCTCTTCGGCGTATTTTGCGGCCTCCTTCCGCGCATCCGGCGCATCGGCCGCGGCGGCGGGGCCTTCCGCGTCGGATCCGATATTGCTTAAGGAAGTTGGCATCGCCGCAGTTTCATCGGCTTTTTCATTGATCATGCTCTGAGCCGGCGAAGCGCCGGTTTTTGAGTCGAATGCGCCCGCAGTATTGACTTTTGCAGCTCCGCCAGCTCAAGACGAGGCGCTCCGCTTGCAGCTTAGCGGGAGAAAACCCTTCGCTCTTTCGCGGCGAATCCTCGATCGGCGGGGAGGAGCCCGGCCCTCTCCGCGAAAAAGCCGCCGAGCGCCTCCAGCAGCCCGTTCGAATCGATTCCGGGCGGCGTTCTCCGGCAGGCCCCGCGCAGGCTTCGCGAAGGCGGCGAAGCCTGAAAAGCCCCAGAATCCCCTGAAAATGGCAATTATAGCGATTGTAGCCATGCATGCCAGGCTGCGCCCGGCTTTCCCTTTTTGCCTTGGATCCTCCAATTCTTCGGCTTTTTCCCTAAGATCAGCCAGTGCTTCGGCGAAATCCGCGCCGTCCCGCTTGATTTCGCCAGCGTACTTTTGCGCCAGATCCACCGGCTCCGGAGCTGGAACTATATCTTCCCCCTCCTCGCCCTTTGGCCGCCCTGACATTTCCGAATAGGCGCCGATTCCGGCGCTCGGATCCTCCGGAAGCGCCTCCGCTCCACGGGAACCCCTTCGCAGGCCTCCTCCTAAGCTCTTCCTCAGACAGCGCGGCGTTCGGGTTTTCCATATCAATCATCTCCAGTCCGGATCCTTTTAAATTCTTATAAAAAATTAGATATTTGCTACATCCCTCTAAATTATTCATAGCTATTCCGACAGTTTGCAAAGTGACTATTATTTTGATAATTTTAATCGTTAATGTTTTCATACTTATATATATAATTTATTAAAATATATACATCTTCTAAAGATTTATATAAATATATTGATAAGAATTTCGAATTTAAACATGTATTCTCTTCAATTTTTATTTTTCTGCAAAGATTTTATGCTATTTTGGCTGTTAATTTATGTAAATATCTTTATCGTAACAGTTCCCTGAATTCCAACGAATTTCTCAAGGCATGTTCCTGCCATTTTTATATTTCCAGGTGGGCTGCTTTCATGGAAGGCATTTTGGATGCAGGTTGCGGATTGGGCACCCGCAAGGTATAGTCGTAAAGCGGGTTGATACTGTATTTTCATTGACATCAAATGTTAAGATTTAGATGTTTACAAGGGTTGATTTAACGCTTTCAACCCTTATTCCGACTATCACCATTATCAATGGGCGATCCTCGCTAGAGTTTAAAGACCCAACGTTGATCAACCAGAAGAATGCAAGCCTTAAGATTGACAAGAAAAGCAATTGATAAGCTATGAGGGCGGAAAGGGGATCTCCGAAATCAAAAACCGCATCGCGGCCGGCGTCATCGGGCTGCCACAAGCGACTAATCACGCAAGAAAACGATGGATGTAGCGATAGGCAGGAGCTTCGCGGAGGATTTCAAAGCCTTGAAAATTGTCGAATGCAAGAGCCCGGAGGACAGCTTCGCCATCCCGGACTTCTACAAGATTCTAGGGTACGCCGGAAACCTGTCCTATCTAAGCGACCCCTTTGCAGCTTCTAAGGATATGACGACGGCTGTAGCCGTCACCCAAAAGCCCGTCAAGCTCTTCAAGTTCCTGCAGGGCAGCGGCATCGAGATCGCAGCCGCCGGAGAAGGAATCTACCGCATCAAGACTAGCTTTCCGGCTCCTGACATCAAAGTGGTTGAAAGCAAGCTGCTGGACAAGGTCGACTACCCCTGGCTCGCGAACCTGTCGGGCGACGTCACGGCGGAGGCCCTGAGGATGCTGCTGCTGGAGAGCGAGGGCGTCGGCGTCCCGACGAGATCGTATTTCCACGCCCTCGCCCAGGCGAATCC
>JAISZB010000159.1 GCA_031269465.1 Clostridiales bacterium | reverse complement strand
AAACTGCCTTTTTTGGAGCTTGATTATACAGCGAGTGCAAAATGCCGAGATCGGCATTTCGCACCACTCAATGGATAATCAAGCTCCAAAAAAGTAACATTTGATGAAAAGCGGTATATCAAAGCGATTACTGCTAAGCGGTTGCAGGCGCAAGAACCTCCAGTATGGTACTATACATCAATGCTCAGCGAAAAAACTTCACATTCTGGAGTGTGGAGGACTGTACCTCAAAGTGGTCGCTCACAGGGAAACTGAAACTGACCTATCGAGACCCAAACGACGCGATATGCGGCACATTTGAAGGGTGCTGACGAGGATATGACGGACGAGGAACTCCGCAAGTCGGATAGCATCGACTACTGCATGGCGGCTCTGCAATTCATCCGCGCCAACTTCTCCTAGCGGGTGATGCAATCAAGCTAATTCGTGGAGATAGGAGCTGACGGCATTGTGGAGCGGTTCGGCAAACACGTCGCAAACGAAAACATCGCAAGGCAAGCTTTTTTAGTGGAGAAATTATTATTAGAAAATCACGATAAACTCGTGTTTATAAACATTTTTCGGATGACTTCTTTTTCAATTGACAACAGGTTTGATTGAAACAGAATGAGGAAATGTTCGAAAGCTGACGAGAAAATGTTTTTTTCGACGCCGCCCCAACGGCGCCATTGACTGGCGCAAACAATTAAAGGAGTGTTATAGCGTGAAGAATCGACTTCAAAGATTGCCGGCTGTCTTGCTGCTGGCTGCAATCCTTATTTTTGGCTTGTCTGCGGAGGCGTTTGCCGCCGATATGTCAATCACCCAAAACCCGCAATCGGCCACCTATCATGTGGGGGATGCGCCAGTGCCGCTTACGGCGGCCATAACCGGGGTTCCAGGCGGCTGCACGGTGGAATGGACATGGTACAGAGATTCACAAAAAATGGACGAAAGCGAAGTTTCTACGTACCAAACAGACAGCGCGTCCTACTTATCCGACGTCACGCCGGACACGTCGTCAGCGGGCACGGCCGAATACCGGCCGGTGGCGAAAGTGATAAGCATGCGCGGCGGCGAAACATACTTGGACAACTTTGACGCCGCAACGATTGCCGTCATGGAACGAGCCGAACCGCCCCAAGCGCGGTTTAAAGTGCGCAAGACGGATGAAAACGGCGTGGCGCTGGCCGGGGCGGTATTTCGCCTGGCGCCAGAAGGGCGCGGCCTGTCCGGCTATGAGGCCATCTCCGGCACGGACGGCTACGCCGAATTCATCGTCCCCGGAGTCACGGACGGCGTATTCGTGTTGCGCGAGGAAACACCGCCCACCGATTATGTAATATCCGATAAAACGTACAGGCTATGGATCAGTTATGAGTCGATTTATTTTTACAATGAGACGGATGAGCCCGGCGACCGCGATTCAGACAGATATGAAACAGTGATCTTTGTAAACTCAAAAATCAGCGGAACCTCGGCGACGCAACGGTTCGAAGTGAAAAAGACGGACGAAAACGGCGCGCCGCTGGCCGAGGCGGAGTTCCGTCTGGAGGGGCGCAGTTCCCAAGGAGAGGCTTTGGCTTATGAAGCGACGTCAAACAGCGTCGGCATCGCCTCCTTTGACGCGGAATCGGGCGCATATACCCTCTACGAGCGTGCGGCGCCCAAGGATTACAACCCTTCAGAGGAAACCTGCTTCATTCAAATCCGGGAAGACGGCGTTTTCGTGGGCACGGGAGATGACGCGGCGCGCTATGAGACAATCACATTTGTAAACAAAAAGATACCCTCGCTGAACAAAGACGATCATTTTGCCTATATGACGGGTTATCCCGACGGAACCTTCGGACCCGGCAAAAATATGACAAGAGCCGAAGCCGTGGTCATGTTCGCCAGATTGCTCTGTGAATCCATGAACAGCAGCGCGGATTACAGAAACAGCTATTATCCGGATGTGCAAGCAAGCGCATGGTACGCCAATCAAGTTTGCTACATGCAACAGCTTGGCGTGCTTGCGGATTACACAAGAGACGGGAGCTTCCGTCCAAACGAGCCTGTGACCAGGGCGGAGTTCGCAACTCTGGCGGCGCATTTTGACAATTTGGCCCTCACGGCTTCAAACAATTTTAACGACGTCCCCAACACCCACTGGGCGGTTAAGTACATAAATTCGGCCGCCCAGAAAGGCTGGATCGCCGGCTATCCCGACGGAACCTTCAGGCCTGAAGCGCCAATCGCAAGGGCTGAGGTGGTCACTCTCGTAAACCGAATCCTCAACAGGGCAGCCGATCAGTCTTATCTGACCGCTCACGCGGCCGAGCTGCCGAGAAACTATTCGGACATAACCAGCGCGCACTGGGCATATTGGACAATTCTGGAGGCTTCTACTGGCCATGACTTTACAAGGTCTGATTCAAGCGCAACAGAGAGTTGGATCAATGTCTACAAGTAAAAAACGGGCATGCTGACAGGAAAGCGCCGGGCGGCGCGGGTTTTGACCCGTTCCGTCCGGCGCTTCGGATAGGAAGCCCTAATTATGGAAGTGGGAGAACTTTATTCAAAGGCCATGCCCTTGATATGGGTGAAGCTGTTGCTTGGACTGGCGACGGTACTTGTCTCAGCGGTACTGATCGTAATACTGACGGGGATGGCGCGGCTGTTTACCAGCGAGGGCTTGACGGGCATGCCTTCTAGACGGAGCGCCTCCCCGACAATAAGGCGGCCTACGGCAAGCGGACGGTGAAAGAGAGTTTGTTCACGGCAAATGTCCACTTAGCCGTGAACAAACTCTACCGGCAGCGAGTGCGGTGAAGCAGATACAGCGAGGCATTGGCAAACTAAGGAACGCTTTAGACTTTATCCTCGGACATGAGAGCCGTCACGGGTCGCGCGCAGTATTTATCGAGCTGTCGCTGGGCTACATCGAAGAGTGCTGTCTTGGCTATACTTTTTATAAGAAAGAGCAGAGCGCATTCAAAAACGCGGCTGAAGGCGTGATGATTTACAAGCAGAACTGGAAAACCGCCTTGGGTAGCGCCGCCTAGACGATGGCAATGGCCATATTGAGGCTTCTCGGCATCACGCCAACGTTGCTCATCGTCCTTTCTATGCTGTTTCGCATATTCGCTGTCATTGCAGGCAATGGATTGCTCTTTTCATAGCGCTGGCAATCGAGTTAGCGTTCACCGACAGCTTCATATTGGCAAGGACGAGGACTGCGTACATTGGCATAGCGCTACGGCGGTCATATCCTTTGACCTGTATGGGAATCATTGAGGCCTTTCGGCGGAGTTCAAGGAGCTGGAACAAGAGCAACAGGAATAGCCGACGTCGCAACTGGCATGCGACGGAGCGGGCGGCACAGCAAATGCGAGCGGTTACGCGCCGTCTGTCCGGACAGCGCCATCCTTTGAAGCCGCCTCCGATCAAGGTAAAACCGCCGAAAAGTCGACGTTTGGCGGACAATACGGGGCGAAAAACAAACGCGAAGTGAAATTCTGCGGTAGGCTGCGGCGCACAGATGTAAGCGCTGTGCTAACATTGGCACTCCAGCCCGGTTGCGGCGGGCAGCTCAGCCAATCGGAACCGCCGCCATCTGAGCAACCAAAGACGTCCGCATCTGCAACGGATCCGGGCAGGGGCGGGTCATTTTTTGGAACTTCCCCCTTGCTGCAAGCGATCTATTCAATTAGCGACACTATATGTTATAGAATCAACAGGAGTATGGCCTAAGACATTTTTTGAAATTCGCTGCTCAAGCTATCGCATGAGAGAAGCAAACTCAATGAATAATTGGCGGTGTTCTTGGGCCATGCGGCTGTTTTCCTACACGCCGGTTATACCTGCAAAATGTGTGAATCTGTCCCATGCCAACCTATAGTTCTGCCGAATTTAGCGGAAATAAACTGTTTTCTAAGGATGGTTTCATTCTTGGCAGTGAAGCGCAACTTCATAGGGGTTCCTACGCATATATGCTGAGAACTCAGTTTTCTGTCTCGACTGGCTGATACGAGGGATGAAGCGCCCAGCATTCCATATCGTCTTCATCCGGCGCCTCAAACATATCTCCCAGCGCTTTTGCAGTCTCATAATCGAGTTTTGAGCCTTTCCTCAGGCCTTTATCAATTTCGGAGTTTCTTTTAGCCAGATATTTCTTCCAATTGCCTTCAGAGACGTTGACATGATGCCACTCCGTAAATATTTGATGCCTCCCGTAAAATCTATCAACCTCGCTCCTCTCTTTCTCCGTCCAAAATCCCCAATCAAGAATTACGCTAATACCTGAATTCACAATTTCGACGGATTTATCAAAAAGATGAAGCTGCAGCTTTTTCAGGTAGGAATTATGCTCTTCTTCAGCATCTTCTCCGAAAAGAGCTTCCATAACCTCGTCGCAGGAAAGCAGAACCGCCTTCGTCATTCCCATCAGCTCTTTTGCGGCCGAAGTCTTTCCGCTGCATATCTTGCCGCACATGAGAATCACTCGAGGAGAAGATGCTTGCTTTTTCATGAAGACTTCATTGCATAAGGAATTTGCCTCGTAAACGCTTCCTTCTCTTCTGTAGCCTAGCTTCTCGAAAAAGTGGATGCAACGCTCCTCCTCAGCGATAGCGTTCAATTCCCAGCTTACAGCTGTAGGATAAAGCTTCTCAACCATTTTGGCAAATTTCTGCCCGAATCCTTGATTTTGAAAATCAGGTATTATGAAAATGGAGTCAAGCCTGAATTTAGTGCTGTTGATAGACCATAGGACTCTAATCCCGCCTATGATTTCATTGTCAATCAGCATCCAGTATGAAGCTCCGAAAGGATGATTCATTATATAGAGGGTTTCATTCAAGGTTTCATAGGCAGGACAGCCGGGAAATTCCTCATACGATGAGTAGTATGAAGAAAAGCTTAATTCCAGAACCTCCTGCCACTGCTTTGCGGAACCAGGAGTTAGCCGGAACAATTCAAGCTTCATATGCTTTTTCCTCCTTTTCGATTGGTGAAGCGGCATATTTTAAATGTGAAATATGCTCAATATGAAATATCATATGTACTTCAAAAAAGCTAAAATACGATTCATTAATGCATTTTATCCATAAAAAGACTATTATATCCTATTAAGCGCTTAACACATCATAGCACTAAAATGCCTGAAAATCAAGATTGTTTTATGGATTCCGACTGCTGGCCACTATAATGTGAAAGCGTAATTCACTCCTTTCAGAAAAAACTTTTAACTAAAGCGAATCACGCCCAAAGCGCATCCGCTCATGATGCTCTAGAAATAGGGGGCGGCGAAGTTTATCCGCGCGCGTTTTTCTAGCGCTTTCGTTTTCTCCATGGCGCAGTGCAGCCCAGGAATATAGTAGAGCAACTGCTGGAAATTTCCCTATATCATCGCCTATTTCCCCAATAATAGCTGTAATGAATCCTGCATATCGAGCGTTCAGCGGATGCCAGGAGTGTCAAGATAGCCGTAAAGTGCGCAGCATATCCTCCGCCTTGCGTTTTGCGTCGAGACGCAATCCATTGCGGAAGCGATTGGGCGCCGTTTTGCCTTTTCGGGCAGGATGCCTGGAAAGCTTCGACCGGACGCCCCAAACGTCTTGATTTTAATATTCAGCTGATTTCTTGCTTAGCCTGCTTGCAAAACTGCTTCCATAAAGACAGTCTCCTAAAAATTATACCGATTTGCAGTCAAATGAACCTTTGGAGCTTGAATATCCATTGAGTAGTGCGAAATGCCGATATCGGCATTTCGCACTCGCTGTATAATCAAGCTCGAGCTTCATATGCAGCTCGCAATAGCGGGTGTAGATATTTATTTTGGGTATCTTCGCGACACGCAGCTATTTTTTTCATTCACGCGCTTAATATCGGCCCTTCTAAGCCTTAGCTGAAACCCGCTGCCCAAAATTTATATCTACACTCCGCAATAGCTGTTTGTATTGACAAGGACGCGCAGGCCTGCTATTATATATGAAGCAGAGGCTCGTTCTGGTGTTCCTGCAAACTTAAACGAGCGTTCGACCTAAAAATGGCTGTGCTGATTTGCAATTGAAAGTTCCTATTTTAAAGCTTGACTGTACAGCGTGATAGAAGATTATCAAGCAAGTTGACGGCAGCCGCTTGCGTTCTTATGCACTGCCTCTGCCTAAATTCCCCGTCTATTCGCCTCTTGCCAGGCTGGTTCGCAGGTTTAATTGAGAAAGCAAAGACCGCAAGCTTTTTTGCAACAGCAGGCCGTTGCTTTTGTTTCAGGCATTAAAGCTTGATGCTCTGAGGCGCTCCCGCAAAGAGGGCGCGTATTGTCTCCAGCACGGCAAAGATGGCGCGCTCGGCTATCTCTTTGCTTTAGCTGGTTTTTTTACGTCCTTCTCAAAGCGTGCATATTTCTTTCTCAGATTAGGAAGGATAGAGTAGGCTCTTCCTTGTCTTGCAATCATCAGTTCAAGACGCTTAGAAATTTGAAAATGCTGATGCCAGTCAAATGTACAGATTTTGGAGCTTTCAAATTGCCAGCCGCAAAATCGCGGCCTCCCAATGCGTGTCAGCATATCTCCGCGCTGATTTCAACTCATTTCTCTACGGGAATGATGAAATGATTGCACCGCGCTTCATCAAGCGCGAAATCTCCCGCCTGGCTTTATCATGGCGCCTATTGGCTGGGAAGGACTCATGAGATTAAACGCATCATGAGAAAAACCGCCAGTCAAACAAAATTTGAAAGGAGTTTTTTAATGAAACGAGTACTTGCAATAGCGATTGCTTCAATGCTTTTGCTTTCCGCTTTTGGCTGCTCAGGGCAACAGGTTTCGCAGACCCCGACAGACTCTCCTGCGCAGAGCCAGACCGACGCCCAATCCCAGTCGGCGATCGGCAGATCCCCCATGCCTAAAGAAAATATCAAAGTCGGCGTTATACATATAGGGGATCCTTCCGCAGGTTCTGGATACACCTACACCCATGACGTCGGAATACAGGAAATGCAGAGCAATTTGGGGCTTTCAGACAGCCAGATAATCAGAAAGAACAATGTCGACGACGGAGACCCTACAATGACCGAAACGGCCATAAGGGAGTGCATCGAAGAAGGCGCCAACATAATCGTGGCCACAAGCTGGGGCTACATGGATACATGCGAAGCCCTCGCGTCAGAATTTCCTAATGTCATATTCTCTCACGGCACAGGCTACAAAAGCAACGGAGAGAACTTCAACAACTATTTCGGCCGCATATATCAGGCTAGATACCTGTCTGGAATAGCTGCGGGCCTTAAGACCAAATCAAATAAAATCGGATATGTAGCTGCCATGGGCAAAGAGAATTCCGAGGTTACAGGCGGACTCAACGCGTTTGCAATGGGAATAGCATCCGTCAACCCCGATGCCAAGGTTTATGTGAAAGTCACCAACAGCTGGTTTGATCCCAATGAAGAGACAAATTCAGCCAAGGCTCTAATAGCCCTTGGCTGCGATGTAATAGGCCAGCACTGCGACACCCCTAACCCTCAGCTTGAAGCCGAGTCCTCCGGAGTCTGGGGCGTGGGATACAACTCCGATATGACAAAGGACGCTCCTAACGCCGTAATCACGTCAGTTATATGGAACTGGGGAGTTTACTATACCCAGCTGGCGCAGAGCGTAATCGACGGAACTTGGACGGCTGCCAACTACTTTGGAGGAATGGATGACGGTTTGGTCGACATAACCCCGCTATCCAGCCTCGCAGAACCCGGAACATCCGAAAAAGTCGAGGAAGCGAGAGCTAGAATAAAAGACGGCA
This sequence comes from Clostridiales bacterium, assembly GCA_031269465.1. Classification (GTDB taxonomy): domain Bacteria; phylum Bacillota; class Clostridia; order Lachnospirales; family WQUN01; genus JAISWZ01. The sequence continues at coordinate 30,519 of JAISZB010000159.1, read as the reverse complement.
GCTTCAACGTTTTTGATGGATTAATCAAAACAAACGATGGCCAGACTGTCGGCGCCGAAGGCGAAACTCTTGATGATGCTGCCATCACAGGAGGAATCAACTGGTACTATGAAAATGTTGTAGTTGAATAATCTCTTTGAGAAACACCAAAATATCAGAGTCTAACGGCAAAAAGCTGAAGGCCGCAGGCGCGGCGACTCGCCGCGCCCGCGGCCTTTAATTATTGCGGCCATAAGAAAGGAGGCTTGGGAATGGATGCCGAGTATGCGATAGAGTGCAGAGGCATCACTAAAACCTTCGGAACGGTAAAAGCGAACGACGGCATCGACTTGAACGCGCGATTCGGAGAGATCTTGGCGCTTCTTGGAGAAAACGGATCTGGCAAGACCACGCTCATGAACATACTTTCCGGTATATATCATCCGGATTCCGGAAGCGTCCATGTCAGTGGAAAGGCGCTTCACATAAATTCCCCTTCCGATGCCATAGGCTTGGGAATTGGCATGATTCATCAGCATTTCAAGCTGGTGGAGATAATGAGCGCTATGGACAACATCATTCTGGGCGCAAAGGACAAACTTCAAAAACCTTCCTCTCTTAAGAGAAAAATCTTGGATCTCTGCGATCTATACGGACTGAAGATTGATCCCGAAAAAAAAATATACCAAATGTCTGTAAGCGAGCGCCAAACCGTTGAAATTCTTAAAGTTCTCTACAGAAATGCCAGGATTCTGATACTGGACGAACCTACAGCCGTTTTAACCCCTCAGGAAACGACAGGCCTTTTCCTCATCTTGCGCAAGATGAAGGAAAAAGGCTGCTGCGTCATAATCATAACCCACAAGCTCAATGAAGTGCTGGAGATAAGCGATAGGGTCACTATTTTAAGAAAAGGCAAAAGTGTCGCCACCGTCCTGACAGCAGAGACAAACGAGGCGCGGCTGGCGGAAAGCATGGTAGGAAGAGCCGTGAATCTATCCATCAAGCGTCCGCTTGTCGAAAGAGGGAAGCCGGCTCTCGAAGTAAAGAACCTGACATCTTTGGAACCCGACGGCAGGAAAAGCCTATCCAATCTGAATTTCACGCTGTACTCGGGAGAAATGCTCGGAGTCGCGGGCATTGCCGGAAGCGGCCAGAAAGCGCTGTGCGAAACCCTAACGGGCTTGTCTAAGGCGCACGCCGGAGAGATTGCGTATGAAGGCGTAAACTGCATGGGAAAGTCCGCCGCCGAGATATCAAAGCTTGGGGTCAGGCTCGCCTTTGTTCCGGAAGATCGCCTCGGCATGGGACTGGTAGGATCAATGGGGATAGCGGATAATATGCTTCTTAAAACTTATAAGTCCGGCAAGGGCGCCTTCATTAACAGAAAGCCTGCAATCCGCCAGGCTGAGCGGATCATCGAGAGCCTCGACATACAGACGCCTGGAGTGGATGCGCCTATACGCATGCTTTCAGGCGGAAACATTCAGAAAGTGCTTCTGGGCAGGGAGATAGAGTCTAGGCCTAAAGTTCTGATTGTGGCATATCCGGTGCGCGGACTCGACATCAATACATCCTATGCCATTTACGATCTTTTGAATGAGCAGAAGAGAAACAAAACGGCAATTATATTCTGCGGCGAAGATATTGATGTGCTGCTTGAAATCTCCGACAGAATTATGGTTCTTTCGGATGGCAGGATTACAGGGATTGAGAGCGCCGCTTCCTTGACCAAGGAGGATGTAGGGCTTATGATGGCAGGCATGGATTTTAGGGATAAAGTTCAGGCATAAGTTTTTTGCGCTTTTCGCTATAATGGAGAAAGGAGCGGCCGCTGCCAGGCGTTTGTTTTTGAGGCGTGACAGTGAAATGCAGTCAAAGCCTCAAATATACTGACGCGCAACAATCCCAGCAAGCGGCAGTAAGCATTATGGATATCAAGGCTAGCGAAAGAAAAGAGCCGCTGATAAGAATTGTCAAAAGGAATGAGCTTTCACGAACCCAGGTGCTGGCGCTGCGTTTGTCGTCCGCAGTGATGGCGGTAGCGGCGGGCGGACTGTTCATCCTTATGTTGGGCTTCAACCCATTCATGATATACGCATCCATTGTCTCCGGCGCTTTCAGAAGCAGTGTAGCGCTGCAGGCTACAATCAAGATAATGATACCTCTTCTAATATCATCTCTCGGCGTCAGCCTGGCTTTCAAGATGAAATTTTGGAATATCGGCGCGGAAGGCCAGATAATCGCAGGCGCCATATTCGCATCATACTTCGCCCTATACCATGGGCTATGGCCCAGGCAGGCGCTGATTCCGGCGATGCTTGCCGCAGGCATAGTCGGAGGCGGCATATGGGGATTAATACCTGCAATATTCAAAAATAAGTTCAATACAAACGAAACTCTCTTCACCCTCATGCTCAATTACATAGCCCTGAATCTGATAGTATTCCTCAGGGACGGCCCATGGGCCGATCCAGAATCAGGGGGATTTCCCAAGATTGCCAGGTTTGTACCCAACGTTCAGCTTCCAAAGCTGTTCGGAGTGCAGATTGGTTGGATATTCGCGCTTGCTCTCGCGGTTTTTCTGCATGTGTACATGAAGAGGTCCAAACACGGCTATGAGATAAGCGTAGTGGGGGAAAGCGCATCAACTGCGGAATATGCGGGTATGAATGTCAGATGGATAGTCCTTCGAACCATGTTTCTAAGCGGCGGCATTTGCGGCGCAGCCGGAATGATCCAGGCCGCCGGATCCGATTACACGCTTGCGCAATCCGTTGCCGGCGGCGTGGGCTTTACCGCTATCATAGTGGCTTGGCTGGCTGATCTGAGCCCGTTGGGGATATTCATAGTTTCCTTTCTTTTCAGCGTCCTCTCCAAAGGTTGCAGCGTCATGCAGTCAACATATGGAATATCCACTTACTCTTCAAATGTCCTGCAGGGCGTCATTCTGTTTTTCGTCCTCGGCTGCGAATTCTTCATAAGGCACAGGTTCGCCCTACGGGCGCCGGAGGGGGAGGCTCACTGATGGATTACTTTCTAAGCTTCATAGCCGCAGTTATTCTGGCTGGCACTCCCATACTCTTTGGAACTGTTGGAGAGATAATAAACGAAAAGGCGGGAAACCTCAACCTGGGCGTCGAGGGCATGATGGCTCTCGGCGCTTGCGCCGGCTTCATGGCAGGCTATCTTCTGGGCAATCCCGCGCTTGCCATTGCCGCCTCATTCCTGGCTGGAGCAGCCGGCGCTCTGATCTACGCCGTGCTGACTGTCACCTTTATGGCGAACCAAACGGTTGTGGGACTCACTCTCACCATCTTTGGAGTTGGCTTCTCAAATTTCACTGGAGAGTACATGCTGACGCATTCAGCCAACAACACCCTTAAGATCCCGGAAAACGTCATGCGCGCCTTGGGCGGTTTGAACATCCAAGGGCTCAGCGCCCTTCCGATTGCCGGAAAAATCTTGTTTTCCTACAACATCTTCGTATACCTTGGCATAGCTGTCGCTATAATTGCCGGATACTATTTGAAAAGGACCAAAATAGGCCTGAGCGTCAGAGCCATAGGCGAAAATCCCGCGGCCGCGGACGCGGCCGGCATAAAAGTGGCGCCCTTGAAGTACTTGAACATTGTTGTTGGCGGAGGCATCTGCGGCATAGGCGGCGCATACGCGTCGATAATAACGTGCGGAGGCGTATGGATGAGCAACAGCGTGAACGGCCTGGGATGGATAGCTGTGGCCCTGGTCATATTCGCGTCATGGAATCCCATTAAGGCGATACTTGGCTCATACGTCTTCGGCGCTTTCAGCATTTTAAAGTATTATGTGCCAAAAAGCTATATACCTGCGCCCAACGCTTTCTACGACATGCTTCCGTTTCTTGTTACTGCGCTTATACTTGTAATAGCTTCCATTCGGGACTCAAAAGAAAACTCTCAGCCCGCCGGCTGCGGAATCAACTATTTCCGCGAGGAGCGATGACCTCTTTCTCATCCATCTGGTTAAGACGCGTTCAAACATACTGATGCGCTATGAAAGTTCCATTTTGGAGCTTGACCCTGCAACGAGTGCGGATGATATCGGCATTTCGCACCGTGAAAGCGAAAGCTCAAGCTCCAAAGCCGGCGCATTGGACTGCAATCGGTATATACCGATTTTCATTCAATGTTCCTTTTTTATGGAGCTTGACTGTCCAATGATCGGTGCGAAATGACGATATCAATCGCACTCGCTGTACAGCAAAGTTCCAAAAAAGGCAGTTTCTATGAAAATCAGTATAGTTTCAGGCAGAGGAGGCCGGCTATGAACAGCTTCATACTCAAAGGCAACATCTTCTACAGCCTCGATCCAACGCATATAGAAATCGTTGAAGGCGGATATGCCGTTTGCATCGATGGGATAAGCGCGGGCGTCTTCAGGGAGTTTCCAAATCATCTGCGCTTTCCGCTATTCGATTTAGGGGATTGGCTGATACTGCCGGGACTCATAGATCTCCATACCCACGCTCCGCAGTATGCTTTCAGAGGCTTGGGAACGGACTTGGAGCTTTTGGATTGGTTGAACGCCCACACTTTTCCAGAAGAATCCTTGTACAAAGACCTGGAGTACGCTGAAAAAGCATACCGCCAATTCGCGGCTGCCTTGAAAAAAAGCCCCAACACAAGGGCATGCATATTCTCAACAATACACGTCCCCGCAACGCTTATTCTAATGGATGAGCTGGATAGAGCAGGGATTGCGGCGATGGTCGGAAAAGTAAACATGGATAGGAATTCTCCCGACGGGCTCAGAGAGGAAAGCGCTGCGGCATCGCTTGAAGAGACCAGGAAATGGATTTCGGCATGCCAAGGCAAGTACAGAAGAATCAAGCCTATTATAACCCCAAGGTTCATTCCGACGTGTTCCGATGAACTCATGGCCGGCCTTGGCGCTTTAATGAAGGAATTCAGCCTTCCAGCCCAGTCACATTTATCGGAGAATTTGGAAGAGCAGCAGTGGGTTCGAGAGCTTTGCCCGCAATCAGAATTTTACGGAGACGCCTATGACAGTTTTGGCGTTTTCGGGAGCAGGACGATTATGGCTCATTGCGTTTGGTCAGATGAGAAAGAGACGGAGCTAATTAAAAATCGCGGAGTTTATGTGGCCCATTGCCCTCAGTCCAATGAAAATCTAGCTTCCGGCATAGCCCCAATAAGACGGTACCTGGATGAGGGCATTCATGTCGGCCTTGGAAGCGATATCGCCGGAGGCTGCCACTTGTCTATTTTTAGAGCGATGACAGACGCCATGCAGGCGTCTAATCTTAGATGGCGGCTATTGGATGAGAGCTTGAAGCCTTTAACGATAGAAGAAGCCTTTTATATGGGTACTAAAGGGGGAGGGGAGTTTTTCGGAAAAGCAGGCTCTTTAGAGCAAGGATATGAGTTTGACGCGATAGCGATCGACGATTCGGATATCGAAGCGCCCCGCAGCCTTAGCGCGCTCGAAAGGCTCAAAAGAGCAGTCTATTGCTCTAATGACATGAATATAAAAGCGAAGTTTGTTGCAGGAGTTCCTTTGGACGGATTCTTTGACATTAATGCGCTTAAGAAGGGCTTCGCTTGAGCATTCCGCAAGCAAAGCCCTTCTTAAGCGCATGGAAATAGAAATTTCTTTCTCTTGCAAAGCTTCATTCAGGAACCCTGTATACCCTTTGAAACGGCCGCTGGCTTTCAAATGCGACTTCAAACGCGGACATATCTGCATTTATGGATAAAGACTCATTGACCAAAATATAGTCAATTTTACTCTCCTTAGCGATTCTTGCAATCTCAGCCCCGTCAACGCCCTCGTATATCCGGCTGCGAGCTTCAGATCTGCTTGAAACGCTGTACCCCATCGACATGGGCACATAGTCGTAGTACAGGAAAAGAGGCCTGCCCGCTTTGGAAACCGAAGAGTAGAGATTGCCGGGAGGAACAAGAAATAAAGAGTCCTTTTCAGTATTTCCAGCGATCCATAAGCTCAGCTGATCAACTTCTTCAACGCTCCAAAAGCGCCGCCCGGAAGTCGTGGCGGTAAATCTTGCAAAATGAGTCCAATCGACAATCCCGGACACTGTAAGAATAAAGCAGATGAAAACGGCGAGAATACGCCGAGCGGGCAGATACAGGCGGCTTTTTGACTCAGCCTTGCGTTTTTTAGAAGCTTTCTTTGCCTCAGGGCTTATAAGCTCGCAAACAGCCCAAGCTGAAATGATGTTTAGGAACGCTACGGCGGCATTCGCGTTTTTATGGTTGTTAAAAAGCTGGACAGACAGCTGGGCGAAGGTAATGAGGGCCATTGGAGCGCAAAAGGCGAGGATGAGAACCTTAAGTTCCTTTTTAAGCAAGAAGGCTGCAACTATAACAATTACTCCAAGAATCCCGAAAGTGAGGAAATAGTATTTCGCTATTCCGAACAGTGTGGGTTCAGACGCCAAATAGCCGAATTTATAAGAGATGTTTTCAACCATAGACCCCCGGCTGAAAAAAAATGTTTGCGCATAGGCCAGTGCTGATGATATGGCGGCAAACACCAGATAACCCAGCTTGTTTTGGGAGAAGAGGGCCATTACGAACAAAATGGGCAGCGCAGCGAGTACGCTTGATCCGTTCCAAAACGCTGACAGGCCCAGAATAGCTCCAGAAGATACTGCCAGCCTAGGATCTTGAAGCTTCCAAGCCTGAAGGCTGAAAAATCGTTTTTGGCTTGGTCTTGAATAGGACTCCAGCAGGAACTTAAAAAAGAAGATAGCGCAAAGAAAAGCCAGCGCAATGGCAAAGGCGAGATGCCTCTGATTGATGAACACATTTATTGTATATATTCCCCAACTTTCCCTATCCGTGAAGCCAATCCATCCTTCTTGAGAAAACAGGGCTACCAAGCCGTTTTGAAACGCAAAGATGAAAGCGGAGAACGAGCTTCTGAAGAAAAGCAGCGCCCCAGCCAAGGCGCCAACCGCCTTTCTGCCGGAAATCATGGTTGCGAATGCGAAGATGAGCATGGAAAGGGAGGTTCCTGAGAGGATGCTTGGAATGTTGTAGGCCATTGCTTGAGGCGCTCCGAGGTATTCGAGATTTCCAGCCATGAAAAAGAACATGAAGTGATAGTTCATGCTTCCGTCTGCAAAGAGCGGGTATTGGGTCGGAAAATTGGAGCCCTTTGAAAAGGATTCCATTATTGCAAGATGCACGGATGCGTCTCCGAAAATAAGGCTGGAGATTTTAAGCACTCCGCTCTTGCTGTATAAAGTCATAAAGAAGATCAGTGTCCACAAAACAGCGGCTGAAACAGTGTAAATCGCCTCTATGCGTGAACCTATGAATAAATGCTTCATCTTAGGCCGCTTTTTGCTGAAATAATAAGCCGCAAAGGCAAGGGAGACGGCATGCGAGGCTAAGTTGCCCCAAAGCATGGGACTGCCTGTTTTCGCAAAGGCAAGAGCCGAAATATAAATGAGCCAATTGAAAACTAAAGTTCCTGCAATGTATGAAGCCGGAAGCATCACCATGTATCCGGCAGTTTTCAAGCCCTCTCCCGCAGAATCCCAAAACAGCTCTTTAATTATAATATATCCTATTGCAAACGAGACTAGAATGCTTTCAATCCACATGCGACCCCTCCATATTAGACGCATTCAAAGATAAACATGCTGTTGGCATTATGCCTAACTGCAAATCGGCATAACTTGCACAAGCAGGATATGATAAAATGCATCATAGCTTATTTTCCCCTTTATTAGACATACAACACGCGTAAAACCAACCCCTTTTTATTATTAAAGCAAAAAAACCGCTAAAATGCAAGATGAATGGATGAATTTTGGACATTTAAGCGTAAAATCAGGAACTCGCTGAATTCGCAAGGACGATTGCAAGCTAGTGTTAATCATATAATGCTTGCGGCACCTCCTCCTTTTACAATCAGAATTGCATTATGAACGGCGAGCGGATTGCTATCGGCGAGGCTTTCAGCTCTGATATTTCTGACTGCGAGATTACCGGGCATTATTCTGGGGAAGAGGTTCTTCCAGCGCTCTGGTAAAATTTTGTTGCGGTTCGGGGCGAATTGCTGTATACTATAACCGTTTATTGCAGCTCAAATACATGCGATTAAGCGATAGCAAGGCTTGAGATAGCGAGGCATTAGCTTCGGCTATTTTAGGAGGTTGGAAATCCTCAAGCATTTATGCTAGGATTTTTAATGCCTAATGAGCTTGCGAGCGCTCGATATGCTATGAAAACGCGAAAACACCCTAGCCATATTTTGAATTGCCAGCATTTTATGTTCTGTTGAGATGCGGTTGGCATTTCATGCGCAGAGGGCGAGATTGATCAAATGCTCCCCGTAGATTTCTTGATATACTGATTTGCAACATAAGGGCTGGTGCATCGCCCGGAGGCTCAAAGGCGCAGCTGATTTTGCGGCTATCCGGCTTATGGCGCTTGCCGCATCGCGGACGCATCTGACGCCGATAAGGGCTTCATTGACTGCCATTGCCGTCGCGCCAGCCCGCTCCGCTTCGCATGTTATCATTTGCCGGACTTTATTATTTGAGGCATGCGCTGGTTTGCCATGCCCCCTATAGTCAACATTCCGGAGCGTATCCCGAAGATCGCCAGCGCCTGCCTTCCGCATTCCGTCGTTAATCATAGCGCGGACAATCTTTGCGGTTTGCATGCGCAGAATATCCTTGCCTAGCGCAATAAAGCAATGCATTGAAAATCAGGAAGCATATAACGGCCATGCTAAATGCGTCAACTGAAAATAGGAGGAAACGCCCGGTTTGGCTAATTGGCTCATGAAGCTGGCGCAGCCTGTTCGCATACTGCCGCAAATGCTGCTTATTCACAGCCGGGCTCCTGCCTCTGCACCGATTTGCAGTCAAATGCATCTATTTTCTATCCACTGAAACTCTGTATTCAATTTAGGCGCTTCATTTGCAAATCAGTATGGCAGACGACGCGGTGAATAATTTTACCTCTCTGAAACCATGGACTCGTGGCGCAATCGCCTTAAAACCGATCCAGGCCAACGGCAAATGCAAAATAGCCATGCAGTTGAGGGGGCAAATGCGCGGGTTTGAAATCTGAGTTTCCAATGAGCATCAGCATAGTCATTTGGGAAAGATGGAGTTCCAATATTTTAGCCAACATGCTTCGTGAAACGGACTTGCCAGACAACTCCGACATTGTTGAAATCTGTATTTTCCAACGCATCTTGTAGAATTCTGTTGTAAATATTTTTTTTTTGCTAATAATAATCACTGTAATATTTATTTCTTTTTTCTCGGAAATCAAAAAGCGAGGCAACTAACCTATCTCTTATAATATCATCTTAAGCTATGCGGGGAGATGTATGCTTCTTATATTGAAAAGCGCTGATTTGCAGCGCGCGCCGCAAAATCAATTCATGCATTTTTTCTGTTTTCAATCTCTCTAGCAATGCAAAAAGACAATTTATTTAATAATATTTAGGTGTGAAAAGTCACTGTTTGGCCATTTCTGCTGATCTTCTATATACACCAGGCGGTTTCTCCCAGCAAGGAACAGCTTGTAAAGCAATTTTGCATTAAAAGCTTATTATGCCTTGCGGATCATGCTTAAATATGTTATAATAAATGTGTTGATAAATTTTATGTTTCCTGTCTTCAGAGGGCGTCGATTATGGATTCTCAGCATTTTGCGTTGCCCCTGACAAGCATCACAGATAATTGAAGGGAGAACTTACCAATGGCAAAAGGCAAAAAGACCATGGATGGAAACGCAGCCGCCGCGTATGTATCATACGCTTTCACCGAGGTGGCCGGCATCTATCCGATAACCCCTTCGTCACCCATGGCGGAGCATGTTGATGAATGGGCGGCAAATGGGAAGAAGAACATCTTCGGACAAACCGTTCAGGTAGTGGAAATGCAGTCGGAAGCCGGCGCTGCGGGAACTGTCCATGGATCGCTTGCAGCGGGGGCGCTCACGACGACATACACTGCGTCGCAGGGTCTGCTTCTCATGATTCCAAATATGTATAAAATAGCCGGTGAACTGCTTCCGGGAGTCCTGCATGTGAGCGCGCGGGCGCTGGCCAGCCATGCCTTGAGCATTTTCGGCGATCACTCAGATGTCATGGCGTGCCGCCAGACGGGCTTCGCCCTCCTGGCCTCGTCGAATGTCCAGCAGATCATGGATTTAGGCGCCGTAGCGCATCTTGCGGCAATAAAAAGCAGAGTTCCATTCATGCATTTCTTCGACGGCTTCCGTACATCTCATGAAATACAAAAGATTGAAACCCTTGAAAACGAAGATCTTGCAAAGCTTCTGGATTGGGGCGCTCTCAAGGAATTCAGGGACAGAGCATTAAACCCGGATCACCCGGTTTTAAGGGGCACAGCCCAGAACCCCGATATATTCTTCCAGGCGAGGGAGGCTTGCAACCCGTACTATCTGGCTGTTCCAGAGATTGTGGAGCAGTATATGGATGAAATCAGCAAGCTGACCGGCAGGGAGTACAAGCTCTTTAACTATTACGGGGCTCCCGATGCCGCAAGCATTATCATAGCCATGGGTTCTGTCTGCGACGCCGCTGAAGAGGTTGTCGACTATCTAAATGCAAAAGGCGAGAAAGTCGGCTTGGTAAATGTCCATCTGTACCGTCCATTTTCTGTCGAGCGCCTGCTTCAAGCGATTCCTGAGTCCGTCTCCAAGATAGCCGTCTTGGATCGCACCAAGGAGCCAGGCTCTCTCGGTGAACCCTTGTATCAGGATGTCTGCACTTCATACTTCGAAAAGAACAAGCGCCCGACTATAGTTGCCGGCCGCTACGGACTCGGCTCAAAGGACGTGACCCCCGCGCAGATTCTCGCGGTATTTGAGAACCTTAAAGCGGATGAACCCAAAAACCACTTCACCATTGGCATTGTTGACGATGTCACGAATCTTTCCCTGGCAACGGGAAAAGAAATAGACGTCGCTCCAGAAGGAACCATCAGCTGCAAATTCTGGGGTCTTGGATCAGACGGAACAGTAGGCGCAAACAAGAACTCCATAAAAATAATCGGCGACCATACAGACAGATATGTTCAAGCCTATTTCTCATACGACTCTAAGAAATCAGGCGGCATCACGCAGTCTCATCTGCGCTTCGGCAAGCGGCCGATACGCTCCTCCTACCTGGTGAAGACGGCTGATTTCGTTGCTTGCCACAACTCCTCTTATGTGGACAAGTACGACCTGCTCTCTGATCTTAAAGACGGAGGCATATTCCTGCTAAACTGCATCTGGTCTCCTGAAGAGCTCAATGAGAAGCTTCCGGCTGAAATGAAGCGCTACATCGCTGCGCACAACATCAAGTTCTACATCATAAACGGAACGGATCTCGCCAAAGAGATAGGCTTGGGAAACCGCATCAATACAATTCTCCAGTCCGCGTTCTTCAAGCTTGCCAATATCATACCCATCGAGGAAGCAGTAGGATACATGAAGAAGGCAATTGTCGACTCGTACGGCAAGAAGGGCGAGAAAATAGTGAATATGAACTACGCCGCAGTTGATGTAGGCGTAGAGAAGCTCGTTAAAGTGGATGTGCCTGAAAGCTGGGCCCAAACTCAGCAGGAGAAGGAAACCCATAGCGCAATAGAGGAAGTGCCCGATTTCATTAAGAACATAGTATTCCCAGTTAATGCTCAAAAAGGCGACGAGCTTCCGGTCTCCGCATTCGTTGGCCGCGAAGACGGAACTTTCCCGCAAGGCACCGCAGCGTTCGAAAAGCGTGGAATAGCAGTGGATGTGCCTGAATGGAAGATTGAAAACTGCATTCAGTGCAACCAGTGCTCCTATGTATGCCCGCATGCCGCAATACGCCCGTTCCTTGCAACTGAAGAGGAAAAAGCTTCGGCGCCTTCCGGCTTTGAATCCAAGAAGGCTATAGGCAAAGGCTTGGAGGCTTACCAATACCGCATGCAAGTAGATGTGCTCGACTGCCTTGGATGCGGAAACTGCGCTCAGGTATGTCCCGCAAAGCAGAAGGCCTTGGTTATGCTTCCCATCGAGAGCCAATCGGATCAAATCGAAAACTGGAAGTACGCTACAACCAAGATTGCTCCAAAACCGAATCCTCTGAAAGTCGATACAGTCAAAGGCAGCCAGTTCGAGGTTCCGCTGCTTGAGTTCTCAGGCGCATGCGCGGGCTGCGGGGAAACTCCATACGCAAAGCTTGCGACTCAGCTCTTCGGCGATAGAATGTATATAGCTAACGCTACAGGCTGCTCCTCCATCTGGGGCGGAAGCGCTCCATCTACGCCGTACACCACTAACTTCAAGGGCCAGGGTCCGGCTTGGGCTAATTCTCTCTTCGAAGACAACGCGGAATACGGCTTGGGCATGCAAACAGCTATTGTGCAGCGCAGAAAGAAGCTGGCTGATGTTGTAAAGAAGCTGACTGAAGCTGAAACGCCTGCGGAATGGGGTTTAAAAGAAGCCGGGCTTGAATGGCTGGCGGCCATGAACAACGGCGAAGCCTCTAAGTCGGCGTCTGAGAAGCTAAGGCAAGCCAATAAGAAAGCCCTTGCCGCTTCTGAAGGTGAAATAAGCGAACTCTGCAAGCATATTTCTGAAAATGACGACATGCTGGTCAAAAAATCCGTTTGGATCCTTGGCGGAGACGGATGGGCTTATGACATCGGATTCGGCGGCTTGGATCATGTCCTTGCCTCTGGCGAAGACGTCAACATCCTCGTTTTTGACACCGAAGTCTATTCAAATACGGGCGGGCAGGCCAGCAAGTCCACACCTACCGGCGCAGTCGCCAAATTTGCGGCATCCGGCAAAAAGGTGCGCAAAAAAGACTTGGGCATGATCGCAATGAGCTACGGATATGTATATGTCGCCCAGGTAGCCATGGGCGCAAGCCAAAATCAGCTCATCAAAGCATTCGTAGAGGCTGAAAGCTATCCCGGCCCGTCAATTATCATAGCTTACGCTCCATGCATAAACCACGGAATCAAGATGGGGCTATCCCAGCTTGAGACCAAAAAAGCTGTTGAATCCGGATACTGGCACCTGTTCAGGTACAATCCGCTTCTTGAAGCTGAAGGCAAGAACCCATTCACAATGGATTCAAAGGATCCGACAGCTAGCTTCAGGGAATTCATAGAAAGTGAAAGCCGCTACTCATCACTTAAGATCGCTTTCCCGGAAATCGCCGGAGAGCTCTTCGGCGCCGCCGAGGAAGACGCGAAGAGAAGGCTTGCCTCTTACAAGACCAAAGCAGCTGCAAAATAAGAACATTCCCAGTCTTAAAACGGCTTATGGAAAAGAGCCATGCAAAGTTAACTTTGCATGGCTCTTTTTTCTCTTCCTCTAAATCGATTTTAATGATATAATGCTTTGTACGTTTCGGCAATAGCATTCAAGTTCAGTTATGCCGGTTTGCAGTCAGCACTTATATCCACTATACCGGTTTGCAGTCAAATGTACCGATTTTGGAGCTTGATTATCCATAGAGGCACTTCATAATCAAGCTCCAAAATCGGAACTTTCATATGCAAATCAATATATCTAAAGCTGGAGAAATTATCCTCTGGAATAAGTTTATGAAACAAGAAAGGGGCGTACAATGAAAGAGCAACTTCTGCAAGTAAGCCTGCGAATAAGAGATCTTAGGGAAATAGCCGGATTCACTCCTGAAAAAGTCGCGCAAGAGCTAGGAGTGCTTCCTGAACATTACATGCAGTACGAAGAAAATGGGGAAGACATTCCAATCAGCGTCATTTACAAGATTGCAAACCTGTATCATGTAGATACCACCGATCTGCTCCTTGGAAAGTCTCCGAAGCTGAATACCTTGAGCGTAGTTAAAAACGGCAAGGGGATACATGTCGAGCGATTCGCCGGATACGAATATGAAAATATCGCGTTCAGATTCGCGCACAGGACGATGGAACCCATGATAGTCACTCTGAAGCCAGGGACGGGACGCCCCGAAATGGTCAAGCACAGCGGTCAGGAACTGAACTACTGCCTTACCGGAAAAATGACGCTCATCTACGACGAGAATGAGATAGAGCTTTCACCTGGAGACTGCGCTTATTTCGATGCCAAGCACCCGCACGGCCAAATGGCGTCGGGAGACGGCTGCGCCAAGTTTCTGACGGTTATAAACGAATAGGAACAGCCTTCCAAGTTGAAAATATAACTTCCAATTGAAGGAGCCGTAAAATGCTGGAACGTTTTTTGGAAAGAACTGAGTTTAAGAGCTATCAAGATTTCAAGGAAAATTACAAGCTGAAGATACCTGAAAATTTCAATTTTGGCTTTGATGTGGTGGATGCCTGGGGCGAAGAGGAGCCCGAAAAGATGGCCCTTGTGTGGTGCAACGACTCCGGCGAGGAGAAAAGGCTCAAATTTTCGGACATATCCAGAGAAAGCGGCAAAATCGCCAACATGCTCGCTTCCAAAGGAATAGGCAAGGGGGATAAAGTCCTCCTCATCCTGAAAAGAAGGTATGAATACTGGCAGACAGCAACAGCCTTGCATAAAATTGGGGCTGTTCTGATACCGGGCTCCGTGCAGCTTACATCAAAGGATATAGCGTATAGGATTAGCGCTGCTGATATAAAGATGATAATTGCAGTTAACGAAGAATATACAATTGAACAGATAGAAAAGGCCGTTTCTGAATCTCCTTCGAAGGTCGCAAAGGGCCTCATAGGCAGCGACAGGCCGGGGTGGTTCAACTTCAACGAAGAGATCAAATCCCATTCCAGCCTCTTTGAAAGAAGGACGGGGGTTCAAGAGGTAAAGGCGACTGATTTGATGCTCATGTACTTTACATCAGGAACGACAGGAATGCCCAAAATGGCTGTGCATGATCAAACTTACCCTCTTGGCCACATCACTACGGCTAAATACTGGCAGCGAGTTCAAAACAATGGCCTTCACTTGACCGTTTCCGATTCTGGCTGGGCTAAGTTCGGCTGGGGATGCATATACGGGCAGTGGATAGCGGGAACTGCGATTATGGGCTATGACATGGATAAGTTCATCCCAGACAAGCTGCTCAAGGTCGTGGAGAAGTACAAAGTCACCACTTTCTGCGCTCCTCCTACAATGTTCCGCTATTTCATAAAAGAAGATTTGACGAAGTACGACTTGTCCAGCGTAAAGCACGCCGGCATCGCCGGAGAACCTTTGAATCCCGAAGTATTCAATCAATTCCTGAAAGCTACGGGAATCAAGCTCCACGAAGGCTTCGGGCAATCCGAAAGCAGCGTCTTCCTGGCGAATTACGAATGGTTCGATCCCCTTCCGGGATCGACTGGAAAGCCGTCTCCCCTCTATGACATAGACCTGCTGGATGAAGACTCAAACTCCTGTCCTGTAGGCGAAGAAGGGGAAATAGTAGTTAAGGGCGTCGACAAGCCCTTTCCTACAGGCTTGTTCAAAGGATACTTCGAAAATGGGGAAGTGAGCGTCAAATGCTTTGAAAACGGCATCTATCGAACCGGCGACATGGCTTGGCGAGACATTAACGGACACTATTGGTTTGTAGGCAGAACTGATGATGTCATTAAGTGTTCAGGCTACCGCATAGGCCCATTTGAGGTGGAAAGCGCCGTGCTGGAGCATCCGGCTGTTTTGGAGTGCGCGATAACGGCGTTTCCTGATGAGATAAGAGGCCAGGTGGTCAAAGCCACCATAGTGCTTGCGAATGGATACGAGCCGTCAGATGAGATCGCCAAGGAGATTCAAGAGCATGTTAAAAAGACTACGGCGCCCTATAAATATCCTAGAAAAGTGGAGTTCGTCAAGGAGCTTCCAAAAACATTGGGCGGGAAAATAAAAAGGGCTCAGATAAAGAGAGAGAACGAAGAGACTGCTAAGCGTACCGGGCACTGAGAATCAGAAATCCCGCCATCATTATCTTTTCCAGAAAGCGGCTTCGCCTCCTCTTCTAGGATTCCCGACTGAAACCAGGCTCAAAAAGCCGCGCCAAGGAAGGTATTGCAATGGTTAAGCTTATCAAACCGTGTGTTGAGTATTGGCAGGATTACCTGAGATTCGTGCACGAGCTTCAGATAAACAATTGCCTGGAAGACGACATTCTGATAAACGCGCCGTACAAAAACGCCATCTCGGCGCTAAGGCTCTTCAACAATCTTGAGGACTCTTCGCGCGTTCCGGAAGGCGAGGTTCCGTCATCTGTCTTCTGGCTGGTCGGCGGCAGCCGAATCATCGGGATTGGCGGCTTGAGGCATTGCCTCAACAGTAAGCTGGAGATTAACGGAGGCCATATAGTATACGCAATCAGGCCGTCTTCCAGGCGCAGCGGCTGGGGAGCGAAGCTTATGTCCATGATGCTCAAAGCCGCCGCCGACAGGGGAATCAAATACGCCCTAGTCACATGCGGCGCTGACGACATCGCAACTGCCAAGATTGCCAAGAAAAACGGCGGCATTTTAATGGATTCTCCTGATTCCGCATATTTTCTTCCAACTGGCAGGCGCTTCATCCTGGACACGAAGCTTGCGATCGCAAGATGGAGAGACGAAGACTTCCGATTCAGGATGGACGATATAAAAGGCAGGGAGCTTAGCTTGAAGCTCACTCAGGCGCTTCCAGAGGAGAAGAAATATTGTCCGACCTATAAATTTGCAATCAGGCTTTCCTCTACAGGCCTTGTCATCGGATACATCGACCTGCGCATAGGCTTCGACGAAGAAATTTATGCAAGCGGCAACATCGGCTACAGGATTGAAAGCAAGTACAGGGGATTCCGATACGCATCGAAGGCGGCGTCCATGCTCGTTCCGCTGGCTAGGATCCACAGGATGAAAAGGCTCACGATAACGTGCAATCCGAATAACATTGCGTCATTTAGAACCTGCGAGCTCATCGGAGCTAAGTATTTGGAGCTGATAAAGCTCTCAAAGGACAGTGATCAGTACAAGCAGGGAGATCGCTACAAACGCAGGTACTGCATGAACATATAAGCATATAAGACTCAGCTCGAATATAATGAAAAATCAGATAAAGGGTGATTATCATGCAAGGAATAAGTGATGGGGGATGATCAAGATGAAAGCTATCATACTTGCGGGCGGCGCGGGAACCAGGATGAAGTCCCATCTACCCAAATGCCTGCACAAAGTCTTGGGTCAATCTATGGTGGATACTGTAATAAGCACCGTGAAAAACGCGGGAGTTGAAAAAACGATCGTTGTTACCGGACATGAAGGGCAGATGCTTAGGGACTCGATAAAAGAACCAGTGGTATTCGCTGAGCAGAAAGAGCTTTTAGGAACCGGGCATGCAGTCATGATGGCAATCGAGCATATTTCCGCGGATGACACTGTGCTTGTTATATACGGCGACACCCCTCTAGTTACATTCCAGGCGATTGCCAGGCTCGCTGAGCAGCATCAGAAGGACGGCAATGCTGTAACTGTGCTTTCTACAATAGTAGACAATGCTTTCGGGTACGGTCGAATCATATACAAAAAGGGCAGGTTCGCAAAGATAATCGAGCAAAAGGATCTTCTCCCAGATCAGATGGAGATAAAGGAAATAAACACCGGAATATACATTTTCAGCGGTCGTGCGTTAATTGATGCGCTTCCCCTAATAAAAAGCCAAAACGCCGCAAAAGAGTATTATCTGACTGACGCAACAGAAATAATACTATCCAACGGCCTTAAAGCCGGAGTATACTGCTCTGGGGATCCTGAGCAGTTTATGGGGGTAAATACCAGAGTTCAGCTGGCGCAAGCCACGGAAGCCCTGAAGAGGCGCAGGAACGAGGAGTTCATGCTCTCAGGCGTAACCATGATAGACCCATTGTCAGTTTGGATCGGACATGAGGTCTCAATCGGCGTCGATACGCTTTTGTATCCTGGAGTGATTCTTGAAGGCAAGACAGTCATAGGCGCGGGTTGCGTCATCGGGCCTGACACGAGGATAGCGGATTCCGTTTTGGAAGATGAGGCGGAAGCTAGCAATAGCGTCATCATGGACTCTTTCATTGGAAGCGGCGCTAAAATCGGCCCGTTCGCCTATATACGCCCGCACTCGAAAATTGGGCGCAACTGCAAAGTAGGGGACTTCGTTGAGGTCAAAAACTCCACTATCGGAGACAATACGAAAGCTTCGCATTTGACTTACATCGGAGATTCTGATGTAGGAGAAAACGTAAACTTCGGTTGCGGCACTGTAACAGTCAACTATGACGGCAAAAAGAAGCACCGCACAGTTATAAAGGACAACGTCTTCATCGGATGCAATTCCAATCTTGTGGCTCCTGTAACGCTTGAAGAGGGTGCATACACGGCGGCGGGCTCCACCATTACAATGCCAGTTCCAGAAAACGCCCTTGCAATAGCCAGAGCCCGGCAGATCAACAAGGAAGGCTGGAATAAGAGCGAGTGACAGCCGCTACAACGCGGCCCTATAAATCTAAATGGCGCAGGCCCTGCAATTGCGGCGCCTGCGCCATTTTCTCGCAGTAAGATTTGTCAATGGGGGCGATGATTTCTCGTAAAGTTGACGGCAACCTAACATGGCCAGCAAGGCAACGCCCAAATTCGCTTGGTATACTGATTTTCATAGAAAACTGCCTTTTTTGGGGCTTGATTATACAGCTAGTGCGAAATGCAGATATCGGCGTTTCCTACTTGACAGTAGATGCTCAAGCTCCAATTTAGGTGCATTTGACTGCATATCAGGATATAATCAAAGAGCAGGTTGAACCCGTGAATTCCGGAAACGCTGTAGGATGAATCGCCGCCGGAGGAGTCCGCGGCCGCGGCCCAAAGCGAAAGCGGCATGCTGTAGTATTCTCCGAACTCTTCAGGCTCCCATGCCGCGTCGCTCGGCGCCGCGATCGCGGAGAGGGAGGGGAAGGCCGCGTCGCTGGACGCCTCGATCGCGGAGAGGGAGAAGGAGATCAGCCCTTTCAAACGCCGCCCTCATCCCCAGCTTTCCGGCGTTATGCTGTTGCTGATAAAAGAATCAGTTGCTCAGCAAAGGTATTTAATGGGGTTCTTGTGCAACAGGCATTTAAACTAAAAACCTTCTTAAGCGCGACTGCGTGAAAGGCCGTGGTTAGCTGCGCCGTCCCGCTCGATTTTTAACATAAAGTATTTCCTCACCTTGTAAGATTTTTCATCCAGCTGAAGCTATTGGTTTTCCAAAATGCTATTGGAGGCTTCATCAGCTGATCGCACTTAAGGCAAAAGAACACTGCGGCGGGAGGCAAGCGAAGGATGAATGCCGCAAGGCAGGATAGAGGCATCACAACCGCCCAGACAAAGAATAGATCTATTTTCAAAACGAACCTAGTATCTCCTCCGGCTCGTATGATGCCTGTAAAGCAAGGCGCATGGTAGCTTGTGCCAAGGATGGTCACGCAAAGAACGCCAATGAAAGACCGAGCCAGCTGCGTGGTTTCAGCCGGTATTTGGTAAAGAGAGATGAAAAAATCCCTTAGAAAGAAGAGGCACGTGCTTCCGAAGATTCCGGTGCAAATAAATATCAGTTGAAGAGTCCGCGTGTATTCCTTGGCTTTTTCAAACTCATTCGCGCCAACCGTCTTTCCGATGACTACGCCGGATGCTCCGCCCAAACTGTATACGAATACAGTGACAAAGCTAAATAGAGTCAGGGTGATGCTGCAAGCGGCTATTGCGGAAGAGCCTAACCTCCCTATAACGCTTGCTTGCGCTACGCCTCCTATCCCCCAAAGCAGATCTCCTATCATTACAGGCATTCCATATCGTAGAAAGTCCGAAAGAAGATCTCCGTCCAATTTCGCTGTCAAGTCTCGAATCCGTATCCTAAGCTTTTCGTCTTTGAGCCTTACATACAAAACTATTATGCAGGCTTCGACAATCCTAGAGATTAGCGTTGCAAGCGCGGCGCCTTGCAGGCCAAGCGAAGGGAAGCCGAAATGTCCGAAAATAAGAATATAGTTTAGTCCGACGTCAATCAGAAGCGTCGAGAGCGCTATGACAAGCGAGATCCGAACAGTTTCTACGCAGCGCATGGAAGCTATCAAGATGTTCGCCAGGCAAAAGAAAACGTAGGAGATGGCCATTATGCGCAGGTACTTGACTCCCTCAGCTATGACATCCCAATTGTTTGTAAACGCTCTAAGCGCGAGCTGAGGGGCCGCAAACACGAAAACGCTGACCGCAAGGCCTATGGACAGGCATATTCGAAGGCCTATGGAGACGACTTTCTTTGCCATGACGGCATCGCCCCTGCCCCAGTACTGAGAAGCAAGGAGAACTATGGCGGCGCTTACTCCTGTAACGAGCATCTGCATTATATTCTGGACTTGATTTGCCATAGCCACGCCAGAGATTGCCAGCTCGCCCAAAGAGCCTACCATTATGTTGTCCGCCACTCCTACGCCTACTGAGATCATGCTCTGAAGAATCATAGGCACGGCAAGTGACAGCAAAGTTACATAAAAATATCTTTCGCGAGTTAATAAACGCATGCCTTTTTCGCAAGCCTGCAGGCGAGCACTCCTTTGCAAGTAATATGACTCTGAGCAATTTAAAGCACTGATGTTCTGAACCGAACTCCATAATGGAGAGCCTTGAAAACGATGAATGATGCCCAGTGCATCGAGAAGATTCGATGCATCTGGCTTCGCATCATCCGAATTATTATATCATACCTTTTAGGGTCTAAATTATACAAATCTTAAAAACGCGTGTTTATAGATGCAACAAACTGGCGTTTAAACAAAGCGGCATAAAGCGCAAAATGGCTAGGCTGGCAGGTGAAATGCAACTAAACTGCTTGAAAATGGATAATCAATCTCCACACTAGCTGTTTATATATCGACACTGAAGCGGTTCTGGAAAAACTAAGAGCATGCTGTTATTCATATGCAAAACAGCACATCATCGTCTGGCGCTCACAAAAGTGGCCGCCGCCTTCTTTGCTTTAAGAAATCCAAACGCGCAGCAAGCTAAGATCCATGAAAGAGTGCAACATCCAAATCAAAGCAACATACCGTGACGGTGGAGGGCTTTTGGAGGATCAACTGAGAACTTTTAACTCTCCAGCTAGTATGATGAAATATGCATTTACAATCAACTGATTCATAATTGAAATCCAAGTGGCCGCAAGCCCGAGATGCATTTTGGAGAGCAAGGTCGATTGGCGCAGTGCAGGCTTTGTGTCTTGTGGAAACCAAACAACCTGCTCAGAAAAATAAATATATTTGACTGCAAATCGGCATAAATCATACTCATACTGGGATGCGAATTTCTTTGAAATTTCCTGCCGACAGCAACATCTCCAACTGGTGGCATTTGGCCTTGTCTTCTGGCAGCGCCCGCTGAAATCCAGCCAAAGAAAGGAAGTTTTGTCCGTGCTGAAAAGGCCTGAAGAAATCTATGCAAGATTTGCTGACGACGAATTTAACGCGCGATCCTAACAGGTAAGGGGAGAGCGGGTATTCCCGCGAGAGTTGTGCTGCTTTGCATATAAAATTGCCTGATTTACATCTTGGTTATGCAGCGTCTCTCAATGTAAAGTCAAACTCCAAAACAAGTGCAAGGAAATGAAAGAATGACTCTTATCAAGCCAAACTAGGCTGGGCATTGCGACGGTTCGGAAATATGAAAGCTAAATCTGAAGATTGTTCTCCTTTCACTGCGGAAGCAATGGTTTAAAAAAATAGGCGGCAGATGATGTCTGCCGCCCAATGCTGCTCAGAACTTGCGGTACCGGCTCGGGACTCTCTCCAAAGCTCCTGTACTCAAGCAACACTATTATTATAATTCTTGTATGATTTTAATATCATAAACCCAAATCGTCCATGACAATGGGTATGCTTTAGAATGAAGTTTTCAGTAGGAACGCAAATTTGCTTTGATACTCATGCAATTAAATGCAGGCCTGCGCCAGGCAAACACATTAAAGAGGCAAAGCCAATGAAATTCCTCCTTTAATATTTCGGAATTTCATTAGACTTTGTACGATTAGGCTGACATCTGCTAGCAATGCAGAAGATTATTTTTCCTCACAAATTACTTTATATTATACCTTATATGGTTATTATTAACCATATAATAATACAATAAAAACAATATGTAGGTTTTTGGTGTGAAGAAAAATAAATGCTGCAATTACAATTGATTTTACTAAATAGCTGGAACGCTTACCCGCTGATGAAATCGACTGAGAATAGCCTTAAATTAGAACTATAAAAAGATTTGCGAGGATATTCTCGCGAAATTTGCTGGATTTATCTTTCGAAGAAGAAGCAGTGCTTTCAAGCAAGCCTTGTTTCCCTTAAGTGGCTGATCATCGCTTCTGCAAAGAGCAGCTCTTTATCTGGAAGCAAAGCCAGCTGATCTAAAATATTCGTTGTGACAGAGCCTCTGTCAACTTGCTGTGTTTTTCTTTCAATTAACTCAGCCATTTTATTCTGATCTCTCTCGAAGGCCTCCTTGGCTTCACTAGACATTTTTTCGGGATCTAATAAACTGAATGTCCCTATGCAGTCCACACTCAACTGTACAGGCAGAATGTCCAACGCGAGAGCTATTTTTTTTATTTGCTCTATCTTTGGCAAAAATCTGTTGCATTCGTATTGCCGAATAGTGATTTCAGCAATTCCCGTTAGTTCAGCCAATCTCCGTTGTGACATGCTTAATTCTTTTCTGCGTTTCTTTATTTTTTCGCCAGTTGTCATTGTTATCACCCATTAGTATTTTAACATGAATGACAAGAGTGTTAAATATCTGGAAGCCTTTGATTCTTACAACTAAATAGTAAATTTTTGATAGTCGTCATTTTCTCTGTTTAAATTGGCTATTTGTTGAATATAAATGTTGATATATTAACAAAAATGGATAAAAAATAGACAAACTAGGCAACATATATATCATCCTTAATTTTTAGAGCTTAATAAATCAATTTCGACACACACAATTATATTTGAAAAATTGTAAAAAATCCAATTTATAACCATTATATTAATTCTGTTTTTGATATAAATTTACTGATACTTACAAAATGTATGCCACGATCTATCGATTGAAGGCTTAATGGGTAACAGTTAATCTTTTTAACCTGTCCACAGATAAATACCTTCAGGGCGCTTGTTGAAAATTTACTATTGGAATTATGAATGCCTATTTACGCTGGGCTGCATGTATGACTTGCCATCGCGCTATATACTGATATGCAGTCATATGCGACTATTTTTGTTCCTGAACGTCCACATCCACTTTCGCGATGAACAGTCAGCTCTAAAATAGTCGGTTTCATATGCAAATCAGTATAAACGGGCGCTGCATGGAGCCAGGCCAAATCCGATCGCCCAAATGGTTCTTTTTATAGACAGCAGCAATACTGGATGTAAACGTTTCATCAGTTAGGAGATGGATGTCAGCGTGCATGAAAGAGCGCCCACCGCATGCGCTGAAGCATCGCCTGACTCGCGCAAGCGCCATCGGCGGCCAGAGCATGGCGTCGATATCTCTGGCTGAGAGAGGAGCGTCATGTTAGCCGCCTATGAAGGAGCAATGCCAAATCTGCGTCTCGAGTGGCTGGGGAAAACGCCTGGGCAATTCTATGGCGATTCCGATGCGAATATGGTCTTATGCGAGCAAAAGAACCGCGGCGAAGCGTGGAATATATGGACAACAGAATTTCGCTGTATGCGGCGCAATACGGAAGATGTGCGGTTACGGGAAACGAACATGCAATCGGTGAAATACATTGCCACCACAAAAAACCGTTGAAAAATGGCGGCACCGACAGATATGCAAATCTCGTTATCGTTCACGTTGATGTTCACAAGCTGATACACGCGACCGCACCCGAAACAATAGCGACATACCTTGAACTGATTAGACCGGACAAGCCCACATTGGAAAAAATTAACGCACTTAGAGAACAGACTGTCAACGAGAAAATCTTGTGAAAAAGTTTCTTAGCTTTGAAAATCATATCAATCTGACAAGACACTAACAACGATGGAACGCCGTGTGCGGGGAAACTCGCACGCACGGTGTGGAGCGGGGGAAAAGACGGAGATTACATCAAAATCTTACCTATCGCTATCTTGGCGACCGTCAGACCTCGCGCAACGGCTTAGGCGCGTTATCCGGCAGTTTAACAAAAATCCCGTGGTGGAGATTTTCCGCTATATCACAGAATCGACTTTCGACGCATATATGTACCAATTAGTGGAAATAAGCAGAAATATATCGCGCTGATTATGACGAGCAAAACGTCTGTGCGTATGGCTGAGGACGTTGACGAAACGGCTTTAAGCTATGCCGAAATCAAGGCTTTGGCGACAGGCAATCCACTCATCATCGAGAAATGCCAGCTTGAAATGGACGTTGGGCGGCTGAAAATCCTCCACGCGAGCCACCTGAACCAGAAGTACAGCTTGGAGGATAAAATCCGCAAAGAATACCCGCATGAGATAAAGCGGCTCACGGAGCGTATCGCCGGGTACAAGGCCGATATGGAAACAGCGGCGCAGCACCCAAGCGACAAAGACCACTTCCCGCCGATGAAAATTGGCGGGATTGTTTACGCCGAAAAAGCCGACGCGGGCAAGGCAATCATCGAGGCTTGCAAGGCGATGACCTCCCCCGGCCCCGTGCCGCTGGGCGAATACAGAGGTTTTCAAATGGCGCTGTCTTTTGACACCTACGGCAAGGAATATCGTGTGACGCTCAAAGGCGCGATGACCCACGACGTTAAGTTGGGTACGGACATTCACGGCAACATTACCCGCCTTGATAACGCGCTGGAGGGATTCGAGGAAACAATACGCCGCTGCGAAAACAAACTTGCCGAAACTAAAACGCAGATGGAAACAGCCAAAGGCGAGGGCCATACCCACAGAAAGCCGAGTATCAGGAGAAATCGGCGCGGCTGAAGGAGTTGAACGTCCTGCTGAAACTGGACGAGAAAGACCATCAGATTTTTGAGGCCGAGCCGGACGAGGGCGATGCAGCGCCGGAGCGGAAAGACAGAGATAGGGAAAGATAAACGCGCAAGCGGCTGAACCGTTACGGTTCGCCGCTCTACATAGCCGTCCGGCTAAACCGGGCGGCCTATTTTATTTGAAGGAGGAACATCATGCCAAATTTATACGACAACATACCACCGCTGCTGAAACAGCGCCCGAATTGGGTAGTGTGAGGCATCTGTGACGCGCCGCTGAAAGCCCCGTTCGACCCGTCGAGCCTGCTGATAGGCAGACTATCGGCGGCAAAGGCGGGAGTTAAACAAACGTGGAACACCTACGAGAGCGCCGTCGAGTGCGTGGCGCGGGGACTTGCCCGTGGTATCGGCTACGAGTTTGACGGCGGCGGTAATCTTTACGGCGTGGATGTAGACCACGTTATCGGCGAGGACGGAACGCTTACGCCCGGAGCCGCCGAGATTGTGGGTAAACTGGGCGCCTACGCCGAGGTCAGCCCCAGCGGGAACGGACTGCGCTTGTTCGTGTTCGCGCCCGACGCGGACATTACACGCCACCGCAAGCAGGACGGCTTCGTTGAGATTTACGGCGAGGCGAGGTATTTCACCGTGACCGGCAATGTCCTCGGCGGCGTGAAACCTATCGAAACGCGCACGGCAGAATTGCCGGCCGTCCACGACAAGTTTCTGCTGCCGGAAACGTCACGGCAGACCGTTACCCATGCGCCCGTTATGATACCGAGCGCGGAGCAGGACAAATTTCTGCGTACCGGACTGGAGCGCGATAAGGTGTTTCAGGCACTATGGAACGGTCAGCGGCGTAACGGCAACGAAAGCGCCGACGACCAAGCCCTGATGAACAAGCTGGCCTACTGGCGCAACGCCGACCCTGACGCGATGATACGGGCATTTCTCACAAGGCCGTATTTTCAGCAGAAAGACGAAGCCCACAAACGCAAATGTCAGCGGTCTGACTATTTGCCGAATACGGCGCAAAAAGCCGCAACGACGGTGTATTCCACGTCGCAAGTTGATTACGACCGCTGGCAAGCGAATAGATGGCGGGAAAGGAGTGTTGCACGGTAATAAACTCATTTTGAAAAAATAGGTTTTTCGCCTACTGATGATGTATAATGAACGTCAGAGGTGTTAAAATGCGAATTGACACAAACAGTATTGTTTCCATTACGGAAGCGAATCGGAACTTTTCCCGCGTAGCGCGGTTGGTGGACGAAACGGGCGCGGTAGCGATTTTGAAAAACAATGCGCCCCGGTATCTGCTGATTGAGTTTAGCGGGGCGCAGGCCGCGCCGGACGAGGACGTTACGCTCGTAGCAAGGCGCGTCATAGAAAACAACCGCGAGGCTTTTGAAGCCCTTGCGCGTGGGCAATAAACACGGAAGGCAGGCGACACCATTATGGCTGAAAATAAAAAACCGAAATCCAATCTGCAAATACGCAACCGTACAGCGGAGTTCCTTGTTCTCTTCTATCAGACGGGCGGCGACGGCGTTGACGTGCGCGTTCAGGACGGTACACTTTGGCTGTCACAAAAAAATATGGGACAACTGTTCGATACATCGTCCGACAATATCAGTCTGCATTTGAAGAATATTTTTAATGACGGCGAATTGTCGGCGGATTCAGTTACCGAGGATTTCTCGGTAACTGCCGCAGACGGAAAAAACTATAAGGTTAAGCACTACAACCTCGACGCGATTATCGCCGTCGGCTACCGAGTAAACTCCAAACGCGCCACGGCGTTCCGCCAATGGGCGACGGGCGTTCTGCGCGATTATACGCTAAGAGGCTATGTAATGGACAGGCAGCGTATGGAGAACGGCGGAGGGCGTCAGGGTATCGGTCGCCAATCCCGGAGAGCCGATTTCAAAAGAAGAACAGGAAGTGATTTGGGAGCGGTATCAGCGCAGTCAACATCACGGCGGTCGGCGGCAGGGAACAGGGCTTGGGCTGTCCATTGTCAGCGCGGTACTGAAAGCGCATGGTATGCCCTATGGCGTGGACTGCGCGGACGGGCTGACTACGTTCTGGTTTGAATGTCCCGGCGAACCGCCTGAAAATTGAAATCCGCAAAAGCAAGTCGGCAAGTCCTAACAAGAAAAAATACAACGGCAAGCTGTTGATTATTACGGTCGAATCGTATATAATAATGTTTGCACTCTGATGAAAGGAGGAATCCTCCGTGTTCTGTACATACGATTACGGCCCGCTTATCAAGCAAATACACGATTCGCTTGAACGAAACGCCAATAATCTGCTGCGAGCGAAAGAACTGACGCTGGCGCAGTGGCAGTTGCTATTGGTTTTAAGCAATGCTGCGGACGGCGCATATCCCTTAAAACAACTGGAGAAGCTCCTGCACGTTTCCCAAGCGACGGCGGCGGGGATTGTGCAAAGGCTGGAACAAAAAGGCTTTGTTGAGGGGTATGCGGACGCCGAGGACAAGCGCGTGAAAAACGCGCGGATTACCGCCAAAGGTATTGCCATCTGCAAGGATGCCAGCGAAAGGATGGACTCCGCCGAGGAGCGGCTCGTCCGAGGCTTAAGCGATGGGGAAAAGCAGATTTTTCGCGAGCTGCTCAAAAAAGTCAGCGAAAATGTGAAGTAGCGCCATAACGCCCGCGCAACGCGGGCAAATTTACACCAATATTGAAAGCATACTATTAAATGTGTGCTTTCAAAAGGGAGAACGAAATGGAGTCAAACAATCTAAGCGTATTCAATACAATGCCGCCGTTCAAGGCAATTATTAAAAGCGCGTTGCCCGCAATTATGGCAATGCTGATGGTGCTTGTCTGCAACCTCGCGGATACGTTCTTTATAGGGCAAACCCACGATGATTTTCAAGTTGCCGCCGTGTCGCTTTCCATGCCGGTTTTTATGATTCTAATGGCGCTTGGGCAAATTTTCGGAATTGGCGGCGCGTCAGTTATAGCCCGTGCTTTGGGGAAGGGACGCGGGGATTATGTCAAAAAAGTTTCTTCCTTTTGCGTATGGCTACTCTGAAATCGCCTTGCATTTTTAGCATTTCGCGTTGCCCGGCGCTATATTCAAGATCGATCCGGGATATTCAGGCAAAAGCTTATTGAGCAGCTCTACGGCTGAAGACGCGTTTATATAAGCATCGCCGCCTGTTGCGGACATGGCCTTCGCCGCGAAATTCAAGGCTCCGAGGACATTATAGCGCTTCCTTCCGCCTGCCGTTTTTATGAAAGCCCTCTTCCCCGGCCAGATATAGCCGGATGGAAGGCGTGCATGAAATGCATTCTCACACAATTCTTCTTTACGATGGGTTGAACAATGAGACAAAGAGAGGCTGGTGACTTGTGAAAATCAAACGCGGCATTTCATCTTTTTGCTTGCAGCTTGTTTTTGTGATGATGTTTGCTGCTTGCGGCAGCGGCGCGGCGCATAGTGATGCGCCGAGTGGCAGTGAATCCGAATCGCCGCCGGCAACGCAGTCTGAATCCAATCCGACGGCGGAAAGCGTTCCTGACGAGGACAGCTCGATGTTTCCGCAGGCGGCATTGCCCGGACAAGGCAAGACCTTACTTTCCCCATCGGCGGAGCGCTGAATTTACCCGATTCCTTTACCGGAACGGCGTATATATCGCCTATGATCGCTCCCGATGACGTGTATCATCTCCCGCTGATGAATACCGTAACCTTTGAGCCGGGTGCAAGAAGTTATTGGCATAGTCATGACGGGATGCTCGTGCTGGGCGTCGGCGGCATCGGCTACTATCAGGAGGGAGGAAAGCCCGCGCAGATTATCCGCAAGGGCGATGTCGTTGAAATCGCGCCCGGCTCGAAACATTGGCACGGCGCAACGCCGGACAATTGGTTCTCACAGATGGCTATTATGGTCGATTCGGGTTATTCGGGCGCGCCGCACTCGGAGCCGGTTGCAGATGAACACTATGCCGGAATGGAAACAGAGGAATACGTCGGGCGTGTCGTCACCGCCGACAACGAATTTATGTTCCAACGCGCCGATGAGCCTGTCACGATGCCGACCTTTACCGGACCTGTATATCTTTCCTCCGTTGTGGCGGGAGGAAACGCTTTGGGCGCTCCTGATATGCATTATGTGGTGTTTGAACCCGGCGTTATCAACAACTGGCATATCCACGCGGGCGGTCAGGCGCTAATTGCCACGGACGGAATCGGTTATCATCAGATCGAAGGACAGCCGGTGGAAGTTCTGTACCCGGGCGATGTGGCGCTGTGTCCTCCCGGCGTGAAGCATTGGCACGGCGGCAGCGCGGATACCCGGTTCGCCCATATCGCCATCAACACCAACCCGGAAGCAGGCGGCGTGGAGTGGCTGGAACCTGTTTCCCAAGAAGAGTACGCCCTGCTGACAACAGAAAAAACTGACGAGCGGGAGGGTGGGAAAGAATGAGGGGTTGTAAATTGAATATAGGTATCATTTCGCTTGCCATAGCAATGACGCTTTCCGCTTGCGCTGAAAACGCCGCTGTCTCTGAACCTTCAATCGGCGAATCAGCCGCTGCCGCACAGAACAGCACGGAGGCTTTAAGCAGCATAAATTACGATTACTTTGAAGCCGACAGTCCTATATCCGACGTGGTCAACCATCCGGCGTTTGAAGATTATGGCCGGCTAATCTTTCCGGCGAATCCCGGATACTATGGCGGGAATACGCTAGGAGAACTTAGCCTGACATGGTACACCGGCATCAATACGGACACGACGGTGGAAATCACAAATTACATGAAGAACCATGCCGAGGCAGGAGACACCATCTTCTACGACATATACACGGACGAAGAAAAGGAGGCGGACCCGGCAAAAGAGGATACGGGATTATTTTACTTTCGCGGCGAACCGGGCGCACCCTTTGCGATTATCAACGCCGGCGGCGGTTTTGCGTATGTCGGCGCTATGCACGACAGCTTCCCCCACGCATTGGAACTGTCAAAAATGGGTTATAACGCATTTGCGCTGATTTACCGGCCCGGTGCGCAGACCGCTTGCGAAGATTTGGCGGCGGCAATTTCGTTCATCTTCAAAAACGCCGATGCCCTACAAGTAAGCACAGACGATTATTCGCTGTGGGGCGGCTCTGCGGGTGCGAGAATGGCGGCCAATCTTGGTTCCTACGGCACGGCGGCTTACGGCGGCGACGATTTGCCAAAACCCGCAGCCGTTATTTTGCAAAATGAGTCTCCAGTTTGATCAGTTTTTTGATTTGATAAAAATTTCACAATATTGTTTACGGAATATTTAAATGATTAAATTTAACAATTGCATATAAATACAGAATTTTAGTAGGATTGCTAAATATAGACGGTTCTTTGGGAGGCGTCTGGGCGCACTGGCCCCTTGTTCGAAAAAAGGCTTTTTTTGAGAGCCGAAGCCTCGTTAGGCGACGAGCGCCCTGCGGATGATCGTCTTGGACGGCGCGCATGCGCCGGGAAGCCTGAAAAAGCCCTGGCCTTTAAATTTCCTTCGGTTGAAGCGATAGCGGAATTCATTTAAGCATCTTTGAAAATACTTGTCTCCGAGGCCG
>JAISZB010000115.1 GCA_031269465.1 Clostridiales bacterium | reverse complement strand
GATATATATGTTTTCCTCATTTTATGAATTTATAATTAAAATGAAAATTTGACATCTCCTGTCTTTATCCAATTATGCAATCCGCCATTTCGTTTCAAGCACGACAACAATGCTAAATTAAAGCTTCCTCTTTGGCTCCATGACATGCCTTTTTTCTTTTGCCTGTTCGAAACTATCCTATTGTTCGCCCACTCAACCTATAAAAAGGAAATGAACGCTCGCTCATTTCCTTTTTAGATGCGACGATGCATAAACCTAAGAAATAGCCAGCGTTTATGCCAACAGTCTTGTCACTTTCCATGAAATATGATACTATACTGCCTAAGGAATAAAATAGATTGGTGAAATCCTCATTTGCGAAGAATATGCATATCGGGAGTGTCCGAGTTGAATATACGAATAGGAAACGGGTATGATGTTCATAAATTGGCTAAGAACAGGGAGCTGATACTTGGCGGCGTCAAGATTCCGTTTGAATTTGGGCTGGACGGCCATTCAGATGCGGATGCGCTCACGCACTCCATTATGGATGCGCTTTTAGGCGCGGCTGGCTTGAGAGACATCGGCTTTTACTTTCCTGACAGCAATTCTGATTTCAAAGGGATTTCCAGCATGCTGCTCTTGTCTGAAGTCAAGGCTGCTGTAGCCGAAGCGGGCTTTTCCATTGGCAACATCGACAGCGTAATAGTCGCCCAGCGGCCCAAGCTGGCGCCTTTTATCGATTCTATGAAAGCGGCGCTGTCCGCCTGCCTGGGAATTGACGCATCGCAGATCAGCATCAAAGCCACTACTGAGGAAGGTCTTGGCTTTACCGGCCAAGGCCTCGGGATATCCGCATATGCCGTATGCCTGCTCGAGCGATGTCAAAGCTGAAGCGGTTTCAATCTCTGCTCGAAAGCTGAGGCTGTCATTGGAATGCTAGCGCTTAAATGCGCAGTCGCGCAAAGCGCCGCATATTGCCTGGGGAGGATATCATGGGGTTTCGGCAGCAATTGGAGACTATTAAAAAGAGGGATCCTGCATTTAAATCACCGTTAGAGGTGTTTTTATATCCCAGCTTTTGGGCTGCGGGATTTCACGCCATAGGGCATTGGCTATACCTGCGCAGGAGATTTTTCCTGGCCAGGCTTGTATCGCAGCTGAGCAGAAGCTTCACAGGTATAGAGATACATCCAGGCGCCACGATTGGAAGAGGGCTTTTCATTGATCACGGCATGGGCGTAGTTATAGGGGAAACGTGCGAAATCGGCGACGATGTTTTGATATACCAGGGCGCTACTTTGGGCGGTACGGGAAAAGATGTCGGGAAGCGCCATCCGACAATTGGAAACAACGTCATGATTGGGTCTGGCGTGAAAATATTGGGTCCGTTCAAAGTAGGGGACAACTCCCGCATCGGAGCAGGCTCTGTAGTCTTAAGGGAAGTCCCCGCCAACTCGACAGTTGTAGGCGTGCCGGCAAGGGTCGTCAACAGGAATGGAAAGCGGGAAGTCAACAGCTTGGATCAGATTAAATTTCCGGATCCTTTGATTATGGATTTAAACAGGCTTAGAGGCCAGATCACTGAACTTGAGAAAAGGATCTCACAGCTGGAGGGCGCAAGCAAAAAGCGTGTCGAACGCTTTTTAAAGCCTAACAAAAACGAAAGGACTGCAGGAATGAAAATATACAATACGATGAGCAGAAAGAAAGAAGATTTCGTGCCTTTGATAGACAATTCCGCAAGCATGTATGTATGCGGGCCGACAGTTTATGATTTTCTCCACGTAGGAAACGCCCGTCCGCTCGTAATCTTTGATTCTGTGCGGAGATACTTGCTTCACAAGGGGTTTAAAGTAAATTACGTTCAAAATTTTACCGATATTGACGACAAAATTATCAACAGGGCAAAATCAAGCGGCGCCACTGCGCTGGAGGTGGCAGACCTCTATACGATGGAAGCCAAGAAGGATATAGAGGGGCTCAACTGCCTCGAACCAACCAGTTCTCCGAGGGTTACAGAGGAAATGGATGAAATTGTGAAGATGATCCAGTTGCTTATTGACAAAGGATACGCCTATGAATCCGAAGGCTCAGTTTTCTACAATACAAGCAGGTTTGATCGCTACGGCCGCCTTTCGGGAAAGAATCTGGATGAGTTGGTCGCTGGAGCGCGGGTTGAGAAGAATGAGGACAAGAAAAACGATATGGACTTCGTTTTATGGAAGCCGGCCAAGCCTGGAGAGCCGAGATGGAGCTCTCCTTGGGGGGAAGGCCGTCCGGGCTGGCATATCGAGTGCTCAGTCATGGCTAAAAAATACCTTGGTGAAACATTTGACATCCATGCTGGCGGAGAGGATCTCATCTTCCCGCATCACGAGAATGAAATAGCGCAAAGCGAGGCGGCAAACGGCAAGACGTTTGCACGCTATTGGATGCATGTAAGCTTTGTGAATTTAAATGGCATGAAGATGTCTAAATCTTTAAATAATTTTCTGACTTTGAGAGATGCCTCTGAAGAGTACTCATATCCCGTCATACGCTTTTTCATACTGTCCGCGCACTATCGCAGCCCCATCGACTTCAGCCCAAGTCAATTGCGTTCAGCCCAGAGCGGACTTGAAAGAATAAAAAACTGCGCTGGCGTTCTGCGCTATGAGTCGGAAAACGCGCTGTCTGAAAACCTATTGGAGGGAGAGAGCGCCATCGTATACGACGCTTCTCAGTTTGTCAAGAGATTTGAAATGAGCATGGATGATGACTTTAATACAGCGAATGCCGTGGCCGCGATATTTGATTTGGTGAAGTACGCCAATGCCAATGTCAGCTCTAATTCATCAAGGAAGCTTGCAAAGTCCTTGCTCGATACTCTGAGTGAATTATGCACTGTGCTTGGAATAAGTCTTGATGAAGCGGCGGCTGATGATACTTCAGAGATAGATGAGCTTGTAAGAAAGCGGCAGGAAGCCCGCAAAAACAAAGACTACAAAACTGCCGACGCCATTCGGGACGAGCTTTCGAAAAGAGGGATTGCTTTGGAAGACAGGGCGGACGGAGTGCGGTGGACTTATAAATGAAGCTGGAGGAATACTCGCCGCTATCTTTGGCGTTTCTTGGCGATGCGGTGTTTGAGCTATATGTGCGCAGCATGGTGGTGTCTGGAAAGACAGATAATGTAGATGTCATGCATAAGAAATCGAAGGCGTATGTAAATGCTTCAAGCCAGCGTCAAATGTACTTTAGGATCTACAGCCTGCTCGAGCCTGATGAGCAGGCTGTCTTGAAGCGTGGGAGAAACTCCAAGACTCATTCTAGGGCAAAAAGCGCAAGCGCTTCTGATTATCAGCACGCAACGGGACTTGAAACGCTATTCGGCTACTTATTCTTAAAAGGCGATAAACCAAGGCTAGATGAGATATTTAGGATTTGCACAGCAGACAGACTGGAGGATTAGGCAATGAAACCGGAGAATGACGACAACGTGGATGAGCTGCTTCTTATGGGCAGGAATTCAGTGCTTGAGGCGCTTAACCATGGTAAATCCCTTGATAAGATATTGATTAAAAAAGGGCAGGTGGAAGGGACTCTCAGGGTAGTGGCGGCAAAGGCTAAGGAGCGCGGAATACCGGTTCAAGAGGTTGACAAGTCGAAGCTTGATGAGCTGTCTAACTCCGGAAACCATCAGGGAGTCGTTGCAATGCAGCCGGCAATTGCCTATGTCGAAGTCGAAGACATGCTTGAGCTAGCGAGAATAAGAGGAGAAAAACCGTTTCTTGTAATATTGGACGGCATAACGGACACTCATAATTTAGGCGCCATAATCCGCACCGCAGAGGCTGCAGGCGTTCACGGAGTCATACTGCCTAAACGCAGATCGGCGGGAATTAATTCGATAGTAGCAAAAACATCAGCTGGCGCAGTGGAGCATATGATGATTGCCCGGGTTACTAATCTGACCGAAATAGTAAAGAAGCTCAAAAAAGAGGGAATCTGGATTACCTGCGCAGATTTGAAGGGAACTGACTTGCATGGCGCCGACCTGGATGGGCCGGTTGCACTGGTCATTGGGGCTGAAGGAAGCGGGGTAAGCCGGCTATTGAATGAAAATTCGGATTTTTGCGTTAAGATACCAATGTTCGGCCAAATAGCCTCCCTCAATGCTTCGGTCGCCGCAGGCATCATCATGTATGAGGTTGTTCGCAGGCGAAGATCCGGAAAATCAGGCGGTTCGCTTTGAAAAAGCGCACTGAGTATCTTTTGGTTGACGGCTACAATGTCATTTTTTCCTGGGAGAATCTGAAGAAGCTTGCAGAGGCTTCTTTGGAGGACGCCAGGATAAAGCTTCTTGATATGCTATGCGATTATCAGGGATTCAAGCAGAACCACGTTATAGCTGTGTTTGACGCTCACATGATAAAAGGCGGTTCGGGTTCGGTAGACAAGTATAACAACATTCAAGTGGTCTTCACGAGGGAGGCGGAGACTGCGGACAATTTTATCGAACGCGCGGCGGCGGCGCTCGCAAAGCATGACAAGGTAAGGGTTGTAACCTCAGACTATCTGGAGCAGATAATCATAATCGGACATGGAGCATCCAGAGTATCCGCCAATGACTTTCTGCATGAAGTCAATACTCTGAAAGCAGAAACTCAAACCCGATATCTAAGCAGCAGCATAGTTAAGGCAAACCCCCTCATCGACAGGCTTGATGACGAAACTGCCGCAATTTTGGAAAAAATGAGGAGAAATATTGAGTGAAATGGATTGTGATGATATGGAAGATGCTAGCGAGTTAAGCAGCGAAGACTTGATTAAACTTTCAAGAAGCGGGAATTCAGATGCAGAGGATGCGCTAGTAACAAGATACAAAAACTTAGTTAAGCTAAAGGCCGGAGCTTACTATATCGCTGGAGCTGATAAGGAGGATATAATACAGGAAGGCATGATAGGCCTATTCAAGGCCATACGGCGCTTTGATCCAGAAAATCAAGCTAGTTTCGGCACATTCGCTGAGCTTTGCGTGAACAGGCAGATAATAACTGCCCTTAAAGCCGCTCAAAGAAAGAAGCATCAGCCGCTTAACACATCCATATCTTTGAATGCTATTATGGATACTGAAGATGCATTTATTGAAAGCTATTCAGATTTTCTAAAAAACAACCCAGAATCAAGGTTCATCGGCCAAGAGGACAAAAGCTACATTGAAAGCTCGTTGCTTTCCGCTCTTAGCGATATGGAGTGGCGGATACTTTCTCTTCGCATTGAAGGTTTAAGCTATGAGGAGATAGCAGCCAGAGAGGGCAAGGAAGAAAAATCCATCGACAATGCGATTCAACGTGTGAGGCGCAAGCTAGAAAAAATCTTAAAAAGAACTTGACAAGCAAAAAATGATTTGATAGTATATATAAGTTGGATTTAGGACTATATTATCTTATTAGAAAATAGCTTGATAATGCATGGCATTGCTATTTCTTATTTTTTCTTTCTTTTAAAGCTTTATGGTTGCTGGCAAAGCGTAAGAAGACCTAGCTTGCAGTAAGGCTGTCGGAGCTTCTGATTGACAAGGAGGACTTAGCGTTGCCAAGCAGGCTCAGGGGAGAAGCGCTTAAAAGACTGATTTACAAGGATCTTCGGAAGTTCTCGCGTTAAGCGAAGATGACTGATTTCCCATCCCTGGCAAGGATAATTTAATCGTTATAAGCAGTATCTCCTAAGTGCAATCAGCTTAAAAAAATATGATTTCATGCGGTTTACAGGGTTGCATGTTTTAAGCATCCCGTTTCATCCATTGCAGGCAGCCTGCAATTTTGAAAAATTGAATGTACTTCTATAGCTCAGTCCTCATAGCTAATCCTTGGCAAGGCCTAATGAGCTATGATATAGTATCATGCAGTGTCAAGGAGTACAAAAGCTGTATTTACAATGGTTTCATAGATTAACGAGTTTTATCCAATTTCATCCCTGTGCAGGTAAAAATGGAGGTCAACTATTCCCCCCCCCCCCGAAAAAATCATCTTGCTCTTATAGCTCAGTTGTCAGAGCGCGTCCTTGGTAAGGACATCGGAGAAATGTCAACTGGTGCCAACCAGCAGCAAGGAGTCCGAAAAAGCCTGAATTTATGCTGTTTTAGAGATTTCACCGTTTCGGGCAGTTACAAAGAATGTCATCTAACTTCATTCCCGTTAGGGTCAAAAAACGGGGACAAAAAAATTGAATATGCTCTTATAGCTCAGTCGGCAGAGCGCGTCCTTGGTAAGGACGAGGTCACCAGTTCGAATCTGGTTAAGAGCTCCATTGTGTAAACCCGCATTGCGTTAGGCTTTGCGGGTTTTTGCTATTTCTATGAGGGCATTCAAAACGGTAAAAATGAGTCATATTTACCGTTTGACCCTGTGGATCAGGGGCTTGGCTTTGGAGATGTTCCCGGACGCCCAGAGAATCCTGGATTTCTTCCATTTGTGTGAAAACTTTCACGCTTATGCTGGCTGGCTGTTCAGCGGCGACGAGGACAAGTGAGTCCGGAGCTTTATCCCCTTGAGTCGGCATTCCTCTTTTTTTAAGGATCAAAGCTTTCTCGTCCACTGAGCGGAGAAGCCAATACTATAAGGTTAAGAAAAATCGACACGGATTTGGAGGCTAGAGGTGTCTGCAATTAACCCAAAACTTGCTATAATTTGATTTGCATTGCAGATTGCCGCCGAACCAGATGAAGT
>JAISZB010000109.1 GCA_031269465.1 Clostridiales bacterium | reverse complement strand
TCAATATTTGATTCAACTTCTCCGAGAATGACGACCGGCGCGTTTTTAAGGACAGCCCGGGCGAAATATATGCACTGAATCCTTTTCATGAAGTCGCGATGGGTTGATCCCCCAGGCATCCTCCCCCTCTCCACTCCCGCCAATGCGGATATGTATTTATTGGAATTGGCGTAAGAGATCCACTTCTCGAAGCCATGGCAGCCGAAATGCCTCATGAGGATAAATGATCTCATCATTGCCTGGGACTGGTTCGAAGGCCTCCCAGTATGCGAAAACAGCGAAGGCATGCCTTCAATGATCGCATCCGGGTTGAAAAGAAGCATTAAGCGGAAAGCCTCTTCATACTCTTTGAATGAGCTTGGGCTGTCGACTTGAAGATTATTGAAAGTTCTCTTCAATTGATCACGATATTCCGAATTCGAAATCCTCTTTCCCAACATCTGCACCACCTCTTCCTCATCAGTATGATGCCTGCACTCTGCCATAAGCTAAGGAAATTTGAAAATTCTTTCCGCTTAAGAATTTACATTGCAGTTAAATGCAACTCCATTATTTTCATATCTCAATCAGCATATGTACTCTTAACAAGAAGCCAATCATGAAATTAGGCGCAAAGAAATATAGAAAACTCAATATTCCATAACAGTATAGCATAATCATTCATCAGAAAAAAGAGGAAAACATGGATGCCTGGCAGCCCCCTTCAAGTTTTTCTAAGCATTTCGTATTAATTCACACGGCAATGCCTGCTTATACGGCTTAAGACACTTCATGCCTTTCCAAAGCTCAAAGACAAAACTCTTCGAAAGCCCGCCGCCCTGAGGCGAGAGGCATATGCCTATACTGCGAAAATCAGCATTCTCAACCAGTGAAAGAGGCAGAACAGCATATTTGCCATCTCTAAGCATTTTGAGACCTTCCTTCAAACCGGCTCCTAAGGATATTTCTTAGCGCCTCGCAGCTTCCGCAGTGCGACTGTACCAATGAGATGTTTTTCTGCGAAGCCTTGTTTCTGGCTGTAATGGCCATAGTATGAGAAACCGGGTGGGTGAATAGTACAATTAAGTCAGGGGTTCCTATGAATTCATATAGGTTGTTCTTTAGTTTTGTGAAAACTTTGGCATCGCAGTTGAACTCTTTGCAGATGCTTTTGTACTTGTACTCCATCCGTTCATTTCCTCCTATTATTACTACGCACATTTTTCTTAACTCCTCACATTGGATTTTTAGAGTCTTTAAACTCTAGCGAACACTGCCCTGAGCTCAATGACACAAGCGCTGTTTTTACAAGGTTCTTGCATGTGCATTCTTGATTTTTACCCAGCTAGGTTTAAAGGCCTGATTTTTATAATGATAAAGAAATCTTGCTTTAAATTCCTTTATCTAGTTAGCATAAGCTAACTATGTGAGTATATCACAGAAATGAGATTCATGTTATACCAATCAGACGCTAATTATCCATTTAAGACATTAAGATTTTTCTACACCGATTTGCTTTGCTGATTTTCATTGAAAACTGTCTTTTTTTGTTGATTGTACAGCCAGTGCGAAATGCCGATTATCGGCATTTCGTATAGATCAATGAACAGTCTAGCTTCAAAAAAGGAGCATTTTATGAAAATCAGTCGGCATAGCCTAAATTATAAATGGTCTCTATGGATAAGCAAACGCCAAAACAGGTGCAGTTGACTGTAAATCGGCACATAATGCTCCCTTTGGCATATCGCGGCATTCCAGCTTTATTCAGGTAAGCTGATGCATATAATGAAATCGTCTATTTTGATATTTAATGCATTTTGCCGGCGGAGTACTCGACAAGCTCTTTAATCTCTGCAACATAAATTCGAAGAGAGCGTTAGCCAGCGTCGATAAAACGCTAAGCGTAGCCGCTCATTCATGCCCTAACGCCTATGGGCAGCTCCGACAGCCATTGTCTAGCCTTTCTCCTTTTATTATCTCAAGCCAGCATGGAATATGATAGTTTTAGCTAAAATATGATTATTTTGTTGATTTGCATATATTTATAGTTCTCTAGGAAATGGGAAGATAAAGCAGCTTTGGAGTCATCTTGTTTTTAGGCTTATGGTTCATAGGATAAAATCAGAATAATAGCATAAAAAGCTAATATTTCCATGATTTTTAAAGCAATAACTAAAAAAATGAATAATTTCACTCATATTTAGCCAAAATAAACATCTTCACAAGCTTGGAAGATTGTTATATAATATCTATATTGTACTAATTAGAAAACTGGATGTAAAATAATATAGCCATACTGCAAAAGCCGACTAATTGAGCAATGACGCCGCACTATATTAAAACGCGACATTCTCAATATACTTTATTAGATCAGCGGCTGTAATTATGCTGCGAAGAAAAACTTGGATATGGGAGGGATGTAAAAAAGCATTCAGTCATAATTCATACGACGCTCAATGAGCGCCCAGTCAAAAAGTAGGGAGATACGCATTATGAGCAGATCGGCTTTTCAAACAGGTATAGTCTCAACGGAGGGGGACGATCTGTTTTACAAAGTTCGGGGCACCGGAATTCCATTGCTTTTCATCGCTCCCAGCGGCGGCAATGGAGACTACTATCTGCAGGTTGCTGACATTTTATCAAAGACCTATAGGGTTATTACATACGACCGAAGGGCTAACGGCAGGAGCTCAAAATGCTGCCCCATCGGTTTCGACATCAGGCAGCAGAGCAGAGACGCGCTGGCTGTTCTTGAAGCTGCCCAGGAAGAATCCGCATATATGGTTGGAAGCGGCTGCGGCGCCGTCATCGCGCTAGATCTAGCCGCCGCCTTCCCTGATTCAGTGCGCGCGGCAGTAATCCACGAGCCAATACTTCCATCCATTCTTCCTGATTCCGAAAAATGGCTTTCTTTCTTCAGATCCTGTTGCGAACACGGAAAGAAAAGCGGTTGCTCGGCAGGTGTAAATAGATTGAATCTCGGCATTGAAATGCCTGCGGCAAAGATGGCGCTTGCTAAGATCAGGGCAGGGCGCTATGCCGTCAAGGAAAAATTGGAACGGAAAATGAAAATGATCAAAAGCAGGGAGGCGGCCGATGTCCTGCTAAGCGGCGAACTCCTCCCAACTGCCTTGTACAGCCCGGATTACGATGCAATTAAAGAAAATGGAGCCATTGTTTTCATAGGTTGCGGAAAGTATGGCCAGGATAGGGGAGCTTGGTACGCAAAGTCCGCCAAAATTTTAGCAGAAAAGCTTTCTTGTGAGCTTATTATCTTCCCTGGACATCACTACTCATTCATGGATCAGC
Organism: Clostridiales bacterium; assembly: GCA_031269465.1. Classification (GTDB taxonomy): domain Bacteria; phylum Bacillota; class Clostridia; order Lachnospirales; family WQUN01; genus JAISWZ01. The sequence goes on along the minus strand of JAISZB010000109.1, from coordinate 26,994 downwards.
CGAAAGGATGGTCAACTACTCTCAGGAAAATTCTTCAAAAGAGCAGGATAATCTCCAGCAGAAAAGAAGGATCTTCTAGCTATCGCTTAAAGGCTCATAGCGCTTTGTGATACTGATTTTCATAGAGAACCGCCTTTTTTGTTGATTATGCAGCGAGTGCTAAATGCCGATACCAATCGCGCCGCTCAATGGACAGTAAAGCTTCAAAAAAGGAACGCTTGATGAAAATCGGTAGAAGTCTCTTTGCCAACAAGACTCGCATGTCTCGAGAAGCCAGCGCATCGCGGAAATTCTCCGCATGCTTCATATATATCGCACCCCCTCCGAATACGCCTCCAAATATAGAGGAGGCAAGCTTAAGCGCATGATTTAAAACTGAACCGCAGCGGATTCAAGCTCTAAAACCTTCCTGGAATTCTCTAGAGCATGCCTTGCCTGTGATGAGACATGCATGGCGGTTCAGGCTGATTATTCGCAAAAATGAAGAGGCTTTTAAAAACCAAGTTTTAGAATGAAATGGATTAAGCAATCAGCCTGGCAACCGCCTGGCCGATTGCTTTTTCGTTTTTTGCTTCTGGCAAGATTCCTTCGTCTTGCCAGAGTGTTTCGCACTCTGGCGCTTCGGCGGCCTGGGTAGCAGAAGCGCTTCCCCTTTACACTGATGCGCATATGAAAGTATCTTTGACTGTGCAGCGAGTGAGATTGATATCGGCATTTCGCACTTTGAAAGCGTTGAATTCACGCATTTAAGATCCAGCGCCAGCGGACAGCCAAGATCCAAAAAAGGAGTTTTAACTTCTCATCCGCATATCCGCGACTGATTCAATTCCCGCAAAACGAAGTTTGCCTTAATCCGAGCTTGATGCTAATATATAGCAGGAGTCAATTATACTTATTTGCATATGAAATTTTGATGTCGGATTATACAATCGATGCGACATGCGGATATAGTCATTTCGCACCCTTCAAGTGGACTCTCAGGCATCAAAATCGGTTCATTTGACTGCAAAGCGGTATAGTCAAGCTGCAAATCGGCGCATTTTCCTGCGCATCAGTACAAATGCGCAGGAAAAAAGCGCGGCAAAGTCAAAATCGGATGGGAGCTTTTATGGAAGAGACAAATGCAAAGATTATAACCGCAGTCCCCGGGCCAAAATCACAGGAGCTGTTAACGAGGCATATTGCCAGCGTTCCCAGGGGAGTGTCGAATTCAACGGGCGTCTTCGCCACTCAAGCAAAAGGCGCATTGATCAAGGATGTCGACGGAAATGTATTCGTAGACTTCACCGCTGGCATAGGCGTCGCAAATGCCGGGCACTGCCCGGATGAAGTGGTTGGCGCCATACGCCGCCAGGCAGGGGAGTTCATCCACACATCCATAAACTGCCTGCTGTATGACCCATATACGGAATTAGCGGAAAGGCTTCAAACCCTTTCCCCGGTTGAAGATTCAAAGGTGCTTTTCATCAACAGCGGAGCCGAGGCAGTGGAAAACGCAGTGAAGATAGCCAAGAAGTATACAGGCAGAAGCGCTATAGCAGTAGTGGAAGGGTCTTTCCACGGAAGAACCCATTTAACAATGTCCATGACTGCTAAAGCTACTCCCTATAAAGACGGCTTTGGGCCTTTCGTCCCAGATATCGCGACAATCCCCTGCCCTAACCTCTACAGAAAAGAAACTTCAATGGATGATGAAAACTATGCCCTATCCTGTGCGGATAAATTCCACCGCATGCTTCAAACCAGCCTCTCCCCAGAGACTGTTGCATGCGTTGTGGTAGAGCCCGTGCAGGGAGAAGGCGGATTCATACCCATGCACAGCGCTTTCTTGAAAAGGCTCCAGAGCATCTGCAAGCAATATGGCATTGTCTTTATAGTGGACGAGATACAAACAGGCATCGCCCGAACAGGCACGCTCTTTGCAAGCGAACAGCTGGGCATATCTCCGGATTTGCTGATTTCTTCCAAATCCCTCGCAGCAGGGCTTCCACTGAGCTGCGTCATAGGGAAGAAGGAAATAATGGACGCCCCCATCCCAGGGGCGATAGGCGGAACTTTTTCCGGAAACCCTGTAGCTTGCGCCGCAGCGCAGGCGGTTCTTGATAATGTGGAGAAATACCGTCTATGCGAAAGGGCGAAAAAGCTCGGGGACTATTTGATGCGCAGACTCTCCGGCATGAAAAGCAAATATGATGCTATTGGAGATGTAAGAGGCTTAGGCGCAATGCTTGGAATGGAGTTTGTAAAGGACAGGGCGACAAAGGAGCCAGATAAAGGCATAATTGGAACAATAACCTCAAAATCCTTGCGGCAAGGCGCTATATTCATAAGCGCGGGCCTTCTGTCAAATGTAATCCGCTTGCTTCCCCCGCTTGTGATGACAGAAGATCAGGCATCCTTTGGAATGGATGTCCTGGATGATGCTATAGGATACGCCATATCTAACCAGAATGCCTGAATTGCATGAAAAGCAAACGCGAACTAGATGCCTGCTTGAGTTCAGTCTTGATTAGCCAAGATTTTTCAATTTGCTCGCCCTGCGCGCTGCCTGTGGCAACTCCAGGGGGGCGTGGCTGGAAATCATCATGTCTTAAGGGTTTATTATAACGATGTAAAGTCAAATTTACCGATTTTGGAGCATGACTGTCCACTGGCGCTGAATCTTAAATGCGTGAATTCAACGCTTTCAAAGTGCGTATTGCCGATATCAATCGCGCTCGCTGTGAAGTCAAGCTCCAAAATCTGAACTTTCCTATGCGCATCAGTATATTTGCGAACGCTTCCTCATTTGTCGGCAATAACTTTAACGAAATATTTTCTGCGTTGATTTCCGTAGAATTCGCAAAAATATATTCCTTGAAGGGGGCCTAGAATCGGCTGGCAGCCTTCGACAATAAGAACTGCGCTTGCTCCTATGACGGACGATAGAAGATGCGCTGCGCTATTGCCTTCGTAATGCTTGTAGCCGATCCAGTTTGGAAATGATTTCGCAAGGCCGTACATTATGTCGCTTGAAACCTCAGAATCAGTATTTTCCGTGATTGTTATCCCTGCTGTTGTGTGAGGACAGTACACCACGCATATGCCGCTCTTTACTCCGCTTTTCTTCACTGCGCTTCTGACGCAATCTGTTATGCTTGTCATATACATGTGATCAGTTTTCAAGGTATATTCGAAAATCAAGCCTTCCACTCCTTTTTAGAAAATTATTGGAGCATGGACTGCTTTTAGCCAAGATCTGAATTTTGCCGCGCCTCATCTCCATTCTATTAAGATATTTTTCCTTCTCTGATTTTAGAAGGCCTCCTCTAAAGCTTTCAATCTCTGATTCCTAGCAGTCGCCCGCCAGAGTCCCATGGAATGTCAAGTTCTAAAGCCGGTGCTTTGGGCGGATAATCAAGCTCCAAAACAGGCATAACGGGCTAGAATTTAAAGCAAAGCCCATATGTTGCGGCAGAGAGATTAATTTAAATGAGGAGCCTCGCAGTTTCACGCCTTGCCATCCAAAAAAGAGCAAATGCCTGGAATTAATTCCAAGCATTTGCTCTTTAAAACGATGCTGCAATCTAGAGGCTGACATTATCTGGCTGTGGCCGGCAATAAGATGAGCAGTCAACTGTACTGATTTTGGATGCGACGTATCCAACTTAGCATTTATAATGCGTACCCACAATTGGAACTTTCCAGCGTACATCAGCTTAACCCCGAGGAGATCAGTTTGCCGCGTTCCATGACTGCATGACAACTTCTTGAAGCTGGCGCTGATACGTCTTGTTTCCATTATGCACAGCGCTTCCATAGAAATGGAGGCAAACTTGTCCATTCATGCCGTTGCTGGAGTTGACCCCGCCTCCGTGAGGCATTCCGTTAATTGCGGCGGCGATGGTTCTCCCGTTTATTGTGACCCAAACAGGACGTCCGTCCCAGTCCCAGACATTGCCGTATGTACGCTTCATTATGGCAGTGTCGTCCTTGGTGACAGGTTCAACGTCAGCATGGCTTCCGTTTGAAAAGCTTTTCACGTAATAAACCAGCCCTGACCATACGTCATAGATCTTCGCGGCCACCCCTATTGTAAAAATCGGCTTTACTTCGCTCCAGCTCAAGAGCTCCACAGCCGACCTCGCCGGAACTGCCCGCTCAGGCGGCTGTTCTACCGCTAAATACTCGCGCTTGATATAACCTTCATCTCCGTCTTGAGAGACAAAGCTCCAATCTCCTCCTTCACCTTCCTCCGCATTTAGTAGCTCCACAGATGTTCCGTATTTAAGAACTTTGATGACATCGTCTGATGTACTTGGACCTTTGCGCAAATTAACGCCGTCAATTGTAAATCTTTCTTCAGCTCTAGCTTCTTCTGAAGGAGAAAGCGCTGAAAAAGCCAAAGACATAGTGAGCGCCGCCATAATCATGCGGCCAGAAGTACGCTTCTTTTCAGAAGCACTTAGTTTTTGAATCGGCATAAATAAATACCTCTCTTAATGCTCCGACATGGCTCCCTCTCAGAGGAATTTCTTGGCGCGATAAAATGCCTGCCGTCTTGAATCAATCTGAGCGCGCTTTCACCGCCCCAAGCAGGGAGCAAGTTTAATCGACGAACATTTTGTTGAATAAAGGCGCTTTTAACGATAATATGATTTTAATACCAGGATATGAAAACGTCAATATATTTATTCAAAATCGTGCTAGGTAACTTTAGCTTTCTCAATTTGAGCCTTTTTATTCATGATTCCAGCTCAGCTGCATTTCGTTTTTGCGGTTCTGCAGATTTGAAGTCAAGTGAGCCTATTTTGGAAAATAGGCGCATTCATTTGCAAAACAGCATTAAAAGCCCTGGCGGATTCCTATTTTAATGAATCGTCCAGGGCTTTCTATTATTCATCTTCAAATGCTCACAAGCATATGACTAAATTCATCAAAGTTACTTTTTGGAGCTTGACTGTCAATAGAGCGGTGAGATTGATATCGGCATTTCGCACTCGACGTATAAACAAGATCCAAAAAAGGCAGTTTTCCAAGAAAATCAGCATACATATCTGGAAATGAAATCAGTCACCTTCTTGTCGTATTCCTCACCGCCAACTGCAGAAGCGCCGGCATGGCCGGCGTTTTTGACGACATAAAGCTCCTTTTCTGAAGCGCAAGCCTCATGCACCTTGTACACCATCCAAGAGGGAACCATCCTGTCATCTTCTCCGTGAATGAAGAGGATAGGGACTTTGCTCTTTTTGACCTGCTCCACCGCGGATGCTTCAAAGAAGCTGTACCCGTCCTTAAGCTTCGTAAATGCGCTGGTCAGATGCACAAACGGGAAGGGAGGCAGTTTGAATGAGGACTTTATTTGGTAGCTCAAGACATCATACGCGGAGGTGTAGCCGCAATCCTCAATTATCGCTTTCACTTGCTTTGGCAGGTCTTCTCCGCTTGCCATCATGACAGCGGCGCCGCCCATAGAGATGCCGAAAAGCACGATTTGAGACTCTTCCCCGAACCTCTCAAGCACCCTTCCTACCCAAGCCAGTATGTCTTTTCTCTCATGCCATCCAAAGCCTATGTAATCCCCTTCGCTTTCCCCAGATCCTCTGTTGTCCACAACAAGCACATTGAAGCCCAAGCCGAAATAGAATTTCGCCGTCTCTCCCAGCCACCTGCCTTGGCTCCTGTAACCGTTGACCAAGATGGCGGTCTTGGCGGAGGGCTTTAATGACGGCACAAAGTAGGCCGCTAGCTTCAACCTGTCAAACGAGACCATATTCCAATTCTCGCAATTGTTCTCTTTCATCCACTGCGTTGTCTCATACACTGCCTTCTGAAAATTAGTATCGGAAAACCCCTCCATTCCAGTGATGTTTGCGGGTATGCGAGAAGCCCTGCTAACAGCCATCCTGTAGAATATGATGGTGGAGGCAGCCAGGGCAGCTGCGACAATTAAAATCAAGAACACAAAAAAGACAGCCAATCAGATAACCCCCTTATTTCACAATAGCCGCAACACCAACGCCAATCCGGTTAGAACTAACAGCAATCCTTGGTAAGAGCCAAGGCTTTGCGTTGAAGCTCCTGCCTGATGCAACAAGCAAAAAACGCTCTGGATAATGCTTGATAAAGCGCCAGCTAACATTTTAGCCTCCTTATATACTGCTTTGCATATGAAAGTTCCGATTTTGGAGCTAGATTATACAGTGAGTGCGAAATGCCAATATCGGCATTTCGCACCGCTCTATGGATAATCTAGCTCCAAAATCATCGGTACATTTAATTGCAAATCGGTATGGCATCCACCTCAAAGACTAAAATCCTCGTTTCATCCAGCAAGACTCTATTCAGCGCAAGCAGGCCTGGGTTATTGCGAGCATATTTAAAATATATGAATTATAAAATTAAGTCGCTTTGTACGCTCAGCATAACACTAGCAGATCGCTTTTAGAGTTTCAAATTACATCAAAATAACATCTTAATGCTTTTGTTTTATTAATTAGCAGACAATGCGAAGATTCAAAGTTGCTTCACCCATTGAATAATTGTATAATCCGGCTTCGGCAAAGAGCCGTCACCTCTCCGGCTCAATCCGAATCTCCGCCTGTCGACGGCGAGAGATTATCTGGGAAACGTCTTGTCTAAAGCTTGGCTTATGTCCTTTATTAAGTCAAATGCATCCTCTAGCCCTACGCTGAACCTGAAAAAACCTTTCCGAAAATGTTCAGGATACAGATCCCGCCGTTCGTCATTTTCCCCCAAGAACACAATAAGGCTTTCATCATGCCCCAAAGAGACAGCTGAGGTTATAACTCTCAGAAAGCTCACAAATCTATTGTGCGCATCATTAGAAGCCTCAAGCCCGAACGCCATGACGCCTCCGAACCCCTGCATCTGCCTTGCCGCTATTTCATGGCCGCTATGGCTTTCAAGCCCCGGGTAATCCACGAAGCGCACTTCTTTTCTGGATTCCAGGAATTTCGCGATTTCCAATGCGCTTTCGTTGTGCTGGCGCATGCGAAGCGGAAGCGTGACGGAACCCCTCATGATGAGCCATGCGTTGAACGGGCTTGCAGTTGCGCCCTGGTTCACCATAGCCTCTTGCCTGATTCTTTTGATGAGGTTCGAGTTTCCGATCACGGCCCCTCCCATGGCGTCCCCATGGCCGTTTATGTATTTTGTAAGGCTTTCAACGCAAAGATTCGCGCCGAGTTCCAGAGGCCTCTGATTGCATGGGGACGCGAATGTGTTGTCCACAGAGAAAATAGAGCCGATGCTTTTCGATATCTCAGCTATCTCTTTTATGTCGCTTATCTTTAAGGTGGGATTGGCTGGAGTCTCTATATGTATCAGCCTGGTATTCGGCCGGATGGCGGATCTGACTTCATCAATTCTAGAAGTATCAACCATGGAAGTCTCTATGCCGTATTTGGACGGCAGAAGCTCATGAAGGAGCCTGTATGCAGCTATGTATGTGTTATCCGAAAAAACGGCGTGATCCCCGCTCTTTAAGAATGTAAAGAAGACCGCTGACAGCGCAGACACTCCTGAAGCCAGAACCACGCAGTCCTCTCCTGATTCCAAATCAGTCAGCTTCTGCTCCAGATACCTTTGATTAGCGCCTCCGTTTCTTGTATATATTCCGCCCTCCGAACTGCTCCAATTCAGATCCGACGGGTCATAAGGCAAAGCGTAGCTGTTGGCCATCGTTATCGGCCTTCGTATGGCTCCTGTCTCTTTGTCGACTTCATTTCCAGAATGAACAGCTCGAGTTTTAATTCCAAACGAACCATCTATTAATTTCCTTGACATTTTTATCCTCCGATTCAAAATAGCTTTCAAGAAAATTTATTCTTATGATCAGTTAAACGCCCTAATTTTGAGCTTGATTTTCCAGGGGGTTCCAAAAACCGGCACTTTCATTCGCTGGATTCTAAGTCTCTCATCCGAGATTTAAAATCCATGAAAAAAAGATAGCTATTCCGACGGTTTGCAAAGTGACTGTCATATTGAATAATTTTGTCATTAATGCTGTCATATTTATCTTATAATTTATTAAGACATATACATATATAAGAATTATATGAATGAATTGATAAGTTTTGCTAAATTAAACATAATATTCTCTTCAATTTTGAACTTTTCTGCAATAATTTTATTCTCTTTTGACTGGTGAATAATGCAAATAGAGTTGTCGGAGTAGTTCAAAAAAAAAGCAGCGCTCAGCACTGCTTTAGCGTCACCTGGGATAGATATTCCAAGTGCGCGCGCCTATGCCGATTTGCAATCAAAGCATCTATTCTGGAGCTTGACTGTCCGCTGGCGCTGAATCTTAAATGAGTGAATTCAGCGCTTTCAAGGTGCGAAATGCCGATATCAATCGCACTCGCTGTATAACCGAGTTTAAATAGGCAGTTTCATAAAAAACCTTAGTCGCAGCATGAAAATGATAAGCTGCTCATAATGCCAGGCAACTAGCGCATTTAAGCTCCAGGCGCATATTGAGCCATAGAGCCAGGCAATTCAAGGCTTGTCTCGCTCAAGCGCCTCAACCCCAAAGCAGCCATGTTACCGAGGTTATTGCCAGCCCGTATACCAAGTCTCCGAATCCAAACTTTCTAAGCTGCTCCATAACGGTTTTGCTTGCATTTGTGAAAAGGCCTACAATTAGCATCACCAAAAAAACAATGCCAAAAAAGAACCAGAATAGTCCGATGCTTCTGTAAACGGCGGCAAAGCCTACAACCTCCAGGGGATTTCCAAAAATCCAGCCCAGCGCCAGGATGCAGGAGAGCGTCACTTTGCAGATGCTATTTTGTTTGAGGAAAAACTCAGGCTCTGAACCCGGACTCCTCAGCACCCCGAAGACATACACCGCCGCCGCGGTTGTGAGGGATGATATTATAAGCAGGACGATTGAAAAAATCTGAAGCGTGGAAATCATTAATACTCCTCCTTAGAACCGAGAGATAATTGAGTCGATGCGCATTTTGACGCTGTCCCCATAATACTTGAACTTGTCTTGAAATAACCTTGGAAGGCCTTTAAGCCGTTCTATTCCCCACCTATCCTCGCCTTCTTCAGAAGCGAATTTGCCCGCGACCTTCGCAAGCTTATCTGCCAGGCTGGCGGAGCGCTCAGACGCAGAGCCGCCTGGATCCGCATAAATGAGTTTATTAAGGCTCTCCAAATACTGAGCCTTCTCATCAATTGAATTCGCATATCTTGTTCCTAGAATCCTGTATTTTTCAAAGTCAGCCGCAACTCTTAGATTTGCCATAGTTGGCTCGAATCTAGATTCTTCAATTATTTTTTCAGCGTTGGAGGATAGGAGGCTTAACTTTTCATTCCAGTAGAAGTCGGCTCCTGAAGCGGCCTCCACTACTGAAAGAATGAGCAGCGCCGCAAATATCAGCAAAAATGAATAGGAATAAACGCTCTTCAGCAAAAAAGATTTAGTAGCCGGCTTATTCTCAATTGAATAAATGTCAGGCTCATTTACCGGAGCCAAAAAGCGGTCAAGAGCGAATCTTCCTTTTACTGGCGCAGGTTCGCCGCAGTAGATGCAGTACCTCTCAGCGTCGTCATGCATCGTGCCGCAGTTCTCGCATATTCGCATATCACTCACCATCCTTCAGCTTAACTGCTCCAATCAAAAATGCGCCTTCTTCTTCAGGCAATTGGAGAGCCTGTGAGTCGGCAGTTTCAGGGATTCTCAGCTCTTCCGCCTGCTTTAGCTTCATAGACTCAGCTTTCTTAATATCCAAGAAATCGGCTTTCCTTAAATCCATGGTATCCGCGTCTTCAAGGTCCATAGACTCCGCCAAGCGCTTTGCAAGAAGCATTCTGAGCTTCTTTAGCGGATCGAGCCTCAGCATCTTCATATTTGAGTAGGCATGCGCGCTGCCTTTATATACCGCCTTCAAGTACATGCCGAAAGCGCTCCCTCTTTTCCTGGCGCCGTCCTCAATAAGAATGGCGTTGGAGATAAACGCTTGCGATATGTTGCATGCAAGAGCTATGTCAAGATAGAATAGGGTTTCTTTTTCGTCCTTTTCCGGAAGAGAGCTGAAAATGTCCATCGCAGCTCGACCGTCTCCAGCTTCAGCGCTTCTAATAAGAGCATCCCTTCCCTTTATGAAATCAGGTCGCTCCGAATCCATTTCGGCTGAACTCTCTCGGTACAAGCGCATGCCTTCCAGGGTTTTACACACCTCGTCCATCCATGGCACCACCATTTTAAGCGAGTGAAACTCCTCGGAAGACTCAGTGTACAAGTCGCACAGCTTAGGAAGCAGGGAATCATTCATCGCGGACTCTATCCTCGAAAGCACATCTGAGAGCCGCGCTTTACCGCGAAACGGACTGAAAGCCATCGCAATGCGGTTTCTAATCTTTGGAGCGTTCATCCGGGAAGCTTCTTCTTCATTCGACTGCATGAAGTCGGAAAGAATCCTCGCCAAGCGGCTTCCATGAGATGCCGCAGCAATGAGGTTCGACTCCGCCTGCCTTAAAGCGGCTCCGCCTTTTCCGCTCCACTTAGCTGCTATCTCAGCCGCGCAAAACTCTATGAACGGTCGAAAGCATGGCATCTGCCCGGCAATGTTTACAGTGGTTACACCTGCAGATGATTTTTGATGCCTCCAAATTTTATTCCAAAATCTTTTGTGAGCGCCTGTTTTTTCTAGCATTTGAATTGAGACTAGCGCGTCGGTCAGATATCCGGTTTCGGGCTCCTGATCTTCAAACAGCGCCTTAAGCGTATTAAGCTTCGCCTTTATCTGCCGGGGATTCACTTTCACCCCCAGGCCGCAAGCCAGGCTGAAAAGCCTTGGCAACGCAGCGTCGGAGTCGTTGACCTCAGCCGCTGAAAGAAGCGCGTACGATTTTTTCAAGTCCACTTTGGTTCCGTATCCATGCATGCAGCAGTAAGCCAGAAGAAGCGCCGAGCTGCTGTCATTGAGCTCGTCCCCCACTACAAGCGCGTTGAAGGATTCCTTATATTTAGCGAGCGAAAAATAGTACTGGCCGAGCCAATATGCAACTTTGCCATGAATCTGATACAATTCCAGAGCGAGCTGCTCCGCCTTCTTGTACTGCTTTATATCATCCTTTAGCTCAAGGAACAGCTCAAGCTTCGAATGAGCATCGTTCTCCGCATGCTTTGCAAGCCAGAAAAGCGCTTCTTCTTGAGATCCGCCATGATCTTTGAGCATATGCGCCAAAAAAATCTGAGCCGGCTTGTATCCCTCTTGCGCATATTTGCGCATCCATTCGAAAGCGGGTTCTATCCGCCCTTCATTAAATATGTATTCAGCGTATTGGTAAGCGCAAACAGTATCTCTTTGGCTCGCAACAAACTTGTCGAACTTTATGTCTGAAATGGGATCCCCATGCACATCCAAGTATGAGATGAGCGCTGACATTCCTTTATAGCCTAAAAGCGAAGCGATTTTAAACGCCTTGGAGTACTCCATCCGCCTGCCGAGCTTCATCATCGCCCAAACCGACAAATCAGCGTCCGACTTGATGCCGGTGCAAAGTCCCAGAGCGACCTCTTCAGACCACTCGCAGTCGAACCTGAAAGCCTCAAAGGCTTCAATGAACCTCAGCCTTTTCCAGGTATGAGAGTCAAAGCATCTGGGCCTTTTCGACCCCAGCGCTTTCGCGGCTTCCCATTTTACATCCTGAAGGCTTATCTTTTCAGATGTTCGCATGCTTTCATGCTTTGCAATTAATCGCCATGGATTGTCATTCTTTATTCCGTACTCTTTAGCAGAAGGAATTCTTTCATTTTCTTCCGCTGCAATTAGAGAGTCTATGTAATATCTCAGCCCGCTGACATAGCTTCGCATTTCGCAAGCGCACCGCTCAAGAGCCTCGCCAACTGATTCAGAACCCATAACCCTCTTTGCCGAGTCAAGCGACTTTTCAGAGCCAAAGCCGTAAACGCTGCACAGAGCTGAACTTGAAGCCAAGCTCAAAAACAATTCAGGGTCGTCCGCCGCTATCTCATCTCCCGCCTCCAGAATTCGGCTCAGGGATCGGCGCGCCTCATTTTTCTTGTCTACGCATATCTTCTTTAATTCCTTAAGGCTGGCGGCATTTCCCTCAGTCATGCCGTCGTAGGAGATCTCTCCGAAAAACGCCGCAAGCCCTGCATTCACGTTGTCTTCAAGAACCTTGATCTCAGCGGCTTCATCTATGAAAGCGCCATCTCGTATGAAATCCATCAGGTTGTCAAAGTCAAACGACAAGGACTTCAACGCTTTTATAGCATTTTTAAGCTGCTCGGGAAAAATCGCAAGCGAATAGTCAATCAATTTCGGCGTCCTAATTTGGCTTTGCAATGTTTTGCCCTCTGCCCTTTAAAGCAAATGCCCAGCGGCATTTGAGGAGCAGATTCTCCTTTCCTTCTTATTCCCGTATAACTGCGCCCTGTGATCTGCGATTGCGCATTGCGTTGCAATGAGCAATCAAATGACTGGTGAAGCGTGTGTTTTGATTTAAATATGAAAGTTCAGATTTTGGACTTTGACTGTACAGACAGTGCGAAATGCCGATATCAATCGCGCCTTGAAAGTGGACAGCGCAGCTCCAAAATCGGTGCATTTGACTGCAAATCGGCATATATCTTCTCTTTCTCCAGGCGCGCATAATCCCTCAAGCGCCATGCTTCATTGCCTGCGGCATTATGCCTGGCCTCTTGGCGCTAGGCCTTGAAACCCCGCAGAGTTCCTTCAGCGCCTTTTACGGAATTAACTCGCGCAGGCGCCGCTTTTTCTTTCCGGCTTGCTTGCAGCTGCAATATTTCATGCTTCGCGCCGCATTTTTCCTGCTTCGCAAAGAGCGCCGGCTACATGCTCTTTGGGATGATTATTTCTGATCCGCGTATTTCTTGCTGTGCATTCTCATGCTGTGCATCCTCATGTCAAGCCGGCGTATGGATGCAGATTTCCGATCCCCTAGCGGCATTCGCAGCGGCGACTTTTACATATATTGATTTTAGGATTGATTTATCAGCTTGGGAATCCTATAGCCAGCCCCAAAATTCTGAACTTTAAGCGCGTGTCTCTCCTGTAAAAAAGGCATTGCAATTGACGCTTTAAAACGTTATAATCCAGGCATGCGAAATGCTTAGGCTTTGGAATTCGAATGCAATCTCGCTAACGGCCTAGCCGCTTTTTATGCTGGAGCGCAGTCAAATGCTTCGATTTTAGAGGAATCATCCAATTTCTCTTCACGTGCTGACATGCATATGCAATTCCTATTATTAAGCTTGAATCAAGCATTGGGTGCATGACCGCAAATCACAGGCTCCAAAATCGCCGATTTCCTATTCGCAATAATAATAGCGAGCGTTCAATCGCGTCCCTGGCGCAACATTACTTAAAAACGCGTCCTCTCTGAAAGGAGCATCGTCTCATCATGAACTTAAAGGCATGGTATTTATATAACAGCGGGTTTGCTGTGGATACAGGCAGCCATTTCCTGATTTTCGACTACTGGGTGGACTCTCCAAAGGGAGCGGGCCTAGAAAGCGGAGTTATAAGCCTTGACGAAATCCGCAGCAAGGATGTCATCGTCTTCTGCTCTCACCGCCATGGAGATCATTATAACCCAAAAATCATTTCATGGCAAAGGGAATTGCCAAAGCTTAAAATAATACTTTCAGATGACATTCCTCCTGCTCCTGGAGCCGTCATGATCGGAAAAAACCAGAGGATTTTACTGGAAGGCTGCGCTATCGAGACTTTGGCGTCTACTGATGAAGGCGTTGCATTCATTGTGGAAATAGACGGCAAAAGGATCTACCACGCAGGAGACCTGAACTGGTGGCACTGGGAAGGCGAACCGGAGCAAGAAAACGCTGATATGGCTTATAACTATAAAAAGCAGATTAATCTTATGGCGGGAAAAACTCTCGATCTTGCGTTCGCGCCTGTAGATCCACGCCTTGAAGCGCAGTATAACTGGGGCATTGACTATTTGATGCGCACAGTAGACGTCAAAAAAGTCATACCTATGCACTTTGGGGACAACCCGTCGATTATTGGCAAGCTCCTTTCAGATCCTCAGACGGCGCAGTACAAGGCTCGCATTGCGCCCCTTGAAAAACGCGGGCAGTCTATAGAGCTGTGCTGAGTTGCAGTCGCATGCGCCTATGCCGATTTTCATCAAATGTTCCTTAGGCAGTTATACTGCTTTTCATATAAACCCCTATGGCTCTACGCTTCACCGCCAAGAGTGAAAATATAAAGTCAATTGTGTGTTTGAGGCATGGACAAATGTCCATGAAATGTATTTTCGTACTAAACTGCCTGTTTGGGAGCTTGACTGGACAGTCAAGCTCCCAAACAGGCAGTTTCATATGCAAATCGGTATATAAAGCATTCATAGCGCCTATCTTTATTAGCGGGACTGCGTTGCAATTGACAAATACAAACTTGTGTTGTATAATGTGCATACTTCGGGGCGGGGTGTAATTCCCCACCGGCGGTTACAGTCCGCGAGCGAAAGCTGATTTGGTGAAATTCCAAAACCGACAGTTGGGAAATTCGAAAAAGATTTTCGTTTTTCCTTAATTGATTCAAGCATTTTTCTCCTTCATTCCAGCAAGCAAATATCGTTGCGCAGTCTAATATATTGATCTTCCAGCTGGAAAATCTTTATAGAAAGATGCTCTTCAGGCGTTGCACCGGAAAAGGATTGCTTGAATCAACAAAGTCTGGATGAAAGAAGTTGAGACTTTTTTTATGAGATCTCACGGCCCCTTTTGGGGGCCTTTTTCATTTTAAGCGCCTCCGCCTAAATTCTGTTTGGGAGGGATTTTATGAAATTGTCAACATCATATTTAAGCAAAGTCTGCCTTCTGGCAGCAATAAGCTTTGTGCTTATGCTCATTGAGTTTGCCGTTCCTTTCTTTCCTAGTTTCTTGAAGATTGACGCTAGCGATTTGCCTGCGCTCATTGGATCGATGGCAATGGGTCCGTTAGCGGGAGTATTGATTGAACTCGTCAAAAATCTTTTGCATTTGCTGAGAACCTCTACAGGCGGAGTGGGAGAAATGGCCAATTTTCTGGTAGGGTCAGCATTTGTTCTTCCTGTGGGAATTATTTCTAAAAAGTCCAAAAACCTAAAGGGCTATCTGATGGGAGTATCCCTAGGCGCAATCTTCATGACGGCGGCTGCGTGCATCTGCAATTACTACATCTTGATACCTCTGTATTCCGCCTTCATGCCGCTTGAAGCGATACTAGAAATGGCAAAAACGGCAAACAGCGCCGTAGTTGACTTGAAAACCCTGATCATCTTCGCAGTGGCGCCCTTTAACCTGCTCAAGGCGTTTTTAGTGTCGCTCATAGGCTATAGGCTGTTTCGCCTGATAATAAGATTAATTCGTACATAAGATCCGCTTAAAAAGCGCCTAGCGAGAATCCGCCAGGCGCTTTTTCTTTTTCAGCATTGTGGTGAAAAGCTTGAAAATCACTGGATATAGCGATTAATGAAATCAACCGCTTTTTCGCGGTGCTCCTCTCCCCCAACCTCCGACGCGCCTCCATGGCCGGCGTTTTTCACCACATAAAGCTCCTTCTCTGACCTGCATGCTTCATCAGATTTGGCGCAGGAGACTCCCGCCTCAAAAGCTACAAAACAGGCAGCTTCATATGCAAATCAGCATAACTGAAGCTTCATGCAGATAAGCGCCATTTATCGCTGATCCTGGAGCAGTATCATGCAGAGGGATAATGCTTGCCTGAGATCGATACGTCTGAATGTGCATGGTTTTATTGCTTATCGCCTAAAGAGGCGTGAAAAACGCGCTGCAGCGCGACTTCGCGCCCTTACCTGCGCTCATATCCCTCAGGATATCTCCAACAGAAGCTCCCCGAGATCCTGCCTAGCCAGAGGCATATCCTCGGGCGCTATCGCCCCGCCTCCCTCGCATATGGCCGAGAGCCTCTTGACTCTCCTCACGTTGGAGTCCTTCAAAAGAGTCCTTATTATATGGGCGTTTCCGAAATCCTCGGCCTTGCTGGCGATCCAGCGCTCGAACAGCCTCCCTGCGGCCTCAAGGTAACCGCCGTCCAATTCCAGCAGCTCGCGTGCGGCGCGTTTTTTAAGGAGCTCCATCAAGTTTGCGGCTGTGTAGTCTTCGAACTCAACCATGCATGAAACCCTTCTCGCAGCCTCGGGGCAGCCTCCGATGAAGCGGCCCATCCCGCTGGGCGAGCCTGAGAATATGACGCAGAGGCCCTCCTCGCTAGAATCTATGAATTCAAAGATGGAACCCAGGGCTTCAGCCCCCTCGCCCAGAAAATCGACTGCGTCCTCGACCATGAGGATGCCTCCGCGAGCTCCTGAGAGCAACTCGCCGAGCCTTCCGCCCTCGCCGTCATCCTTCCTCAGAGAGACAATCCGCCCCCTCTCAAGGATCGACGCGGATTTGAGCGTCCTAGCCAGAATGCGCGCGGCGACGGACTTGCTGGTTCCGCGGCTCCCCGAAAAGGCGTAGCAGAGTGGCAGGGGATTCTCCACAGGCCTCTCCGGCGCTGAAATCCGGGCCTTATTTATGCAGGCTGCTGCTGCGCGCCTTGCGAACGACTGGGCGGCGGCCGCAACTCCCGCCGGATCGATGCTTCCGCTCATGAAAATCCCTCCTGCTGGGCGTGGTTGGAGGAGCCGGGCGCTGTACGCCCGCCCGCCGCAAGCCTTTCCAGAAGCGGAGAGGCTTTTTCGCGGGCGGGCGGATCGCGCCGCAGACTCCCGAGCGCATTGGCGGGAAATGGATCAAAGAAGCTGATCTTTTCCGCGCGCGCCAATTGCAGCCAAATGCGCCCGCTTCGAAGCTTGATCGCCCGCCTTCAAGGTGTGAAATGCCGATATAGGCATTTCAGGCTAGTTGCGCGGCCAAGCTCCAAACTAGGAGCATTTGGCTGCGAATCATATATATACTACTGCATGGGCGGCAAATAAGCAAGCGCAAATCGAAACGCCGCCAAAGCAGGCGTATGCGCTCTCCAATTCTATAGTGCGCGAACCGCTATCCGAGACAAAGCTGAACAAGCAATGCCATCTCCCCTGGTCAGTATTCATCCTATAATCTTTGCGCCTCCAAGAAGAATCAGCAAAGTTTCGATAAATTCAGCAAATTGAGGTTTTTATCCATTCCTTCTCCTGTATAATTTGCATGCGAAAGCGCCTTTTTTGCGGTTCGACCATACGGCGAGTGCGATTGATATCGGCCATTTCGCACCGTAAAAGCAGTCAGTCAAGCTGCAAAATAGGCGCAACTGACTGCATATCGGTCGGTCTTGCCCATAGGTGATTCGCCTCTTTTCAATGGAGACGGCGTCGGGTAGAAGCGATTCGGCCTTCAAGCCGATCCCCAAATCAAACCCCAAGACAGCCGGGCGACCTCCAAGCTTCTTGAAAAGGGAGCCTTTAAAAGCTACGTACCACTGTGCCGTTTCCCTGGAGGCGTCTTTGCAGCCAGAAGCGTGATGCGCATCCTCTCCGGGCGTCAATTCATGACTTCCATTCCACGCACAAGCACGCTAAATCAGAATTTTCATTTAATACTATGTAGGATACAGTCGTATTTCTATTGTCTATTTTAGTCCTCGCTGTCAGCACTAATAATCAATAATATCTTTATCCCTTGCAATATCCTGTATCATTTTTACAAAATGCCTATAAATTCTCTACCGCCTGTTTTTCTGCAACAAGCATCATGCGACGCTATTTTTGATATTTCGAGCGTTATAATTAGAATGGTAATTTTTATATCATTGACAAAGCTAATTCCATATCATATACTTATCTTAAATGACAACAGTTTTTAAAATATTACCCAATACATTTTTATTTCTTTTATTCAAACAATATATCGGCAGCAAATATAAAAACTTTATATGAAACATTTGGATGTTTTCATAAATAAATCACCTATTTTAAAAAAACACACTTTCTCCTCTCATCATTGTGTCACTAAACCTTAAACTTTGCATTTCATGTCATATATCGTCTGGAAGATTGCAAAGCTTTAGCGGAAAATCCAGGCATTTTCATTATCATTGCCTGATTAGGCTTCAGGCAGACATAAGCATATGAAACGGAGGGCGGCAATGAATACCACGCATCAAGCAGCTTCTTTAACAGATGAAAAAGACTCGCCCGCATCCAACGCTGACCCGATCTTAGCATATGCGGATCTTAATAACCTTTTCGCATCCATTCCTATTGCAGAGAAAACCCCTCCAGCCTTAGAGCGCCCGGAAGCCGAAAGATCTGCTGGTTCAAATTCATGGCAAGAAATTGAAGCTAAAAAGACCGGAAGAGTTCAGGATGAAAAAAAAGCGGCGAAATCCTATTCTCCATCGTTAACGGGGGATTACAGCCAACCCAAGGAGAAAAAATCAGACATAGAAAGCGCTGCTGGTTCTAAAGTCATGCCAGGCATAGAACACCAGAAAAAAATGCTGGAAGAAAAAACGAATGCCATAGAAAAGAAAAAGGCCTCCACAGCCAAAACCGACAGCGATGAAAGCAAAAAACCTTCCACTGGCAAAAGAGGCTCGAGTGAAAGCAAAAAACCTTTCACTACCCAAAGCGGCTCTGATGAAAGCAAAAAACGCTTCACTACCCTAAGCGGCTCTGATGAAAGCAAAAAAACCTCCACTGCCAAAAGCGGCTCGAGTGAAAGCAAAAGACCTTTCACTACTAAAAGCAGCTCTGAAGAAATGAAAAAATCCTTCGAAGCTAATGAAGCCTCAAGCGACAGCAAAAAGCGTTTCACTGCGAGCAGCGGCTCAAAAGAAAGCAAAAAGCGTTTCACTGCTAATAGAGAATCTGATGAAGCTAAAAAGCCTTTAACTGCGGATGAAAAGCCTTTCATGACTAAAAATGAAGTTGCGGGAGTCAAGCGATCCTTAATGGTCGCAGATGAAGGCAAAGCTTCTTTCATAGAAAAAAACGAAAAAGATGAGGGAGTTTCTCCTTCTCCTGGCAATGGCGTCTCTGAAGGCGGCATCATAACTTCTTTCATGGTCAAAGAAAGTGAAAACAAGGATCCTTTAATGGCGAGAAGCCGATTGATCGATGGCAAGCCTGCCTTGAATGCCAGAGACGGTGAATTTAAAGACCCGTTCATAACTAGAAGCAGCTTAGATGATGACAGCGAAGTTATCCCTTTCATAGATGTTGAGCCTGCTGAAGCAGCGAAAGAAGAGGAGCCTTTTATTATCATAAACGACGTTGAAGAGCCTTTTGTAATCGTTAGGGATATAGATTCATTGATTCCTCCTTCCATTTTCAAGGAACTGGATGAAACCGCGCGAATCCTAAAAGAGGTTGAGGAAGGAAACCCTTCAAGCAAAGAAGGGGATTCAAACGCTATAGCTAAGAAAGCGCCCTCCGCCTTAGGCGGCAAAGCACCCTCCGCCTTAGGCGGCGAGTCCTCATTTACTGTCGGCCTAATGGATGCTAACTCCATAACTCCGCCTCAAGTTCTCAAGGACAAGGAGGAAGGGAATTCTTCTGGCTCTCATGAAAGTATCGCCGCCGAAGAAAAGCCCCTGATTTTTGTTGAACCCACCAATGAGCCTCTGGAAGCCATTCTTCCTTTAGCTGTTCTCAATGACATAGAAGTTCCTTCAAAGGGAAAATTAAAAAAGGAGAAAAAACCCAGGCAAGGCCGTAAAAACTCCTTCGCTGGCGAGAATAAACAAGCAGGCGCAAAGCAGAAAGCCTCCCCTAAAAACTCTAAAAAACTTAGAGGCGTTAAGAAGAGAAACAGGCTTCTGTCCGCTTCCATCATCATTTTAAACACGGCTTTAGCTTTATTCGTGCTTTTAACATCTGCTTCCCTGATAACTGAATTCCTTTCAGAAAAGGGATATTCTATTCTCGGCTTGCGCAGCTACATAATCCAGACAGACAGCATGAGGCCTGAATTAAGCGCCGGAAGCTTCATCGTATCCAGAGAAGTCCCAGCTTCTGAAATAAAAGAGGGATCCGTCATTATCTACAGGGCGGATTCTAAAACCATATTGACCCGCAGAATAACCTCAGCTATCGTGGAAAACGGCGTCTATCGCTTCATAGCCAAAGCGGACGCCAACGCGCCTTCAGATCTTTACGAAGTTTCTGCGGACAGCATCCAGGGCGTAATGTTCTTTTCCGTGAAGGGCGCAGGCGCTTTCCTCCTAAGCCTTCATGAACCGGTGAATTTCATCATTTGCGTTGCCGCTCTGATTTTCCTCTTCATTATCCCTGACATCCTAAGATTCATCTTTAAGTCTCATACAGCAGTTCCAGCTTCAGAAAAGCCGGCAACCAAGAAGGCGGTTTCAGAGGAAAAAGCGATTTGAGGCTTCAATCTCAAATTATATCAGCGAGGGACGATGAAAATAGATTCTATGCCTGATAAGTCGATGAGCATCCCTTCTTTTCGATTTTGAAGCTTGATTATTAATTTTTCAAAAAATCAAGCTTCAGAATCTATAGATCTGATTGCTCGTATGCATAAGCGGCCATCATCAGGCAAGCATTTGATTTCATCGTCCCTAAAACTGCACCTATCTCTGCCCAAAGCAGCTTATTTTAGGAGGATGCACTCAATGCAAGCAACTGCTAAAAAACGCTCAACTATTATCTACATTCTTCTCCTATCCCTATTTCTTTGCGGGGCTGCCTCAGCTATTGCCGTTAAAGCGGTGGAATCGGAAGAGCCTGTTGAACCTTCCCCTGCGGAGTATGCCGATGATGTCGAGAGCTACAAAGATCTTTGGGATTCTATGGTAGAAGTGCCCATGGATCCGCCCGCTATGTTCGGCACTGAGGATGTCGGCTCCGCTGCAAATGAACCGGATGATTCCGCTGGAACTGATGGCTCCTACGGAACGTCGGGAGAAAATTCCCAAAATCATTCCGAAGCCCCGGTATTAAACGGAAGCCCTGGAGAAAGCGCCTCTTATTATACAGAAGCGCCTGCAATAAATAAAAATCTTGATAATTTCATAAATCCGAATAATCCTCCTCCAGTGCAGAGCATTCCCGCTGATTTCTCCGAATCTCCCCCAGAAACAGGCGCGCCAGAAGAAGCTGGCGCAAATGAGATAGATAATGTGGTCGAAGTTGAAGTCAGCGAATATGAAGGCATATCCGAAGACGAGGCTGCTCCTGCAGAAGCCAACACTTCGCCGGCTTCACTCTCAGCAACTGAATCTGCGCCCGCCTCAACCGCTCCGCCTAAGGCGGCGCCTTCTGCCGCGCAGGCAAAAACGCCTGAGCCGAATGAAGGGCAATCCGATCCGTTGCTTTTCAACCTGACACCACCTGACGGAAGCGGAGGCATTTTCTCTCACGAGATGACATCCGGGTTCGCCGCCTTGGCAGGAGAGCCGCTTTTTTTTGAAAGCTTCGGCCTTGAACCCGAGAGCTATGAAACAACAGCTGAAAACACCCTAAACGGCAATAAGCTTAAGCTTTCAAGCGGAGATTCCTTAGATGCCGGCCTATACGCCATAACTATATCAGATGCCACTGCTCTTAATAGAGAAGACGCAACCATAACCCTGGCAGTCTTTCAGCCTTCACTTGCAGTCAAAACAGGAGATGGCGCGGTAGAAACCGTCATAGCCAATGAATTCGGGAGCATGTGGTACACTGTCGGCTCTGGTGAATTCATCTTCTCCCATGGTTTGAAAAGAGGCGCTTACGCCGCTGAAAGCTATGCTCCATACAAATCCAAGCATAGCGTTCAATCCAGCTGCATAATTACGCTTTATTGGGACGAGATGCGCTCTGTCTGGGCAGGATCCAGCGCAATCCTTGATCTGGCGTCTGAGCTTGATAAAAATGACTACTCTCCTCCTTACCGATATGCCCTGCCTCTTCCTGAACATAAGGGTTCATCTGAATTTTCGGGATTTTCTGAAGAATACATAAACGAGGCATATTCCAAGCTTGAGGCTATACTATCTCAATCCCTTGAGGATTCAGGCGTGAAGCTTTAAAAAAGGAAGCAGAAATGATAAGATGCCATCTGTCCGTCAAGTGGCAATGCTGGCAGCTGCTATACTGATTTGCATATAAAATTCCTGTTTTGGAAGTTGATTATACAACGAGTGCGATTGTTATCGGCATTTCGTATCGCTCACTTGATAATCAACCACAAAGCAGGAACATATGACTGCAAATCGGTATAATTTTATGAGAGGAGGGATTGTTTATCAGCATCAAATCAAAGATCGCCATCATCTTCGCGGGAGTAGGCATGATGTCCGCAGCCGCTTTTGCTAATAGCATATTTTGGTTCATAGAAAGCCCTCTGGATATGACGGAAGAAGTCGCCGCCCAGGAGAAAACCGTCTCTGTTTCAATCAAGCAGTCTTATGAAAGCGGCAAGGCCATCACCTTCACGATGAAAAACAACGGCTCAATCGACAGCTTTGTAAGAATAGGATGGACGCCCGTATATCAAAACAAGAGCGGCGCGAACCTGGCTCTGGACGCATCCGATGTCATGTTGGATAAAGTAGAGATAACAACCGATGAAAATTTCTCTCAGCCGACCGCTATCAGCAGTACAATCCGCTTGTCTTCCATGCACGCAAAAAACATGATAAGCGTTCTAGATGAAAACGGCTTCTTATACATATTCAAGCCAGGCCAAACGCTCTCAGGGGTCATCGAGATTGCGCATGCCCCCTATGAGGGGATCGAGCCTAAAGACTCAGGGAGCTTTGATAACCTAAACATAATTCTAACCCCTGAATGCATAGAGGCTACTTTAGACGCCGTCTCCGAAGCATCCGATTGGGGCTGGAATGCGCTTGAAATCCCTCAATAATTTTTAGCCGCAAAGAAGGATCTGAATTCAGATCCTTCTTTGCGGCTTATACTGATGTTCAATTGGAGAACTCCGGTTTTTTGGCTGGCATAAGCAGTCCTCCGATTGACAGTAAAGCCTAAAATTGGTAATTTGACTGCGAGCGGCAGGCGGCGTAAATTACCGGGACTGGATTGCCTGTTAAGCTGGAAAATGTTCACTAGCAAATAACGAGGCGGTCTTGGCAAAGGAAGCGAAAGAATGAGTGCATGGAGTGGATGCGCTACTCCATAGCCTTGCGGGTGAATTCCGCCAACGCGAGGATGCAGGCGTTATGGGAAATTTCCTGGTTCATTGTAAAATGAAATGCAACAGATACAGCCATTGAAATCCATAGGAGATGCGGTATCATTGAGTTTGAAAGGGCGTACCCCACCTTTTTGAAGTTCAAAAGGGCAATTGCAGATCAAGTGACTGGTTTTCATCGGTTTTTCAAGCCCAAAATTCCACGGTGCTGCCGCGCAATTGCCAGTAGTCGAGAATCCTGAGCATGCATTCGGGATTTCCTTGAATCTCGGTTTAACAATGTGATAAAAATGGAGTTTGGGAGGTAGGCGGCAAATCAGAATTTTGCCTTTTCAAAAATCTTCAGCCTTCTCTTACAGTTCAGAAACAGGGTTTATTTGACGTCTTAACTTGACATTCGAATGTTATGGGCATATAGTTACGCTAAGAGCTAATATGAATCTGCATCGATTTAGATTCACTTTACGCAATTGGCGAAAAGTGCTGCAACGCAAGAAAACGAGGTGGCGAAATGTCTCAAAAAGATTATGCCATAGGGCTTGGCATGGATGATTTCAGCATGATGAGAAGGGAAAACAATTACTATATTGATAAATCCTTGCTTGTCAAAACAGTAGTTGAAGGAATAGGATATGTGAAATTGATAACCCGTCCTAGAAGATTCGGCAAGTCCACCAACATGTCCATGCTGAGAGCTTTTTTTGAGATAGGCAAAGACGGGGAGCCTGATCCAAAGCTTTTCGAAGGCCTGGCCATAGAAGGGGAAAAGGGGATATTTGATAAATGGTACAGGAAGTACCCGGTCATTCACTTAAACCTGTTTCCGATGTCTTCCTCGGATGAATTTAATGTTTCAATCGACTCATTGCGCGACATAATTGCCTCCGAATGCGAAAGGTTGCATTACCTGCAAGAAAGCTCTAAAGTCTCGGAATCAAAAAAAAACCTGTTGCGCAAATTGGAGAATAATGATGATGAAAACAAGGTTCCTTTGGCTGTGCTCATCAAAAGCCTGAGCCACATGACCAAGGCACTGGCTGACCATCACGGCAAGCCCGTGATTGTCCTCATAGATGAATATGATTCGCCGTTCAACCACAAATCCCAAGATGGATTCCGTGACAAGCTGCTGTCAAACATGAGCGTGTTCTTTGGCTGCGCATTCAAAGGCAACCCTCACGTGAGGCTCAATGTTGTCACGGGATGCTTGAGGATAGCGAATGAGAGCATATTCACAGGGGCCAACAACCTCGTGGTCTATGATTTAGATGACAATCTGTTCTCAGAGTTCTATGGATTGACGCAAAAAGAGCTTGAAGCGGTGCTTTGGGACAAGGGGTTGCCAAAGTGCTTGGATGACTTAAAAGCTTGGTATGACGGGTACAATTTTGGGGGCACCCAAATCTACAACACATCATCGGTTCTCCACCACATTGCGGCGCTGATCCAAAATAGGTTCTCCACACCCAAGAATTACTGGATCAACACAAGCAGGAACGACATCCTGGAAACCGCTTTGGATGGCGGATACAACTACCATGTTGCGACTAGGCTGGTGGCTGGGGAGGCGGTGAGCCTACCCCAAATTTCCCACGTGATCACCTATCGCAGCTTGAAGAGGGAGGACTCCATCTGGAGCATCCTTTACTCATCCGGATACCTCACGAAAGCCCTGGACTCCGACCATGACTATTTGATCCCCAACGCCGAGGTCAAGTCAGTCTTCGTGGAATTATACAAAGATTATGTCAAGGGAAAGCTTGGCTTGGATAAGCCAAAAAGGTTGCATGAGGCCATATACACCCTAGATGCAAAGGCAATTGAAGGCTTGCTCAAAGAGCTTCTCCTTTCAATGAGCTTTCACGACACCGGCGTGAACCATGAGGATGTATACCATGACGTGTTCTTTGGGGCCATGTTTGGCTTGAATATCTTGAGCAACAGGGAGGCCGGCCACGGTAGAGCCGATGTGGAGGTTGAATTCCCTGAAGACAAATTGGTTGTGGTGTTCGAGTTCAAGAGAATTGAGGGCAAAGACAAAAATCTCTCAGACACAGCGCTAAGAGCTTATAATCAGGTTTTTGGATTGGGATACATTGAGTTGCACAGGGCCAGAGGATTTAAAGTGGCTGTGTTTGGCGTCGGATGCTCAGGAAAGAATTGCAAGATTGTTGGAGGGCTGGCATCTTGAAGGAAAGTGGAATTTTCTTGCCGCAACCTCATGCATTCACTGAAAAGAGCCATGCTTTGACAAGCGTGGCTTTTTGTTGTCATCAAAATATCTCGGACTGTATTTTCGAAAAATTCCAATATAGGACTGGGGTGTCAAAACTAGGTTTTGAGACGCCTGAAAGTGAAAAATCAGAGCCGAGTTTTTCCGGAGTTCCACGAAACGGAAAAACGGATCCTATTCGCGTTAACGGAGAAAACCATTCAAACATCTAAGATGAGGCATGTTCAGCCGCAATCCAGAAATACTTCCAAGGGCAACGCATGCGCATGGCTGTCTCACGCGCTTTGTTCTTTGTTGTCAAGCTGATGGTTGCGCCTGTATCCCCTTTTCAGGAAAGCGGCGGATCGTAGAAAGATCATTCGCTTGGATGGATAAACGCTGGAGGATGTGGAAAAATTGCGAAAGAAAGCTGCACATAGCCATGCAGATGATCAAACTTGTTTTTATCAGGATTTTGACGAGATATTTAAAGGACTGGAAAGGAACGCAAAGGCTTTAGCATTTTATTATAGGATTGTCTTCAACTAAACTGTCAACAATCCACCGTCAAATGTCTCAGGGCTAAAGCCCTTTGACATTTGCGGCGGGGGCTTGCATTTGGCTAGCCTAAAGCGGAAGGAGCGTGTTTCTATGGTTTATGCTTTGAATACGAGCGCCGATCCGCAAACGCAAGCCCAGTCTGGGAGCGGCGGTTCCCGTGCCGCCCGCTGCCGACCCCGGGAAGCGCTCATTATCTCCATCAACGATCGGCGCACCGTGGAGACCGACAGCGATAAGCTACGCAACGACCTGCTCGATCTGGTGGAGTCCCAGAAAGGTCGGAGGATTCTCTCCGGCACGATCCAGAGCGTGGATCGCTCGGCTGATAGCCCCAATATTTCTTTCGCAGTCATCTATCACGGCGCGTTCAAAGTCATCATCCCCGCAGAAGAATGCGTCAAGCCGCCGGAGATTTCCGCGACCGCTCCCCGGCAGACGTCATGCACTACCTTGTGACCAACCGGCTCGGCGCGGAGATCGACTATATCGTCAAGGGCGTGGGTCAACGCCGGAGTCTCCGCCGCCAGCCGCCTGGAGGCGATGGCGCTCAAAAACCGGGAATATTACTTCGGCAGTGATCTGGACTGCAACAATCTGCTCTACGAGTGTATCGCGGCCGAGGTGCATCGCGTCTGTTATACGCGACGGTATGTTCGTGGATCTGTTCGGTCAGGAGATCTACATCTCTCTGCGTAAGCTATCGTATCAGCGGTGGATAGACGCCACGGCGCACTATCAGTCCGGCCAGCGTGCTGGTCAAAATCCTGACGCTCGACCAAACCGACCGGAATAATCTCAAGGTTACGGCCTCGGTCAAGCAGGCGGGTGAAAACCCGTATGAACAGGCGCTGAAAAAATAATAGCTATTCCGACGGTTTGCAAAGTTACTGTCATTTTGAATAATTTTGTAGTTAATGCTGTCATATCTATCCATATAGTTTATTAAAACATCAGCTCTGAATAAAACGAATTGGATTTTCAATTATTTTATATATTTTAAAATATAAGGTTTTATTTTGCATAATTCAAATTAATAATAGAACATATTTGACGAAAGCTTCTCAAAACAGCTGAAAAGGCAATCCTATTTTAATAAAGCAAGTCA
>JAISZB010000061.1 GCA_031269465.1 Clostridiales bacterium | reverse complement strand
GTCTCTTCCCCTAGAGGACTGTTTAACCACAGACCGTAGTGTCCGGAGTTAGAGCAAACGCTCCGGAGTACCTATATATTCTTGGACAGCGTAGCTTCTCGATGGAAGCTTAGGCTAGTCAATCAGGGCTTATTGCTAAGCCCCTAGCTTTTAGCTATGGGGTGATTGACCGGTTCTTTGGCCTAGCGTGAGTTTCGGGCTTTCAGTATCTGAGTTGTTAGAACCCAGTCAATTAGTGGTTTTCAGAGCAATTTGCGTATATATGAATATTAAAAAATTGACATTCTGAGCATGCTGAGTAAAATTCCATACATACAAATGTGACAAAACAACCACAAAATTGCTCGACGGTTTATTTAGCCAAAGCTATACCGCTTTTCATCAAATGTTACTTTTTTTGTTGATTATCCATTGAGTGGTGCGAAATGCCGTTTCGTCATTTCGTACTCGCTGTATAATCAAGCTCCAAAAAAGATAATTTTATATGAAAAGCAGTATATATATACTCATTTTGATATATAATCGTGTGTAGAAATTTTATTTTAAAGACAGTTTATATCCGTGAAACCGGCCGCGTACGGTTCGCGCACCATATAGATGGCAAAGCTTTTCTCTTTCATTTCCGCAAGTACATTGCCCCCAGCTGTAATATATGCGCTTTAATGAACTGGATTTCGGCTTGTTTTAAAATGCTTTTACTTTGACATATTCTTGCCAAAGCGCAGCCAACCTCAAAATCGGTATACCTGATTACCAGCGGCAGGCTCGCCACCATTTCAGGGTCGATCGCAAAATTGATTGAAACGATGTACAGCTGTCCTCCGGCTGGGTGTTGGGAGACGGGCGGAAGCAGACGCTCCCCGCAAAGGATTTGCGGATGGGATGATTCAAAAGCTCGAAACAATGGATGTTCACGAAATACGCTCGGTGGCGGCATTTATTGAGTCGATTGACGGCGGTAAGGACGAGGAGGACGGAGACGAATGAAACTCGGTAAAGAAAACGAAAAGCTGGAATTTAAGAAAACCACCTCCGAACTGAGCGAAGGCGTTATCTCGATGGTTGCCATTCTCAACAAGCACGGCGGCGGCGAGCTGTATTTCGGCGTCCGCAATGACGGAACGCCGCTGGGCATGGATATTTCCGACAAAACGCTCCGCGATGTGAGCGAATCCGTGGCGAACCATGTCGAGCCTAAGATATACCCGCAAATAAACGCCGTCTATGTGGGCGACACGCATTGCATCCACGTTGAGTTTACGGGCGACAACGCGCCGTATTACGCTTTCGGCAGGGCGTATATCCGCGTAGCCGACACGGATAGGCAGATGTCCGCAGCCGAGCTTGAAAGCTACGCAGGGCGCGATGTTTGGGATGGAGAGGTTTCCGACAAGACCATCGCCGATGTGGATGAAACTGTGCTGCGCGATTTTATCGACCGGGCAAACCGCGCAGGGCGCATTGATTTTCCATTTACCAACAATGAGCAAGTGCTGAACAGGCTCGCCGTGACGGAAGGCGGCAGGCTGAAAAACGCCGCCAACGTGCTTTTCTGCGGCTCGCCTATGCTGGAGGTGCAGATGGCGATTTTCGCAGGGATAGAGCGGCTGACGTTCAATGACATTGACCGAAAAAGCGGGAGCGTCACTGAACTCGTTGGGATTGCCGAAAAGTACATCCGCAACAATATCCGCTGGCGCGTGGTGCTGGATGGCTCCATAAAGCGCAAGGAAATCCCCGAAATACCGATAGAGGCTGTCCGCGAGGCCATCATAAACAGCTATTGCCATCGCCTGTATACATCGTCACAGAACAACGAAATTACGATTTACAGCAACCGCATTGAAATTTATAATCCCGGTACGTTCCCGGAGGGACTGACCCCGCAGGACTTCATCAATGGCAAGGAGCGGTCGAAAAAACGAAATCCGCTCTTGGCCCAGCTTATGTATTACACGAAAGACATTGAGAGCTTCGGTACGGGCCTCCGACGCATTACCGAAGCCTGTAAAGCGGCGGGTGTCCGGGTTGACTTTGAAATGCTCAAACTCGGATTCGCGGTTGTGTTCTACCGCCCTGATTAAAAATTAATGTGAAAACGAAATGTCCGATATCGCATTAAATGTCGCGTTAAACAAATCGGAGCAGGAAGTTCTTTCAATTTTAGCGAAAAACCCTGTTATCACCGCATAGCTAATTGAGGCAATCCTTTGGTCGGAACAGACGGCTCAACGTAATCTGCTCGCTTTAGAGCATATAGAGTAGGGCTAAAAAGAAATGAGTATAAAATGTCAAATCAGTTAGTGAGCGGTGGAAATATCAAAGATGATCCGAATAATGTCTATGGAAACTGTCGACTAGAATCCTGGGCTAACCATAGTTGCCAGAACCGCCATAAAAACCAAGTCGGGAGGCGAATAGCCGCAATAGCCCGAATGGTGACATCGTAATTTTGCACTAATTGTATACCTATTTTCATTCAATATTACTTTTTGGAGTTTGATTACAAGCTCCAAAAAAGTAATATTGAATGAAAATAGGTATATACTACAATGTTAAATCTTAATCCTAACGTTGAGCATTCAAAATGCCTCCCACAGTTATTGCAGAGGTCTGTTTTTGATATGCCGCAGTTCGCCTGACTTCGCTGTTGCTTGAAAGCTTTGCCTCCGTTTTCGAAAGACTCTAGGATGAACTGTAAATCAGCAGTCAAATGTTCTTGCTTTTAAGCTTGACCCTCCACTTTCTCGCTTTATAGTCAAGCTAAAAAATAGAAACTTCGAATGCGAATCAGTATAGATCCTTGCATGAAAATTCGGGTCTTTAAACTCTAACGGGTACTGCCCTGCGAAAATGACTCAACCGCTGATTTTACCGGGTTATTACAGTGCATTTTTGCTTTTTGCCCAGCTAAGTTTAAAGATCCGAATTTTCGAGCTGATCATACGGGGTTTTCACCCTGCAACTTCAAATGCCATTTGGGGCGCTGAGAGGCGGGGCGACTGACACGCTTGCAACCAGGCTTTTCTCGTCCAATGTTTCGTTCATGCTCCCTGTTCGGTACCCAAGCAGATCAAGCGAAATGTAAGTATATCCAATTCGCCTGAATTCATCATGAATCTTCGCGCGAAGCGCTCTATCCGAGAGCAGAGAGAATCCAGCTTCGTCTGTTTCTATTCTGGCCAGGGCGCCGTGATTCCTCACGCGTACTTGCCCGAATCCCAGATCAAGCAGAAGCTGCTCGGCTTTGTCTATCATGGACAGCCTTTGAGGGGTTATGCTTTCCCCATAGGGGAAGCGGGATGACAGGCAGGCGAACGACGGCTTGTTCCAATTGGGAAGTCCCAATCTCTTCGCCAATTCCCGCACTTCCACCTTGTACAGCCCCGCTTCGCGAAGCGGGCTTTTAACTCCCTGCTCCTTTACCGCGATAAGCCCCGGGCGGTAATCCCCATTGTCATCCATATTTGAACCTTCAGCTACATTCTCAATTCCATGCTCTTTTGCAACCGACCATATCTTCTGGAACAATTCATTTTTGCACAGATAGCATCTGTTCGAGGGGTTTCGTGAGAAGCCTTCGATCTCCAATTCCTCTGAATCTATTACTATATGGCGAATGCCTTCCTTCTCGCAAAAGGCTGAAGCCTCTTTAAGCTCCCGTTCCGGGAACGAGCATGATCTTGCGGTTACTGCTATGGCTTTGCCGCCGAGAACATCATGGGCGGTTTTAAGGAGAAGGGTGGAGTCGACGCCGCTTGAGAAGGCGACCGCAAGGTTTCCCAAGCCCTTTATATAGCCTTTCAGATCGATGTATTTGTCTTCTATGTCCATGGCGATTTCGCGCAATCAAGGAGGGTTCCCTAAGCTTGCGCTTGCTTCCCTTCCTGTGGTATTCCCGTATTATGGGTTTTATTGCCAAGGTGCGCTTGAAACTGGATGAAAGCTGAAAGGATAAGCTCTCCTTTTTGCGCGATTGGCATTTGGGCGCGTTCAAACGAAACCTTGACATAATGCCAATATGCGGTTAAATGAACCTATTTTAGAGCTTGGCTGCCTGCTTTCATGCATGATCAAGCTCCAAATAGGAACTTCATATGCAAATCACACTTTCTTTTTTATACCGATTTGCAGTCAAATGTCCCGATTTTGGAGCTAGACTGTCCATAGAGCGGTGCGA
Organism: Clostridiales bacterium; assembly: GCA_031269465.1. Lineage (GTDB taxonomy): Bacteria > Bacillota > Clostridia > Lachnospirales > WQUN01 > JAISWZ01. The sequence goes on along the minus strand of JAISZB010000061.1, from coordinate 10,647 downwards.
AATGCCGATATCAATCGCACTCACTGTATAATCTAGCTCTAAAATAGGAACTTTCATATGCAAATCAGTATATTCTGCGCCCTCCAACTTCACTTTGACTGGAGCCTGAATTCCCTGCGAGCCAATTCTTCCATTTCCAAAAAGCTGAGTCCGCTTTTTTCGGCGGCTTCAACTACATCATTATACTCCGGCTTGCATCGCGAAACTCCATAGCCGGTTCCTGTCTTAACCCGCACAATGCCTGCGGGCGTTTCAACATTTGAAAAGGAGCGATCCAGCATGTAGCGCTCGCAGACTGCCTTTCTCACTCCGAAGGTTGTGGTGTGCCTAATCATCAAGGACGCGAAGCGATCCGCCTTGTCCTCATCGCATATGCAGGTGAGGAGAATGCCGGGGCGATCTTTTTTCATTTGAATAGGGGACGTGAATGCATCTCTAGCCCCTTCAGACATGAGTATTTGGCAAGCTCTGCCAATAGCTTCCCCCGTCATGTCGTCCAGGTTGCATTTAAGCTCCGCGACTGTTCCATTCGCTCCGGAAGAAACTTCAAATGAATCGCCCAGGAATGCGCGGACGCAATTTGCCGCCTTAAAATCTTTAAAGCCCATGCCATAGCCTATTTTTTCGGTCGCTATTCTGGGCATTCCGGAAAAGCTCGAAGCGAAGAGCTTGATTAGCGCCGCTCCTGTAGGAGTGCAGAGCTCGCCTTTGATGTCTCCGGAATAGGTCGGAATCCCCTGCAGGATGTAAGCCGCGGCGGGAGCGGGAACGGGCAGAATCCCATGGGCGCAGCGGACAAAGCCGCTTCCTGTGTGAATTGGCGAGGAAACTACTAAATCAGGCTTTAGCATATCCATCAGCAGGCATACCCCTAACACGTCCGCGATTGCATCGCGGCTGCCAACTTCATGAAAATGGATTTCTTCCACTGGCTTGCCGTGCACGTGTGATTCGGCCTGCGCTATAAGCCTGTAAGCCTCCACGGCGTTTTTCTTTACTGAATCAGGCGCGTCAAGGCCGTCTATTATCCGAGTTACGCCGCTAAAGCTGGAGTGGCTGCCCTCATGGGAATGGCTGGCTTCAATGCGATTGAAAAGAACATCATGAACATCGTCGATTCCGCCATCCGCATGGCTGTGGCTGTGATCACCGCTGTCGGCATGGCTGTGGCTGTGATGGCCGCCGTCGGCATGGCTATGATGATGGGAATGCCCTATATTTTCATCCTGCGGCAATTCTTCCGCATCGTCTATTGATACATGGATATGAGTGCCAAGAATGCCGCATTTGGTTGAAGGCTCTGCTGATATTCGCGCTAAGCCGAAGGCGTTCATTTTATTGATGAACGCTTCGCGATCGTCGATAAGCTCGTACAGAGCCGCCATCAACATGTCGCCCGCAACGCCCATGCCGCATTCCAAATACAAAATCTTCAATGCTACGCCTCCGCAACATGAGGCTTTGCCCTTAGCTGGGACAAGCCTTTATAAGCGCGCCGATGCATTCTGATCCGCAATGAAGGGCGCATTATACTCTCGGTTTTTTCATGGATCTCCGCATGATGCCGATTTGCAATCAAACGCGCCCAATAAATAGGAACTTTAATATGCAAATAAGAATTAACTGCGCGCGCGCCTATGAGTTCGCTAAGTCAATCCAATTTTATTGATGCTGTTTGCTATATAGCCCGCGCCGAAGCCATTGTCTATGTTTACAACTGAAACTCCGCTGGCGCAGGAATTGAGCATGGATAAAAGGGCGGATAAGCCTCCGAAATTGGCGCCATAGCCTACGCTTGTGGGCACGGCTATTACAGGACAGCTTACCAAGCCGCCTATGACGCTTGCCAGAGCGCCTTCCATGCCGGCGACGGCCACTATCACCCTGGCGCTCGCCAAGACATCGAGGCGAGCTAGCAGCCTGTTGATTCCCGCTACTCCGACATCATAAACACGCGTTACTTTATTGCCGAACACTTCAGCCGTGAGCGCAGCCTCCTCGCACACAGCCATGTCGCTTGTGCCTGCAGAGGCGATTGCCACGGAGCCTAGAGGATTTTCTATTTCGCGCCTTGCCGCTATGCCAAGGCGGGGGATGGGGTGGTAGTCCAGCTCTATTCCGGAGTTGATTATGAGATCCGCGGTGTCTTGGGATATTCGCGTGACTAGGATATTGGTCAAACCCTTTTCCTGCATAGCTTCAATTATTCCGATCACTTGCCCGGGAGTTTTGTTCTGGCCGTATATGACTTCTCCGACTCCCTGCCTCAAGCCTCTATGCAAGTCAACCTTGGCGTATCCCAGATCTTCAAATGGCGACAAGTGGAGCCTCATCAGAGCGTCGTCCGGAGATAAGGAGCCTTCCTGGACATCTTTTAGCAACTTTAATATTTGGTCTTTCTGTGTTGCCGCGTTTAGTTTCACGCTGTGCAATCAACCTCCAAAACAGGCAGTTTCATATGCAAATCTGTATATACCGCTTTTCATCAAATGTTGCTTTTTTGGAGCTTGATTATCCATTGAAAGGTGCGAAATGCATTTCGCACTCGCTGTATAATCAAGCTCCAAAAAAGGTAATTTAGTACGAAAATACATTTTATGGACATTTGTTCATGCCTCAAATACACAAATGGCTTAATATTTTCATCCTTAGTGGTGAAGCGAAGCTTCATAGGGGTTTATATGAAAAGCAGTATATCTGAGGAAGAGCGTTGACAAAACAATAAGAGCGTTCTGTTTTGCAACTTTTATATCAATACTGCAATGCAGGTTCAACAAAGGCATACTTGCGCTTTATGCTATCAAGCATATGAAACTGTAAAAAGAGTGATTATAGCCCCGGTTTTTTCGGGTAAAGCTTCAATGCTTTAATTGTCAGGAAAAAACAAGCAGACCGAGCTCAGAGGCGCTTTCAAGCGCCATTCTGCTGGGCGTCGGCATATCAAGCAGCATATCAAGAAATTTGATATGCTGCAGGGGGATATGGAAAATAGTATAACAGATTGAATGGACTTCGTAAAGCTTGATTTATGAAATGAGCCGTTAACCTTCACATTTAAGGCCTCCTCATTCTTGAAAGTCGTTCTCATTTTACAAAATGCCCTAAAAACATATGCATGACGCGGCAGATCATTCTTCATTTTTCATGGAAATTTTAAGCTATACCGCTTTGCAGTCATATTTTGATGCGCGATATTATCCACTGAAGGGTGCGATATGACATATCTGCATTTCGCGCTATTTGTATAATCAGACATCAAAATGGAACTATCTAGTATCCCATTTTCTTCAAATGTTTCTTTTTGTACGTTTTATCCACTGAATGGTGCGAAATGCCGATATCTGCATTTTGCACTCGCTTTATAATCAAGCCCAAAAAGGTGATTTCTATGAAAATCAGTATACAAGGCAGTATATGTCAAGAATCTCGATTTATAGGCGCATACGGCAAATCAAGTCGGATGGTTTATTAGGGAATCCCTGTCAATATCAGCTTGAATCGCATAAGATGAAAAAGGGCGCCAGGTATACCGCTTTTCATCAAATGTTACTTTTTTGGAGCTTGATTATCCATTGAGTGGTGCGATTGATATCGGCATTTTGCACTCGCTGTATAATCAAGCTCCAAAAAAGGCAGTTTTATATGAAAAGCAGTATATTTAGGAACCGCGCGAAATGGAAGCGGGCGAATGCCTGATTATACTGATGCCCATGGGAAAGCTTCTTTTTTGAGCTGCGTTGCAGCGAGTGCGATTGATATCGGCATATCGCGCATTGAAAGTGGATATATCGGCGATTGAAATCAAATGCGCCTGTTATACTGATTATCCATTGAGACTCAAATAAGGCCACAGAATAGGAACTTAGCATGCAAATCAGTATAATAAGCCCTAAAATCCCTGCATTCGGCTGCGCGCCGCTTTATTTTACTAGGGGAGGGGGTTGGATTGCTAAGCAAGGGTTAAGGGTTGCGGATGTGAACCGTATAATGATTTTCACTGCCTTTAAAGGAACATTTGGTGAAAATCTGCATTAACGGGCTAGTCGCCGGCTCAAGCGGAAAATGGCTGAGGCGAAGCCCGGAATATCGCAAATGCTTCTTGCATAAGCTTTAGAGGGGGATTATAGGCATTTTTGCCCCGGATGAGGAATGGTCTTATGGACTCAAATCAGCTGGATCTGGATAAATTGGTCAGACAGGCGAAGCTTTTGTCGGAAATGATGGGCGGCGATGCCGCCGGCACTGATGAAGCTGAAAAAACAGAAAGCGAACCTTACATAGACGATCGAAAAGAAAAGCCGGATGATGACCAGGGTTCATTCGAAGCGTCTCTGGAAAAAGCCATGCAAATGATGAAAGCCGTGCAGATGCTCAATGCATCAAGCGGAGCCGGCGAAACTGAAGAGACGCAAGATCAAACATTCCTGCCTGCGATAGCAAACGAGGATTCTTTGGCTGAAAAGGTTGGAAAAACTGAGAAGAAAGAAAGAAAGAGCAGAAAAGACTTAGTTTGCGTTTTCGATGAGAAGTTCAATTCGCCCAATATAAAAGCGCTCAAGGCGGCTGTGCCGTATGTTGAGGCGAAGCATCAGAAAACTCTGGCTTTATGGATAAAAGTTTTGGAGATTCAAAGGCTCTTGGAGCTTACGGCAGGAGAAGCGCGCCTGGTTCCGAGCGAATGCAGGAACCAAGCTGACTGGAGGAGGGAGATGCTCCTTTCCATGCGCCCTTACTTGAATGAAGAAAAGAGGTTTGTCATAGACCTTCTTTTGAGGCTGACGGATATATCAGAGCTTACCGTGAAATTGGAGGAAATAAGAAATGGCGGCAGATATTGACAGTCTTTTTGATCAAGACGCTTTCTCAGATTTGGAGCCTGAAAGACTGGAGCTGTTCCGCAGCTTCGCTTATCAAATAGAAGGCAAGTCAGGACCTGAAATAATAAGCTTGTTCATGCGTTTCCACAAGGAGCTCTCCAAGGGCAGGCCGCTGGATCCATATGAAAAGCAAGCCATCATCGAAGCGATAGGGGACTTTCTTCCGGATTCGGAGCAGGCAAAGTTCAGGACTGTGGTTAGGATGCTGGATAAATTCGTGTAGGAAACGGCTTTGAAATAAGCAAAGCCTCTTGGCAGTGACGACAACGCCTATTGTATACTGATTTGCATTGAAAGTTCCGGTTTTGGAGCTTGATTATACAGCGAGTGCGAAATGCCGATATCGGCATTTCGCACTCGCTGTATAATCAAGCTCCAAAATCGGTGCACTTGACTGCAAATCGGTATAGCTTGGCTGCAAAGCGAGTGTGAAATGCCGATACCTGCATTCGCGCCTTGAAAGTGGACAGACAAACTGCAAAAAGTATAATCCAGCCCCAAGGCCGGCGCTTTCCAGCGCTGAGCTGAGGGGTTTTTGGCTTTCAAGCGCGCACTCAGCGCATCATAGCCTCAGTTCGCGACTTAGCCACATAGGCTGATGAAGGATTTTTATCCTCCCTGAATATGTATAGCAGCAGCATGCCGGATGCTATTATGACTGCGCCAGCGATAAGCATTCCAAATATATGGCCTGCCATTGCCTCGACATCGCTCATTGCCGCGGTTCTGGCCAAAGTGAAGAGATTGCATCCGATATGAATGGCTATAGGATAATAGATTGAGCGAGTCCATATAAACGCCACTGACAGGATGATTGCCGTTGGCAGCGCATAGAGCCCTTGAATTACTGACATATGAACTATGCTGAAAGCCAGGCTTTCCAGAAAAACTGCTACATATAAATCCATGTGCGTTCTCAGCCGCTCGAGCATCACTCCTCTGAAAATGACTTCCTCAATGATGGGAGAAATAAATCCCATGGCTATAACTACAATCCAAATATTCCTTGTTGCTGCCTGAGGCGTTTGAGACTTGAAAGCCTCTATCGCAGAGCGGACTGGGAGAAGCTCCACAGCGCCCGAGATGAAAAGCTCTATGCCTATGCCCAAGCACACGCAGATGATGAATGTAAATATGTTGCTTCGGCTGAAAGACCAGAATCCTGACTCTTTCCATTCACTCTTGAGATTGTGGAATAGGACGAGCAAAATGATTGGAGCGCAAAATGCTATAAGTATCATTGAGAGTTCGGGCAAGAACTGATTATTTTCTGCAACTGAGCTTAATGCGTCGTTTCCGGGGCTTTCCATGGAGAAAAAAGTCTCAGTCAGTAGAACGGACAAAATGGATGACGCCAGCAGCAAAACAAAGTACAACAAGGGATAGCAGATGATCCGCCAAATTTTCCTCATAAAAAATCCTCCCTGAATAGCGTGCGGCTACGGCTTTAGTTATACTGATTAAATATACCGCTTTTCATCAAATGTTCCTTTTTTTTGTTGGCTGTCCATTGAGTGGTGCGATTGATATCGGCATTTTGCACTCGCTGTATAATCAACAAAAAAAGGCAATTTTATATGAAAAGCAGTATTTATGCCTATCAGTCAAATGCATGGATGCTGCGGCTTTATTATCCGATTTTATATTGTACAAGCTCCAAAATCAGAGCTTTCATGCGCGCATTCGGACAGGACGGTTCCAAAGATAAAAGAGCGGGCTTAAAGTCAAGGGCGCCTTTACGGAATGTACCTGGCTTGCTGGTACTTGGCTGTAAGAGCTGAAATGTCTTCCGGTATCTTTGACATCATATCTTCAGGAGTGTCGCAACTCATGATGGGGACGCCCTTGGATATGAAGCGCTTGATTCTTTTTCTGAAAAGCCTTCGCGTCTTCTCGGCGGATCCGAAATGGGGGATGAGTCCCCTGAGATTTTTCTTGATGGCTTCAACAGCGAAGATCTCAGGTGCCAGAAACTCCTTTTCATCCCCGTCAGTCCGACTTGAGTAGAACTTTTTGTATAGGAGCCAGCAAATGTAAACGGCTCCTATAGCCGCTCCGGCGAAAGCGGCAATTATCAAAGCGTAGGCTAATATCCTGCCTATAATCTCCGCAATGGGATTAGCCTCATACGGCTCCGCAAGCTCCATGATATCCGGAGCGGCGGTTTGCGGAGCTTCCGGAAGCGGAGCATCCTCATTAGAGGCAAAGAGGAGAAGCAGATTCAATATGCCTCCGACAATCCATATAATGAAGCTTTTAAGCGCTTCTACAAACTTCTTGGCAAAGTTTTCGAGATCGCATTGGCTGGCCCAAACGGCTACGCCGGCGACGGCGCATGAAAAGAGGGCGATGGCCTTGTTGTTCATGGATAGTATCGTTTTGACAGGCTGCTCCGTGGTCCTTGTAATCAGGGACAGCGAATGATCAAGGTTGTTAAGATGCTTAAAGACATAGCAGCATATGATGTTCGCTCCTATAGCTATAGGGAGCACCGAGCTTGCTTCAGGCCTTTGCGCGTAGGATGAGGAGGCGAGGCCTGAGACTAGAAGCGCGAGGATAAGATGCGCGACGACGATGGCGAAATTGTATGAATAGCCGTCGTTCGAGAATCTGGCTCTTATGGAGATGAATGCTATAATCAGCATGAATGCCAGACCGGCGTACTTTGCGTTTCCGGGGATGATAGTCATCGCGCCGACGGCCGCCATATGAATCAGCATGAAAATCATTAGGCTGCGCACTTTCATTCTAACCCAAATAAAGAGCAGTTGAGCCAAGGCGAAGAGAGCGAAAAGCCGCATAGCTTTGTAGCCTGCAAGCATTGCGACGGGAAGCGCAGCCAAAGTGTACATCACAGAAAAAACTCCCAGGTTATAAAGCGCTTCTGAAATCAAGAGCCTTCTGGGGCTCATGCAACCACTTCCTCCTGAAATCGTTTTTATGTTTGAAAGCCTCGGCTTGCTATTTCTCTTTTACTACCCATTTGACTATGCTCTCTCCCTGAGGGGCCTTTACCTGCATGTCGTCAAACGCGGGGATGATCCAGAGCGCGCTTGCGCCCATATCAAGCAGCCGCTGGAATTCCTCCCTCAAATCGCCCTCGTGGTAGGTTGATATTAAGATGTATGCCGGCTCGGTCTCTTCGGCAATTGCATGGCACCCCAGCTCTTGCGCGAAAGGGGCGGCAGTCTTTGCCAGGTCTATCCTGGCGAGAGTCTCATAGATGTTAGCCAGATGTCCGGAACCGGAGCCGCTTCTTATGTCGGCGGGCTGGGACGCGGCTATGTCCAGGCCGTTTGTAATAAAGCGCAGGGGCACTCCCTCCTCTGCCATCTCCGTGCTTATAGACGCCGCAAGACGTATGGCATGCTCGAAAAGAGAGAAGCTAACCCAGCTTGAGTACGGCTGAAGGTTAAGCATTAACAGGACGTGCCTGGAAACGGTGCAGTCATTCACATTGACCATCAGCTTGCCGGATTTTGCGGTAGCTTTGAAGTTGACGTTCTTGAATCCGTCGTATGGCTGATATTCCCTTATGCTCTTAAACTCGAAAGGATCTGGCTGCATGAATCTTCTCGCGAGCGTTTCACCCAGAATCTGCTTGCACGGTATGGGGAGCTCATCCGTTGGCAATAGCTTGGGGTATACCGTAACGGCGGCTGAGCAGTCTATGTGCGCAACCAGTTTCTGGCTGTGAAGAATGTTTGAGCATACCAGATCAATGCTCTTTACGGTGTAATAGCCGCGCTTCATGCATATGAACGGGAGGCGCCGTGTTATCCTCTGATACGCGGAAACGCTGAAAAGATCATTTCTGTAATAATCATCCGAAATCTTGGAGTTGGCGCTGTCATTGGCCAGCTCTCTGGAAAGCTGGAACTTCACCGCAAGCCATGGCAGGGGGAGGGGCTTTGCATTTGCTATTGTTTCATTTAGCAGGAGAGAGGCGCCTTCAGTCACGGTTTTTTCTGAAAAGGACAAATCGAAGGTAAGCCCTCTTTTCCAGAATCGGCTGTAGAGGAAATTTTGCAGAGCGACAAATAAGCTTGCCGCAATTACCATAAATACCATGCCCATGGCTAAAACACCTCAGTGGGAACCGGGGTGGATGAGAGGATGTCCTTAAGCACCCTCCCGGCCCTCTCGCTTTTATTGGCGCCTCGGAGAATGAGCCTGTGAGAGAATACAGATTCCGCCAGCGACTTGATATCGGAAGGTATTACGTAATCCCTCGCGTTAATGGCGGCAAAGCTCTGGGACGCCCTGGCCAGGGCGAGCGCCCCGCGAGGGCTGACGCCAAGCGCTGCCGCTTCGTGCGCTCTTGTCGCTTCTGTGAGGGCGCTTATGTAGGATATCAGATCATCGTGGATTTTAACTGACTTTACGGATTCCTGCATCTCTACAAGCTCCCGCTTTGAGCACACGGGGGAGACTTCGCCCAGGGGATCGCTTCTGATGAAGCGCTTTATGACTGATGCGGTATCAGGGTACCCGAGGGATATTCTCATAAGGAACCTGTCCAATTGCGCTTCGGGGAGGGGGAAGGTGCCTTGGGTCTCAATTGGGTTTTGCGTTGCTATTACAAAGTACGGGGCTTCAAGTTGATAAGTCTCCCCGTCCGCGGAGATCTGCTTTTCCTCCATGCTTTCCAGAAGTCCTGATTGGGTTCTGGGCGTCGCCCTGTTTATTTCATCGGCTAGAAGAATGTTTGTGAAAAGTCCGCCGCGCCGGAAAGTGAACTCTCCAGTTTTAGGGTTGTAGAAGTTAATTCCCGTCATATCTGTCGGCAGCAGATCCGGAGTGAATTGAATGCGCTTATATCCGATGTCAAAGCATCTGGCCAGTGTTTTCGCGAGCATTGTCTTTCCAGTGCCGGGCGCGTCTTCCAAGAGAATATGGCCTCCCGAGAGAAGGGCGGATAAAACAAGCGATGTTTCATGATCTTTTCCGACTATGACAGTTCCGATATTGCGCCGGATTTCCGTCGTCTTTTTGCATAGCGTCTCAATGTCCATCAAATGTAGTCCTTTCTGCAAAAGGGTGTAATGACTGCGCTTTTGTCATATCAAAAAACCTCATTATCGTCGCAAGCATCCCAGCATTTTTAGCGCGAGGCCGGATCAGCCTTTTTTCGAAGTAGACTTATAAGCGATAAGAGACGAAAAGCTGAAGAGGCCGCTAAGCGCCTCGGTATATGAAAGCCTATGACTATTATAGCAGATATAGAAGATGAAGGTAGCTTTTATTTTAATAAAAACTCCTCCCAGAGCATTGCGATGCGCAAAGGAAAGATCCGCTTTTATACCATCCGTATAGCTTGACTGCGCGGAAATACAGATTTGTAGCCAAATGCAACGATTTTGAGTTCAAATCAGCACGTCGCCGCCGATAGGGACAATCAAACTGAGAAAGCTGAACTTTAAAACCCGAGTATCTTTACTCAGGTTTTTTTGGTTTTTGATTGTCTCACGTTCTACAGCCAGGCTAAAATATGCAGTTTAGTATGATAATACATTTTATGGACATTTATCCATGCCTCAAACACACAATTGACTTAATAATTTCACCCTTGGCGGTGAAGCGCAGCGCCATAGGGGTTCACATGCAAATAATCACTAATGAGTCTCCAGTTTGATCAGTTTATTTTTCTATTGACTTTATGAAAATAATGGTTTATAAAAAATCATTAAATAAAAATCGGGAGGCAGAATAAATGTCTTTACAGCCACAACTTAACAGAATAGAGTTCCAACAGAGGTTCTCCACCCAA
>JAISZB010000098.1 GCA_031269465.1 Clostridiales bacterium | reverse complement strand
ACAATATACAAGTGACCTTTTGAAATCATACTTAAAATTAATTGTGAAACTGTATGACAATCCAAGCAGCAAAGTCTGCATTATAGTTGCAATTCAGTTCATTATACTTAAAAAGCATATACTATTGAGAACATTTCTGCTAGATCGAAAAATGCACATTAGGAGTTTACAATAAACCTTATACCGATTGCATAAACTGTGCCGACGTCAGGATTTTGGGGCGCGTCACCGAACTCTCTAAAAAGTCCTTGTCGCCCGTGACGAAAATATTCACATTCGCCTTACGAGCGGCGCGAAGAATTCCCTGCGTCGCCTTCCAAAACGGCGTCAGCAGCGGCCAGCGCCGCCAAATCGTAGTGCGCGACGGTGATAAAGCGCTCCATATCCAGGATTCTGTGCGGAAACTTGCGGTTGAAAATCCGCCTCAACTCGTCGATTATATAGTCGGATAGCACAAGCGTGTACGGTGGATTAGCCGCTTTGCGAGTCGCAGCGTTAGGCATGCCGCCGCTTCCCAGAATCGCGAATATGAGGACGTTTGCGTCAATCATTACTTTCGTCATGAGCCTTCAACTTCCACTCTGACTTCACGGCACAAGGCAAGAATGTCTTCTTCGCTGTTCAGCCCTGCCTTTTCCGCTTCGCCCTCCATCGCTCTTTGCAAAGTTTCAAGCGCGTAGATTGTTGCGTTCATCATAATCGCGCGATCGCCCTCACAGATAAACGAAGTCCTGTCACCCTATCTGATTTTGAGCAGATTGCGGATTTCTTTCGGTATCGTGACCTGTCCCTTGGACGTAACCTTCGCGTTGTCAATCATAGGAATATTCATTTCATTGACTACCGTCTAGTTGCGGGATAATCCCCACTTTTCCTACATTCAATGCTGCCCTGATCATTCAAAGGCTTCAATATCGTCAAATAATTGAATATTATCGGTTGTCACCTAATTGACTTTACGACAGTTGCTTTTATCAGCTTCATATCGGAATTTGTCGGTTTCAGCTTAAACTATGCAAATGTGTCTGTATATGCGCCGCAGCATTTCAGGCTTTGCATATTTACAGAATCTTTCAATCGAGTTCAAGTTGGCCGAGTATGGAGGAAGATAAAAGAGCTTGACTGAAGGATGAAGGGCGATGAATTCTGATATGTCCCTGCATTTTTGATACTTCGCTTTGCCCGGCGAGAAATTCAAGATCGATCGGGGATATTCAGCCAGAAGTTTATTGAACAGTTCTATGACTGAAGCTGCATTTATGCAGGAGTGGCTGCTTATCGAGGATATGGCTTTCGTCGCGAAATTCAAGGTTCCAAGCACATTATAGCGCTTCCTTCCACTTGCGGTTTTGATGAAAACCCTATTCCCCAGCCAGACATAAGCCGGATGGAAGGCATGGATGAAATACGACGCGCCTGCAAAAAACAAGCGCTCCGTCCCTTTTTTCGCCGCATCTATGGGCTGAAGCAGTACTGAATACAGAAATTCCCTCAGCCTCTGAGGATTATTGAACGAGTAACATTGGATTAATCATATTAGCTAGCCCTGGCATCAGCGGCGGCCTTATAGCCTTTGAGATTTCCGCCGCGCCGGCTGGAGGCGACGAAAAACGCCTGGATGAATATGCAACTCCGGCGCTTTTGCAAGCTACCGCTTGAAACTTCATGCGGCAGGGGGTCAGCCTTTCTGCGCACGGTCGGAACGCCGTCATCCGATGCCGAGATGCAACCGCTCCGGCCACGACTGACACAGTCACGCCGAAAAATGTAGCGAAGCATCCCGCCTTCGTGTCCGCTCCTTTCAAACCCTCCTGCCTGCCACATCCCGCATGAATGCGAATCCTCTCCTAGATTCCCGACCGATCGGCTGACATCGCCGACTTTCCACCCGATCAGCTCCTGTTCGAGAGCTGTAACGGCTTTGGAACAGTACACGCTCAATATGCCGGCTTATACCTCTCGAGCAACCTACAAATACTATAATATGATTCGAGGGTCAAAAGTACTTCTTAGCGAAAATCGGTTTTAAGAATGGCTTTTAATAAGCTATCTCCACCAACGTTTTTGCTTAAACAGGCTTTTGACACCCGAATCATAATATAAAAGAGATAAAAAGCAAAAGTATTCGAATTTTCATATTACATTTAGCTTATTAGCAAATAATATGGTATTAATTGTCCTAAATTAATTTCATAATAGTTAGTCATAAGATAAGTTTCATTTAGAGTATAAATTTTAGTTTATAGTTTGATGCTAAGTTGTACTTTTTCAAGTTGTTCAAAATAGATATTGTTAAAACAATATCCTAAAATAGCAAAATATTGTAATATTATTGACTTCTGTATGATTATATGTTATGATTAATATTATGTTTGTGTATTTATATGGAAAAGTCTAACGAACCGTCACAGTGTTCTCGGCAACATGTACAGATTTAGATTATGCCTTAATAAGAGCGGGAGGTTCGCGCTAATGTCTGATATGGTGTTATTAGCAATCAAAGATGGATCAAGATTGGCGACTGTCGCTTGCCCAATATGCGGAAGAATTAGTTGCAAGACACTGATGAACGAATACAAGAGTTCATCGGTTGCTGCTTTTCGCATTTCACATACTTGCCCAGTATGCGGAACCTCTTTTTGCTCTTCATCTTTTGCTGAAAGCGCTAAGTATGCAACTTCTTATTCCTGTTACAATTCACAAGGCGTGCGGAAATATAATTCGGATATTGAAACAGCATATTCAAGAACAAGAAGCACAGGCGCTCAAGTTCAACATGCTTCACCTTTTGTGTCAGCACAAACGCTTCCTTCAACACCTGCATCTGAAGACAGGATCATGATTTGTAACGTGACTTTCCCCAAAAGCAGTCGAATTTATTCATATATCTCTGATGACATGACAATAAAAGCAAACGATATAGTCGTTGTTCCTGCTGGCTCAGATAACGTTGAAAATGTTGTAACTGTTATATCTACAGACTTTTACACACAGAGCAGCGCTCCGTATCCAGTAGAGAAGACGAAGCATATTATCCGAAAAGCGACAATTCCAGAAAAGCAGCTAATTAATCAAGATGTTGGGAGGCATGATACTTCGATTATTTCTCTGCCAATAAAACGCGCTATTGTAATCAATGAAGCTGTTGTCCAGAAATCAAGCAATAATGATTCAAATCCAACGCAAATGCCTTCGATTATTCAGCAAGGATTTGATTCCGCCTCAAGTCCCAAAGCAACCGTTTCACCAAATAATAGAAGTTCAAATGAAGTTATTCTGAAACGCAAAGTGGATAGCTGGAAAAACCAATTGCTTGACCTCACGAAGCGAAATAAAATGATAAACTATCGAGAATCGAAACGTACAACCCTAAAAATCTTGGAGCCAAAGTTTACTGAGTTATTCAATCGACTTGCAGTATCTGAAGAAGAACTGACTTTTCAGAGTCCAATAGACAAAAATTCCGATCTCAGAATGTTTTCAATACTCTCTCTTTTGGAAATTTTATCATACCCTATTTCTGTCCAGGATGGTGATATTAAAGCCGAAGGCTCACTTATTGAGAGAAGAATAGCCCTAAGTAATCTTCGCTCCAAATCTAAGCTTGCCAGAGATGAACAAGGAACAAACATTCTTTTTCTTTCGTTCGGTTTCATCGAATGGAAAGAGGATAATTCCGCTAATGCGCAAGTCTTGAAGTCGCCCTTGCTACTGATGCCTGTTTCTCTTAAACAGGCATCCATTAAGGCACCCTACACTTTACTGCGATATGATGATATTGAAGTCAATCCCACCCTTGAATATTATTTAAGCGCTAAATACGGAATAGATTTGCCAACATTTACGCTAAGCGGCAAGGAAAGCATTGTTGAGTACATGAAAGGCATTGAAGAAATCGTTGACCAAAACGGTTGGAAATTAGTCCCTGAAGTCAGCCTTGGCCTCTTATCTTTTCTTAAAATAAGTATGTACCACGACCTAAATAACAACTTTAATCGCATGCTCACAAACACTGTTGTTCGGGCAATAACAGGTGATGCAAGCGCAGTCGGCAACATTCCCTCAGAATTAGATATAGACCGCGTCTCTCCGAACGATTGCCATCAGGTAGTGAACTCTGACTCCAGCCAACAAGAAGCTATCTTGCTTTCAAAAAAAGGGGTTAGCTTCGTCATGCAGGGACCTCCGGGCACCGGAAAAAGCCAAACAATCACGAATATTATTGCTGAAGCCTTAGCTGACGGAAAGAAGATTCTTTTTGTGTCTGAAAAAGTTGCTGCTTTGCAAGTAGTTTACAAGCGTTTAACTGAGGTAGGCTTAGATGCATTTTGCCTTGCGTTGCACAGCCTAAAGGCAAATAAAAAAATGATTGTTGACAGCATCGCGGCTAACCTGAAACTGCCTCGCAAAAGCGTTGATGACAATTTTATGTTTGAATTGAATGAGTTGTTTCAGGAAAGACAGGATCTAAACCAGTATGTCACAGAATTGCATGAAGAAATTCTCCCTCTGGAAAAGAGCCTGTATTCTGCTTTTGGAGAATTGAGCAACCTGCAAGATACTCCTCTCATTCCGTTTTTTGTTGAATCTCCATTTGAAGTATCAAAGACTGCCTACAACACGATGCTGTATCGTGTTGATAAATACGCAAAAGCGCTTAAACCTCTTGGAATAAAAATCTCAGAAAATCCGTGGAACAATACAGTCGTTAAGAGAGTCACACGTCAGTTCAAAGAAGATTTTGAGAAAAGCGCGGACGGGTTAACAGAATCACTTCTTGAGTTGAATGAAGAGCTTTCAGTCGCTATCGCTTCGTTTGGCTTGAACGAATCTTGCACATGGAATGGAGCGCAACGAAGCATAGCCTTACTTAACTTTATAGAAAATACTCCATTATTCCCATACGAATGGGCAAAAAGTGAAGAACGCTCCTCTCTGCTTGTCAAGGCCAAAAAACAGCAGAAAGACAAACAGGAGTACTTGAATGCCCTCAATGCTGTTCTTGCGCATTTTAACAAATCTGTATTCTCTGTAAACTTGCCATATTGGTTGGATGAGGTTCTCGCATCTGTTGAGCAAATAAACAGCATCGTTGAACAACCGCAGATTTCTGCTAACGATGCTGTCGAAAGAGCAACGGAATTCCATGCATATATTGCTGATGTGATTGACCGATTGCGTAAGATCGCATCCGCCTTCGATAAGGGAATTTCTATAATGCCCATAGCTTTATATGAGTCTCTATCTGGAATTAAGTCTTTAGCTAAGATTTTGCTATTAGTATTAAACTCTCCTAAAGTTATACCTGAATGGTTCATGAGCGATGGAATCCGCATTGCTAAATCAGCAGTTCCGACTGCAAAAGAGCATATAGCATTATTAACTGAAGCAAAGTCACAGATAGCATCTGTGTGGGACAATAATTCTTTACTCAGCATCGCTCTTAAGTATAGGCATATTTCAAACAAGATTGTTGGAGAACTGAATACATTCCAAAGTACTTTTAGTCATATTGCAAAGCTGTACCCCATTGTTGATAGCAAAAATATATCTTTCTATTCTATGGCCATCTTCTATAAAAATGCAACAGAACTCCTTGAAAGCCCAAGGGTTTTGAGACAATGGTTTGATAGGAAAGCGTGCAAAAAAATTAAAGCGATCTTTCCTGATGTTATTTCACATTCGTCAAAATTGATTGGCTTGGAGGAGTGGCTTCATCAAAATAATTGGGAAGAAAGAGCCTCAAATATCGACGCGGAGAGTATGCTCCATAGGTTTAAGATGGAATACTACTTCCCTCCCCTTAAGTATTTAATATCTTCTTATCATACAGATATTAAGATGCTTCGCGGCGTCTCAAAGAAAATTGGCTCAAAACCTAGCATTGAAGAAATCACATCTATGCTTCATGTGGTGCTGAGTATAAATGAAGAGAAAAATTGGTTTGCCTCCAAACAAGCGGAACTCAAAGGATTCTTTGGCGACCTCTATACAGCTCATACCTCAAATTGGAAAGAAATAGCCAGAGGGATCGAATTTGTAGAGACTGTGAGGACGCTATTCCCTCAAGGCAACGTACCTGAACGTGTGATCGATATTGTCTGCAATAAAAATCTCTATGCTTTTGAACTCTCAGAGCTGGCAGCATTGTTGCCGGCACTGAATGAAAACAGCATCACCCGCACAAAAGAGAGCATTGCTTCTTTAGGATTAACTTCGCATGAAGATATACAAAACAGTTTGCTGCCGCAATTCATGGGGATAGAAAAAGTATCAAATGAGCTTATTGAACTTCTCACTGAGCATCCCAATGTTTCAGAGTTGGGGCATGCCTCGCTGAAAAACCTCATTTCGATCCTAAAAGAAACACAAAAGCTGAAATTATCCTTTGATGACATAGATATCAGTGAAATTCTAAGATTAATTATTAATCTTAACATAGAAATCAAATGGCTTGATGAACATAATCAGTTGCTTTGGAAATCCTTTGGGGGATATTATTCTGGTGAAACTACAGACTGGAATGCTATTTGTGAAGGCATAGCATATGCAGAGCAAATTAGCAGAGCTTTCCCTAAGCCGCTTCCAGAAAGCGTCATTGCGATTTTATGCGATAAAGCAACTCATGAAAAAGAGTGCGAAGAACTCTCCAAAGTGCTATTTGAGCTTAGCGAAGACAAGCAACGGGTCATAAATGAAGCTGTTTCAAAGGTGTTTGGCGACTGCTCATACCAAGGAATTAAAGAGGAATTAATTTTAAAGTTAAACCTGCTGAATGAGCAAAACGGCAAGCTAATCAACCTTATTGCCTTGATGTCGGAACACATTTCAAACGAAATGCCGCTCAGCGACTTGATTATTCGAGTGTCAGAAGCTGACAGGGTTAATAAAACGCGCATTTCTCTCGAGAAAACTTATTCTTCTTATAAAGAGTTCTTTGGCGCTCGCATGGTTGGAGTTGAAACAGACTGGAATTCTATAATCTCAGATTTAGAATCGGTTTCAGTTCTATCTTCAATCAAAGAAGCCCACTTAATGAAGGATAGCTTTATCGCCTCATTTTGTGAAGATGCAGGTATTAGAGCCAAGCTATCTGAAACAAATTCAAAATTGCAGCATAGTGTATCTGAATGCATTGCAGGATATTCGAATTTTAGGAGTCTATTTAGTGCGGACTCAGATTTTGACAATGCACCAATTAGCGCCATTGCCAATAAAGTCGTTGGCTGTCTAGAAAGCATTATGCTTCTTGACGACTGGATTTCCTATGTTGAAGCCAGGAATGCCTGCAACGAAATGGGACTCGATGATTTCACTGAAAAAGTAGAGCAGCAGGATAAAACGATTGATGATGTTGTCGCCGTCTTCAAACGACGCTTCCTAATGATGTGGATTCAATCGGTAATTGGCTCTAGAAAAGCTGTTGACCAGTTCAGACGCTCGAACCACGATGAGAAAATCAAGAGATTTTCCTGTCTTGATGAGAAGCGGTTGCTTGCGGCGCAGGAGCGCATTCGGCAAAAGGTTATCAATCGCATTCCAGCAGCGAACCATGTGCTGCCTGCTAATGATGAACTAAGCATTTTGAAGAGGGAAACCGGTAAGACGCGTAAAATAATGCCTTTGCGCAAGCTGTTCAAGTCTATCCCAAACTTGCTCCTAAAGCTCAAACCATGCATGATGATGTCTCCGCTGTCCGTAGCTTATTTCTTAGAGGCAGATTCGTATGAATTTGATATGGTGATTTTCGATGAGGCTTCTCAGATATTCCCTCAAGACGCCATTGGCTCAATCTTAAGAGGCAGGCAACTAATCATTGCCGGTGACAGCAAGCAACTGCCGCCCACAAATTTCTTTGCAGCAAGCGCCAGCAATGATGACCGCGACTTTGACGAGGATAATGATGAAGCTGAAGGTACTGAACTATATGATTCTATCCTTGAGGAAACTGCAAGAGTCCTTCCAAATCGAACTCTGCTGTGGCACTATCGCAGCAAACACGAGAATCTTATTGCGTTTTCTAATCAGGAAATCTACGAAAATGAACTTGTAACTTTCCCAGGGAGCAAAAATAATGGCGTTGACAATGGCGTTGAGTTTATTTTTGTAGAAAGCGGAACATATGAAGGCAAAGGCAGAAATACCTCTGAAGCTCGTCGCTGTGTTGAACTTGTTAAATATCATATAGATAAGACGCCAAACCGCTCTCTCGGCATAATCGCCTTTAGTGAGAGCCAGCAAAAAGCAATTGCTCTGGAAATTCAAAAATTTAGAGAGCAGCATCCTGAATATGAAAGCTATTTTATAGAAGATAAGGAAGATGAGTTCTTTGTAAAGAATCTTGAGAATGTACAGGGCGACGAGCGAGATACAATAATATTAAGCGTTAGTTACGCCAAAACTAAAGAACAGCGTGACAACAATCGGCCAATGGCCTTACGATTCGGCCCTCTTGGGCAACCTGGCGGAGAGAGGCGTTTAAACGTCGCCATCACAAGAGCTAAGTACAACGTCAAACTGGTTAGCTCCATCAAGCCTTCTGATATAGATTTAAGCCGTACAAAATCAGAGGGCGTAAAAATGTTGCGCCAATACATGGATTTCGCCATAGACAGTTCGTCTTTATTGCGAATCGGACAAGTCGAAGCAGAAAAAGACCTATTCTTGGATGTAGTGGCTAAATACCTCATCAGTCATGGATACGAAATAAAAAAACAAGTTGGCTGTTCAGACTATAAGGTTGACTTAGCTGTCTTGCACCCCCATGTAGAAGATTGCTATGTTGCAGGAATCGAGTTGGATGGCTTCTCTTATGCTTCAGCGAAGAGTGCCGGGGATCGCGATCATTTGAGGAAGTCTGTGCTTGAATCTATGGGTTGGCGGTTATACCGGGTATGGTCTCCTGAGTGGGTAGCGCAGCAGGATATCGAAGGCGAAAAATTATTGCACTTTGTAGAGGTTGCAATTAGAGAATATGAGGAAATGAAAAATTCAGCGTCTCCTGAACAAACAATCCAGCTTCATAAGGAACCATTTGCTGAGGGTGCACAAGTCAGGAGCTGCAATGAATCATCTTCGCCTATAACATCTACCGATGCTCGTCCAAACAATCCGTATGGTTTCTCCGAATATAAGAAAGCTGCTTGGAATGAAACTCCGAGATATGAAAAATTCTTCGGAGACGATAGGTTAGCGGAAGAAATCAAATATATTGTTGGCATTGAGCAGCCAATTTACATTGATTTGCTGTACCAGCGCTTGTCAGGAGCATTCGGAAAACAAAAAGCAACCTCTACAGTGCATAAAGCAGTTGATAGAGTAATGAGAGGAAGCAAACTCAAGGGTCAAATCGAAAGAGACAACGATGGATTTGTTACTCTAGTAGGATTTAAGGATTTGAAAGCGAGAATTCCTGCAGCAGGAGATTCATCAAGGGAAATTAACTGCATTTCTCTCGATGAAATTGGAATTGCCATGCTTGCTATAGCAGCTCAGGAAGTCGAGATGACATCCGGCCGCTTAATTGATGCCACTGCAAAGGCATTAGGATATGCGAGGAAAGGAGATAGGATGATGACCTGCATGAAAAACGCACTTGAACGATTACTTAAGCAGGGTCGCATTAAACTTGTCGATGAAAAAATAGTCGTAATTGGAAGTGACCATTGTGAATAGCATAACAGTTATCAATTCAACTCTTCAAGAAACACTTAAGACTGCCATCAACAGCGAAATCGTTTCCCCATATGATAATCGCATGGAAGACGCATCATCTTCAGCAGGCAGTTTGTTGGACGAAGGGACTGTACTATGCAAAAAGTACATTGTAGAACGCCAACTTAATGTTGCCTCTGGCGAAGCGGATTTATACCTGTGTTCATGCAAAAATGAAAAGTACGTTGCCAAACTCTACAGGCGTCAAACTGCAATCAAGCAAGATATGCTTAATAAGCTTTTGCAAATTGACACTCCGTTTGTTGCAAAGCTCTTTGAATCTTCGACTCACAATGGGCTGCCTTTAGAAATATTGCATTATTATAAGAATGGCAGCCTTCAGGGTAAACTATTCACATGTGAAGAATTGGTTCAAATGATAATTCCCAATATAAACGAGGGACTCAAAGCTCTTCATCAGGCTGGGATTATTCACAAGGATTTAAAACCTTCAAATATAATGATTGCGGATGATGAAAAAAATGTTGCTATAATCGACTTTGGGATAAGCTCTGTTATGAGTGAAGCCGGTTCAGTTGTGGTAACGAAGACCGGAATGACGCCAACATACTCAGCTCCTGAAACCTTCAAGAATCTATTTCTCGAAGAATCAGATTACTACTCCTTTGGCATCACGCTGTTTGAGCTTTTCACAGGGTATGCACCTTATGGAAATATGAGCGTGAAAGAAATAGATCAATATATTTCCGTTCAGAAAATACCTTTTCCTAATAATATGCCAACCTTATTATCTAACTTTATTTCAGCGCTGACATATTATGACATCACCGCGCGTTCGGACAAGAACAACCCTAATCGCCGTTGGACTTATTCTGAGGTCAATCGATGGCTGAATGGAGAAAATCTTGCAATGCCTGGCGAGGGGTTTGGAAATGTCGGGAAAGGCGCTATTCCTCCATACAAGTTTATGGGCGAGTCAATAACTGACCCTCGAATCCTTGTAGAAGCGTTTGCAAAGAACTGGGAAGAAGGTAAAAAACATCTCTTCCGAGGATTTGTATCAAAGCATTTCCTGATTTTTAACAAAGAATTAGCCAAACATTGCTTGTACGCTGAAGAGGAGGCAAGCAAATCCAACGGCAAGGACGATATTATATTTTGGAAGCTCCTTTATAAGTTAAACCCCAACCTTAAAGGCTTCTATTGGAAAGGCCAGACCTTTGAGAGCCTTCCTGCCCTAGGTCGTGATTTGCTTGACCGCCTCTGGAAAGAAGATGAATCACAGAACGAATATTATGAAACAGTATTGTATGAAAAGCTGCTGACTGAGTATGTTGCTCTTGCTTCTCCGGAAAATGAATCTTTTAAGAAGGCAACTGCAGCAATCGAAGAATCTTATCGGATTGAAAAAACTGAACATGCCGATTTAACTAGAACCTTCTACCTAATGGCTTACACGTTGTCAGGCCAAAGACTGCTTTACCTTGAGGGCCAGCAATTTAGTACTGTCAGCGAGCTTGCCAATTTTATGAAGGAACGTCTTGAAGAATCCTTTGAAGCATTCAAGAGACTTTGCCATAAGTTGGTTGATTATGACGGAAATCTTGATATACAACTGGAAACATGGCTACTAATAAACAACAAGAAAAGAGAATTGGAAAACTGGCGCTCTCTTTTGCTTGAGTAATGGAAACGAGCAGGAGGAGATATGAGCGGTCCCAAAGTGTCAATATATGAACTCTCTGTACAGCAACGTTAAAATCTATATGCACAGTTGAACTGTTTGCAACATAGTCTTGTCTGCTACGAAAGAATAAAGAGAGCTGTCAAGTGCTTGGACGGTATTAATGGTCAGATACATTCACTGCTCTCAACCTTTGAACTTATTAATCAGAAGACAAGCGAATGCTCTGCTGAAATCGCTACGCTAACCGACTTGCAGATCAACTTGCCTCAAGACTGTCAGTTAATAATGGATAATCTATCGGGTATTCCCGTTCGAGAATAAATTTACAATATCTGGTACAGAGTTGGCAAGCAAATGGATACTCTAGCAAAACTTCAAGCTTTAAGTAATGTCGTTAATGCAAAACAGAATGAAATCGATGATGTTTTGAGGACTATGAATAAAAAAGCAAAGCAAGGTATAGATGCTATCGAAAACTCAATCGTTGCTACTGTTTCAGAAGTACAATCATTCTTTATATTGCAAGCAGAAGTAGAAAATGAAATTTTTGAGTCCGACAAGAAAAAAGCGGAAGAACAGTTGCTGAACCTGTCAATAGATACCGCTTGCCCAAGCGAACTCAAATAAGAACTGCTATCTGCTTCAGAGTCAGTGTCCTAAAAAAAGCAATCTCCTTGGCTGCTAATTTGATGCCAGTGACTATACTGGTTTTCATTGTAAATATACCTTTTTTGAGGTCTATAAACTCTAGTGGGCACTATCGAGTCCTAGGACTCAAGTTGTTTTTACAAGTTCTTGCGTGCGCTTTCTTGCTTTTTGCACATAAGTTTAAAGACCATTTTTTGAGTTTGATTATACAGGGAGTGCGAAATGCAGATATCGGCATTTCCACCATTCAATGGATAATCAAAAAGAACATTTAATAAAAATCAGTATAATTAAGTCGTTTGCAGAAATGACCGAAGCAAAGTTTGAAGGAAGGTATGTACGCGCTGATTTCGCCAGCAAAGTGAATTCTGTAGCTGCCATCGTAAGAAAAGCAGTCTGCCAAAATAAAATAGCGACTGCCATTGTTATGACTCTCGCTTCACGTTGCATTACTTCACCAGACAACTTGTCACAGGCAGAGGTTGATAGTTTCACCAATCTGCTTCTTTCTTCTCTTGATGGCAAAGATGTCCGTACTGAAAATGGGGTGTTGAAGAATATTGTAGTAATGATAGTGAACAAACTAAATGACATGCCTGTTTGGTTCTATCATGATAATCCAAATGTATAGGCTATCACATTAGGGATCCCCTCCTGTGAAGAACGTGAATTGCTTGTTAGAGGAGATAGCTTTCCCAGTTTCTTCGCTTCGGACGTTTGCGAAACGGATGTAGAATATTACAACAAACATCCTAATGAACTAGTTGCAAAATAAATTTGTCGGGTTAACCGAAGGCTTCTGCTTTACCGAAATTAATGGTCTGCGCCGCCTCTGTAAAAATGAGCGCATAAGCATTCGGCAGATGCCTTCTGTCATCGACTTATACAAATACGGCATTAGAGAGAACCCATGGGACAAACTCAATGTGAGCGAACTCTCAACGGCATATGTTGACTTTAAAAGAAGGATTAAGGGGCAAGACTGCGCCATTGTAAAGACCCTTGACGTTGTCAAGCGAGCTGTCACAGGAATGTCAGGGTTTCACCACTCCTCACATACCAAACCCAAGGGCACATTGTTTTTTGCCGATCCTACCGGTACAGGTAAAACTGAAACGACAAAAACACTGGCAGAAAAATTAATCGTAGATGAAAGCTGTTGCATAAGGTTTGATATGAGCGAGTATGGTGAGCGCCAAAGCGACCAAAAGCTACTTGGAGCTCCTCCAGGATATGTAGGTTATGAGGCCGGCGGACAACTAACTAACGCCGTAAAAGAAAATCCTTTTTCTATTCTACTGTTCGATGAAATTGAAAAAGCTCATCCTTCTATATTTGATATATTCCTTCAAATTCTTGAGGATGGCCATATGACGGATGGTCAAGGCAATACTGTCTATTTCTCTGAATGCATAATAATTTTACTATCCTGTTTATCATCGTCTCTTCTTTGCTGTTCGGGTTCATGCATACAGGCAACTTTGCGACAGCGGGCCTTATCGGTTACATTGTCTGTGGAATTATATTGGCTGCATTCTACCTGAAGACCAAAGACTTGCGAAAGGTCATTATGATTCACGCGCTATACAACGCCGCACAGTTCATATTTATTCCAGTGATCTGGCTGTTGAACTTTTTGACGCGGCTTACATAGATTCTCAGAGACCTTTTTGATGGATAAAATAATCTCACGCGTAAAGGCAACTCCAGATTGCAGCTCAGGCTTAAAAGCCAGAAAAATCAAATAAGGTACAGTCGTTAAGAAGTTTGCAGGCATCCCACAGTGAGTGCGGGAAGGATAAGCTTCCTGGCATGGCCTATTCTGTGGAGAGAAAATTCAGTCTTGATTTTTTAACCGAATTGGGTTATAACTATCTATAATGACTAAATATAGAGCAAGTGAGTTCGCGGAGCGAATAGGGGTATCCACAAGTACGTTAAGGCGTTGGGATCGGCGCTGATCTGCCAATGACAGAGGCTTTACGGTGGGAACCGCTGAAAATTTACAGTGCTGCCATTTCGCTCCGCGGTGAAATGCGGATTGAGCCAATCCAAATGGAAATTTCCGGATTAGTTCTCGATTGGACCTGTGAAAGCCAAGCGGTCGAGGCGGGGATCGATTTAGGGATCAAGGCGCAGGCGACGCTATCGGACGGTGCGGCATATGGCAATATTCATGTTGAAAGGCGGTTTCGGCGGCGGCTGGCGCGTGCGCGAAGAAATTCGGCGCGCAAGCGGAAAGGGAGCCGCTGCAGGCGCAAAGCGCGGATGAAGCTCGCAAAAGCATGCTGTCGCATGAGTTGCAGGAGACTGGATGATATTCATAAATTTACGGCGGATGCACGCCGCCATTATCCGGCTGCTCGCCTGGAAGGCTTGCATGTCTCTGGAATGCCGGCAAATCATCATCTTGCGGAACCCGTCTCGGACGCATCATTTTATGAGATCCGGCGGCAATTTGAATATAACGGGCGGGAAGTCCGCCATGCGGACAGATCCGCGCCAGCCGGCAAAGATTGCCCTGCTTGCGGCCATGTACAAGAAACGCCTCTCTCGGAGCGTACATGCCGCCGCACTTGCGGCAGCGAGCTTAACCGCGATATAAACGCGGCGATAAGCATTCCACGGCGGGCTGCACCGAAAGTTAAGCCTGTGGACTGCGCGAAACGCAGGAACGTGAAATTGGGGCGGGAAAAGAACACCGGCTTATGATTGGGTAATTTTGCTTACGTTCGGATAAGTTTCTTATAGCAGAAACAGCAGTTGAAAGCTTTCTGAAATGGCAAACTGCCATTGTTCTCACACCTAATGGCAAAGGCAAGCCCAGTTCACAAAAAGTTCTTCTCTAAAGCAATAACTCCACCTTTAAAATATTTTCTCAAAAAAACTGCGAGATTTTCTGAGTTTGAGCGTTATACTGATATAAGCCTATTCCATCAATGTTTCTCTTTGGAGCTTGACTATAGAGACGCTGGACAGTCAAGCTCCACAAAGTATCATAGGATAAAAATGGTATATCTGAAACTCCGACTGAGCTATAATGCCTGATGCGCAAACAAAAAGGACTTCAAGCAGGCTTTGCGGAAATTGAGCTGCTGCCGGCGGGGAAGAAGGAATCTTACGCGTGATTAAAAAAATCTCGCATATTATTTTTTGGTTTTTCTTATGTCTTTCAGCCTTGAAATCTTCTGAATGACTCTGCATTTTTCTGAATTACAGCTTATAGTAGATAAGGATAAAAGCCAAAATTAAAGATTTTTGAAAATAGAATAGGCTCTAAACCTCCATTTCTCCTATTTGATAAGCTCTTATAGCTTAAGCGTTTTCTTCTGATCAAAAATCCTTCGCCTTTCATTGCTTAAGCGTTTTCTTCCAAACCTATTGCAATATCCTCCAGCACGGCATCAGGACTGGCCGCCGGCAACGCGTAAATACCCGCAGCTCATCCTGCCTTCCCTATCACTTCTATCATATCCAGCGCAGATTCTGAATCAGCCCTGGGCTGACAGGGTGTTCAGCCATGCAGTTTCCCGTTTGCCCGGCTTTCTGCCCTCAATGATTTGAAATGGATATACAAGCGCATCAATACGCACCGATGTGCAAGCGCAGCCATTTGCTCTGATGCGCTTTATGAAAGTTGCTATTTTGAGATGGTATTATGCAAATCTTCTGAGGATAATCCCATCCTTGAATTCGCTTCATACGGCTACGCATCAGCATAGTTGATGTCAGTTTCAAAATTAAAACTCCAAATCCATCTTTTTTACGTATTGCCGTTCTTTAAAAGCGTTGCGCAGAATGCGCATCCGACTTAAGGAGTCATTGGAAAATAGGGCGAAGCCCCATAAAATCCTGAGAGACCTTTTTTCACTTCTGCCAATTAACTCCTTCAAAATGATGCAATAAAGTTTCTTGATTTTCTTTTCCTTAGAAAGGCTCCAAGCATTTCAATCCATTCCGCCACCCTGCAAGACGAATGCCGCTTTCGAACAGGAGCAAGAAAATTACTGCTATCCGCTTGATAGTCTATATCATATAATGGACATTTTGACTATCAGCATGATATAATGTCTTATTCATCGCCCAACATTATCTCCTCTTGAAACAAATAATACTTGTCTTTTAGCAGCTCCCCAAAACATTGGCAAATATATGGCACTTTTTAAGGATATAGTTGCTAATCGATTTTTATCACCGCTAAACCGATCTATGTGATATAATGTATATTAAGGCGGAATTTCACCTTCTTTCCGGCTTTAATGCCTTCATCATCCTTCTTTCCGCTCCACAGCATGCAAATTGCCTTGAGAAAGGCGCGCCATTCTGCGGCGGGCGCTGATGATTTACGCTTAAAGCTCCCGTTTTGGCATCTGGCTGCAGGGATTCTCCTATTAGTTGATTCGGCTTCAAAATATGCGCATTTGAATTCGCTACAGCTATATAGATGTTCAGAGGCGAGTTCTGAGTTGAAACTGCCGCGCCGCATCCTATCCTCAAAGATTGAGAAATGCTTAAAATCAAAGCAATTAAATGTTCAAAAGGCTTTAGCTCACTTATTTGAGGAGAAGCTCTTGCAACATGTGATTTTATCTATGGACTTCCCAGAAATTCGAAGAAAGCCGCTTTGAAACGCCTGGCTTTAAATGCTGAGAATCAGCGTCATGCAAATATTTCCTCATTCTGAAACTATGATATCGCAAGATTCTTTGCTATATCTGCGTATACTGTTTTGAATATGAAAGTTCTGATTCTGGCGTTTTTATTATTTAGCGTTAATATGCACCGTCTAGCTCTAAAATCGATGCTTATGGCTGCGCAAAATCTTACTGGGACTTAATATCTGGCTTTTCTTTAGCTTTTCAGATGCTGCTTTTTTGGAACTTTAATCTCCATTGAGTGGTGCGAAATGCCGATATCGGCATTTTGCACTCAGTGTATAATCAAGCTAAAAAAGGCAGCTTCCTTTGAAAATCAGTAGAACTAGCGTCCTAAAGCGCCTTCAGCCGAAAAAACGAGAGAAACGGCTATGCGCCGACACTAAACCAAACGCCCTATTGGTGCGTCTAGGTGAAATAATGAAATAAAAAGGTTAATGAACCATTTTGCCAAGGAGAAAATCAAATTCCAAGTTTCAAGAGTCAATCCCTTATTTTACTTAAAGTGAGGCGAACTTATGAAAGCTTTCAGATTATTTGGGGTCATCGCAGCATGCGCCGCGCTCCTGGCTGTAGCGGAAACAGCCTTCGCCGCGACTGAAAAAAGCCCCGTGGACATGATAGTGGCGCTGGATTGCAGCGGATCAATGGAATCTTCAGACAGAAACAGGCTGTCTCTTGAAGCTGCTACGCTTCTGCTGAATCAACTGGAAAACAGCGAATCCCGTTTCGGCTTCGTCATGTTCGACGGAGGACTCAGAAGTATTATGCCTCTGGAATCCATATCCTCCCAAAGCAACATCAACAATATAATCCAGACCCTTAACAGCGAGTACCGCAGGGACGGAGACAATACGGACACGCCCCGCGCCATGGCGGGCGCCATTCAGCTTCTAAAAGATTCTTCAAGCGCCAACAGCAAAGTAATCGTCCTACTGACTGACGGAGACGACAAGCCTTCAAGAGACAGGGCCTCTATGGAGGCTGAAAGGGAGAAGGCGCTCGAGGAAGCCTCGAGGCTTGGCATCAAGATATATACGATAGGGCTTTTCGATAGCGAAGCCACAGGAAGCAGCCTTTCGGAAATAGCCAACGCCGCAGCCAACCTGGAGGAGATTTCCGGCACGACGAAGGCCAAGTCCTTTGACATAGATTCAGCTTCCGAGCTGAACGACTGCGTCCTTGATATATATTCCAACTACATAAACCCGGATCAAAGCGAGGATCATGACGAGGAGAACACCATAAAAGACTCCTTCACCGGAGACGGCGTGGAAGATCCATTCATCATCCCGGTTTCTGACTCATATGTGCAAAGAGCCAACATAAACATCCTTTCAAGCGCCCTGCAGCAGGTGGCCGTGCAAAGTCCCGGCGGGGAAATAGTCGCTCTCAAGGAAACGGGCAAAAACCCCTCCATTTTAAATGAAGAGAAAGCAAACATTGTATCCATGGACACATATACGGTTGTAAGGCTAATAAGCCCCGAAAAGGGCGACTGGGTGCTAAAGCTCGTCGGAGGCAAAGACGCCGAGGTAGAAATACGCTTCATCTACGACTACGCCCTTAAGCTCAACATGTCCGCAGAAATGCTTGAAAGCGGCAAAGCTCGCATGAAAGCGTGGCTTACAAGGGATTCCGTTCCCGCAAGCGACATGGACATCTATAAAAACGTTAGAAGCGCAACCTTCAAAGTGGGCGCCAGCGACGCCTCCATCATAAGCGGCTATTTTGACGGATCTCAGTACATAGCGGATCTAGAGGTCGAAAAGGGCCGGATATATGAAATCCAAGCAACCCTCAACCACAAGGAATTTACGCGGATCTCCGATGTATTCACCTTCGATTCGGATAGCCCGCCTGCAGGCTCTGAGGCTTCAGGAGGCGCATCAAGCTCCAATGGCAGGCTCCAGGAAGGAAACCTTCAGGGTGAAACATCCCAGCCTTCCGCAAGCCCTGAAACTGCGCCGCCTCCAGAACTTTCGCCTGAAGATGCCGAAAAGCCGATGCTTCCCAGGGCGCTTGCAATCGCTGCGGCCGCCGCCGCCATCACAGTCCTGCTCCTTGCGCTTAAAAGAAGCGGAATATCGCCTACATCCCCCATTACCGCAAGGCTCATACTGGTTCTCACCGACAGCGGCCATAGCAATGAAACCCGCTATAATGACTTTTTCCTCAATAGCACCTTGAAATCTGCAACTCTTCTTGATGTAGTAGAATACAGCTTCACTGACCCCTCCGCCAGCAAGTTGATGGAAAAGGTGAAACTCATCGGGGTGAAGGACGGGATAGTTTTTTTGTCCCCCAAATCCGCAGCTTCCATTTCAGCTCCGGAATCATACAAGGGAAAGCCCTTTCTCAGCACTGCCATGGCTGCGGGGGATGTGAACATCGCTCTTAAAGACACCGGCAATTCCGAGGTCAGGCTGACGCTTAACTGAAATCTTTCCGTCCCTGATATACCTATACTGCTTTTCATATAAACCCCTATGATGCTGCGCTTCACCGCCAAGGGTGAAAATATTAAGCCATTTGCGTATTTGAGGCATGGACAAATGTCCATAAAATGTAATTTCGTACTAAACTGCCTTTTTTTGTTGATTATACAGCGAGTGCAATGCCGATATCAGTCGCGCCACTCAATGGACAGTCAAGCTGCAAAAAAGGAACATTTGATGAAAAGCGGTATAATTGCTCTCAAAGGCTCCGGTTTTGAAGCCGGATTATGCTATGAGCGCGAAATGCCGCTATCAATCCCACCTTGAAAGTGGCTAATCAAATTGGCGCATGCGGCTGCGCGTCAGCATAATAAGCCCCGGGGCAGCCTAGTGCTGTCGCTCTTAATTGCGTGACATGCTTTTAGCCTGTATGCTTAATTATAGCCAAATAGTACTGTAGCGCATTTAAGACTGTCTGCGCTGGGCTTAAGCGCAAACCGCAAGGACTCATTCAAAGACAGCTTCAGATGCTTCATTCAGAGCTTATCCATATTAAGGCTAAAATGCCATTCTAAGCCGCTTCTTCTAAGAACCTTTTATTTGGCATTCGCCTTGTTTACTTTACTGATGCGCAGATGAAAGTTCAGGTTTTGGAGCTGACCGTAAGGCAAGTGCGATTGATATCCCCATTTCGCACCTTGAAAGTGGATAGTCATCCTCCAATTCGGCGTTTTTTAATGCATGCCTGTATATGAGAGACTGCAAATCGGTATGATAAGCTCTGTCAAGCCATTTTTTTCATACTCATCCCAGACTTATGAAGTTTTATAGCAAGGAGTGAAAAAATGCCGGATGTCAGCCAAATAATCGACGCCATGCAAGACCTTGACTTATTCACCGGAAATGGATTAATAGGGGAAGCCCAGCTATATGAGCCTGCTTCCAGAGCTATATTCATAGGACTCGGCGGCACGGGTGGAAATGCGCTTCGCAGGCTCAAAAGGATAATTCACCAGAGATACAAAAATATTTCCGACAACTTCTCCTTCATCGGGATAGACTCCGATATCAGCGAGCCTTCATGGAATGACAGCGAGAAAAAGGACTACCTGAGTCTCACGAAAGATGAAAAAATCCCCATAACTCACGAGGACGGGGCCGCGTTTTTCGCCCCGGCCGCAAAGAATCTCATGCCTGAATACATCCGAGCGTGGCTTAATCCAGCCGTCTCCCACGACGACGCCATGCACGGCGCTGGAGGGCTTCGCGCCGCGGGCCGGACGCTTTTGTTCAATTCGGCGGGAAAGATCAAGGCCAAGTTCAGCCAGGAATTCACCCGCATCCGCAAGGGAGACGACAAGAGCCATGTAGAGGTGTTCATTCTTGCGGGAATCGGTGGCGGAACCGGAAGCGGAACGCTCCTGGACGTAGGATATATCTTCAGGGGCGTCGCGAAGGAACTTGTTGGAGCCGCCTACATGGGCGCCCACAGCATTCACGCCTTTATAATAATGCCAGACATCAACAGCTCTCAGCAGCTTCCGGCCAATACTAAAAAGTACTTGGCTCCAAATGCTTTCGCAGCTCTTAAGGAAATCGACTACTGGATGAATATTTCAAGCAGGGGCGACGCATACAGCCAGCAATACGCCGCAGGATTCACAGTCAGCGTTGACTGCGCCCCCTTTGACTATGTCTGGCCGATAACGGCCATAAACGCAGATAATCTCGCCATTGCAGACACTCTGAGGCAGGCGCTTACCATAGTGGCTGAAACCATATGCGCCTGGACCGCATACAAAACGGACGATAAAACCGGCGCCTCCTTCGTCTTATCATTTGCAAACAACAGAAAGCTTATGACTCAAACGGCTTTAAACGATCTGCGCACCTCCAGATCCAACTGCGCCTGGCCGGTGTCTTACAACTACACCGCCTGCGGGTCAGCCATACTGAAGCTGCCGATAGCCGCCATAAACACATACCTGGCCTGCATACTGTTCAGCAAATTCAGAGAGCTTTACGATCGTGCCTTTACTGAGCAGATAGCTGCGGATCTTCCAAGGTATGCAGAGCGAGACGACATACAGCTGACCCCCGCAATCCTTCAAAACACGCTCGATGCCTCGATACAAGCGTCATGCGGAAGAAAGCCCGCCGCAGCGAGAGAGGACTGGAACACGCTCTTCATCGGAAGCAGCTTTGAACGCAGATTCACTTTGCACATGCAAAATATTGCAGAGAGCATCGGGGAAATAGAGGCTAAGATAGCAAACGACGCTATCGGCAGGCTGGAGCTGGATTTCAAGAGCCTCTTCTTGAATCCGGAAAAAGGCCCGTATTATCTTGAGGCTTTTATACAAAACGGCGACCAAGGCCTGATAGCCCAGTTTGAAAACTATAAGCGGACCATAATCAGAGAGCTTGGCGATCTTAAGAAAACTTCCGTTTTTCTTCAGGATAAAATGGACAACACTTACAGGGAAGGCAAAAGAGCTTGGCTTCCCTTCAAGGGCGGCGCCGCCAGAAGCTACGGGGAAGCTATGGACAATTTCTACTCAAACTCCATAAAGCAGCTCGAGTGCGAATCCAGGAATAGAATATATGATCTTATAATCAGGAAGTTAGAAACGAGAGTCCATGCATCGTACAGGGCCACCTTCGACGTGCTTAAGGCCTTTAACAAGATATTCGAGAATAACATGAAATCCTATCAGGGCGACGTAAGCGTAGAAAAGCATCCAGACGCAACCATCTATTCGTGGGATGTTCTGACTCTGCCTGAAATTGTGAGCTTCGTAAATTCATCCCTCAATAAGCACAACATTGGCGATGATGAAAAGACTAAGCTAATAAAGGATTTTCTCGGCGATCTCTATGAGATTGTTGAAAATGACATCAAGTCGCAGCAGATTCAAGACCTCAGAAACACCACCGTAAGAAATGTAGACGCCAATAAATTCTTAGCCAAGTTTGTAACGGAGCATTTCGACTACCTCACAAACAGAACCCTCGTAGACTACATGACGGAGCTCGCCGCAAGGCAGTCAATGACTCTGAATGATTACCTGGTCAAGCAGTTCGAGATTCTGGACAAAAGCTCTTCCCCGCTATACAACAAGCCGATTTTCCCAGGCTCCACAATGTATTACGGAACGCTCCCGCTGGGTGACCCCGCGATACATAAGGCTTGGACAGATTACAGCAAAGGCAAGAACAACCGGGAGGCCTATCCTTCAATAAGCAGAGACACGCTGGTCTTTATGACCATTGCCTGCGGAATACCGCTTTATTCAGCTTCCCAGCTTGCTTCTGCAGAACAGGAATATATAAGCGCGCTTTCCTCCCCAACAATAAGCGCCTCTTTGCACCTTGTAAGCGCGACGGAGATTTCAAAGAGAAAGGGCATTCCCGATGATCTCTGGGACTGGAGGTACCTGCCATCCATAATTCCAAGCGATGAGAGGCCGCTTGGAAAGCTTCTCACGAATGACAGGGCGGAAGAGGCAAGAAAGCGCGTAATCGTGGACAGGCTCTTCGAAAAGAAGATACTTCGCCGCAACGATGATCAGACTTGCATTTATATAAGGATAAACACTTCATTTGAAAAAATAGACGAATCCCTTTTTTCCGGAGAATTGTCCCTCTCAACCGATCAGGAAGAGCTGGATAAATACCGGAAGAAGCTGAACCTGCTAAAATCATGCATAGACGGCTCTGAGCCAATCCCCCTTGATATACGGGATGAGTTCGGCATCCACTTCGAGATGGTTTCAAACGCCTTCAGAGCCGCAATCTATCCAGAATGGGATTATCCGAGAAAAGAAGTTTTGGTCTTGTTCGGAAGATCCTTCAACATTCAGCTTGATACAGGCCATACTGAAAAAATCTACGACGCCGCGTCAAAAAAGATAAGCCTTATCGACGAGATTCTTGTGAAGTACAATAGCTCCGAGCAGGTATCCGAGCAGATAGTCAGGGCGTTCAAGGTCGGGGCCTTTGACATAAGCGGATTCCAGTTCAGAATCAAGGATGTTTTCGGAGATAGTGAAGTGCTTGCAAGAGGCGGAGGCGTGGACAAGTATCCTACTTACAAACTCTATGAATCGCTTATTGCGAAGAGCGACTGCGAGAAAATCCTGGAAAAATCCGACGCGCAGTATATAAAAGCCATAGACGAAGGCGATTTCTCCCAGGAGGCGAAGACGACCTACGCAGCCTTCAAAGCTCAGATACTCAAAGAGAAGAAGATGGCGTACTCCGATAATAAAGTCAAAGACACTCAGCGGCTTGTGCTTGACAAGATGTCGGCTTTTATCGAAGAAATCGAATAGGAGCGAATGCAAAAAGGAGGCAGCCCTGCGAAGGTGCCGGACAGCGTATCTACGCAGGCCATTTAAAATGGCGAATTATTATCAGGTTACAATGCTCTATGAAAATGAACAGGGATGCCGCATCTTGACTAAGCTCGCAAAAAGCCTCAACCCTTTGGATTTCCCGAAGCCGCCTGATCCTCTGGATTTAAGCGACAAAGAGCTATGCAAGAAAGTGATGGATTTTAGGATCGCTTTAATGAGCGAAATTACGACGGCGCTTGGCGCCGTCGTAATCCACTCAGCGATATGCCTTGTAAATTCCGCTGCGAAATTAGAGCAGCTTGTGGAGTTCTATAGAGCAATCAGAAAAAACGACTCAGGCCTGACCTTGGACATCGTCTATGTAGGCCCGCCGCTTTCTACTGACTTCTCTTCCGAGTTTTTCAAGATTATGCGCTCGTGCGCCAGGGAGAGGATCTGCTTCATCTTCATCTCCGATACGCTCCACACAGGAGCTGCGCCCACCGAAGGAGACATTTTAAACGTCTGCCAGAGCATGCTCGCAAACCGAATATCAAGGACTCTTCGCGCAGCTAGCGGACTTTTCTTTGTAAGGGCCGCGCACTGCACGCTTGCCCCCTTCAACCTTTTCTTTGAACTGGCGTCAAAGAGGATAAATGATTCCGAAGAGTATAGAGCGGATATAAAAGAGCTTGAGGAAAAAATCGAGGATTTTCTAAAAAAGGTCATAGGCCGGCTTAAAATGCCTGGCAAAGGTGATTTCAGGCACCTCTCATGGGGAGACGCCAAGTTCTCCGGAGGCCGATTCAAAACTGTCGACGCGCAGCTTATGGCGCCCGGATTCAAAGACCTTTTGGATCGCTTCATAAGCTTGAATTACACATCTCAGTTCGACTCCTATATGAATGAATGCAAAAAGGAAAACGAGAACCCGCATTCTGATCTTATCGCTTTGGTTCTTGGCGGCGCCGACGGAGACCTCATCGGAGAGCAGAGAATATCCTCCATGGAAGCTCTGCGAAATGCACTCCTTGACGCGAAGACGCAGCATGAGAACCGCGCCAGGAAGGTTTTCGGAGCGGCTTCTCCCCACCAGAGGATGGAATGCTCCAATCTTTGGGACTATTCGGATTATTTCTATGAAGCCTGCATAAAGGATATGCTGGAGATTGCCAGATACAAGTGCTCGTCCGCGCTTGCGGGCTTCATGGCGGATCAGCTGGATTCAGACATCTCCAAAGAAAAGGAGAACCTTAGATTATTTAAAGAGACTTTGCTTAGGGGCTGCCAGTCCTCCAGAAAAAATGATTTCGCGAAGGCCGTCTACTCTGAGGCAAGCGTCTTATTCCAGGAGAATCCGGAGCTTGAGAAGGCTTTAAGGAAGAAGATCATAGAGTTTATGAACGCTGGAACTCAAACAGCTAAAACTCCCGCTGAAAAAATGATCTTCTCAAAATCTTTTTCCAAGTTCATCAGCCTGGCAAACGAATGGCGACATCTTTTCAAAAAAGGCGCGCTTGACGCTTTCCAGGAAAATGTAAATCGCATCCTCGAAGAGCAGCTTTCGCGCAAATACCTGCTTCATATGCACTCATACGACAGCCTGCAAAGCTGGCTGAATGAGCCCGCGGATGCCGCCAGCCTCATGCCTAGGGGGTTTTACGCTCCAAGTTCGAACCAGATCGAAGGATCAGAGGATGTCTTTTGCCTTTTCGAGTTTTTTAAAGTTGATCTTGAAAATTCAAATGCTTATTTTCTCATTACTTAGGGTTTGTCCGTAAGTAGACGAAAGCAGGCGATTCAGGTTTCAAAAAAGCTAGAGGCTCGAAATAAGCCTTTCGGCTTATATCTATTTTTTAGATTCAAGCTCCTATTTTTGCTGCTTTTTTTCACAGGAAACTGCCTCTTTAGAGCTTGATTATACAGCAGGTGCGATTGCTATAGTCATTTCGCACCGCTCAGTGGACAGTCAAGCTCCAAAAAAGGAACATTGAATGAAAATCGGTATATATGCAGAGTCAATAACCCGCCGCCTAATATACTGCTTTTCATATAAAATTGCCTTTTTTGGAGCTTGATTATACAGCGAGTGCAAAATGCCGAGATCGGCATTTCGCACCACTCAATGGATAATCAAGCTTCAAAAAAGGAACATTTGATGTAAAGCGGTATATCTCAAGGCTAAAGCCTTTTGACATTCGAGGCGGGAGCTTGCAATTGCAAGTCCTGATCGGCTGGCCTAAGCCTCAGCCGGCTGCGCCGCCCAAGAATGCATAGGCGCTCCGAGGCGCACGCTCCAGCTCCGGGCTCTGCGGCTTGCGGCTGGGCGGCCATGAGGGGCGGAGGCGGCGCCGCAAACATGCAAAACCTTGGAACAGCATTGGCGAAGGGCGGCCAGCTGCGGCAATGCAGAATAAGCGGGGCGCATTCCTCTCCCGCCCAGTGGGTTTTGGGGCGGGAGTCTCCTGCGCCAAATCTGGTGAAAGTGGATAAATCTCCATAATATGCGCTTTGACCGCAAATGGCCATAATTTCTGATAAGCTCTTAAAGGAGGCGCGCCTTATGCCTTTATATGAAAGCTACGACGGACCGCAGCTAAATCTTAAAGCCTCAGTTGTTTACTCAAGCTCCGTTTCCATAAAAGTTGACAGCGTGTCTAGAGCAGCCACTCACATACTGCTCTATCGCAAAAAACTGGGAACCCCTGAAGGAGTCATGGGTCTTCCGGAGATTTCCTCTGAAAGCGAGTCATTCGATCAATCAGATCTTAGAATGAGAGGCTGCGTCATAGGAATTTCCGGCCCTATGGCGGTCTATTTCCTGGCGCCGGCAATTTATGATAAAGACGCAGGCGTCTTCAAAGTTGACGCGCGTTCTTTCAATCGCCTGGAAGCCGGCGAGAAAAAGCGGATTGTCTGTTCCGTGAAGGAAGAGCTCATTAAGCAGAAAAGAGACGCCGCTTGCAAGAAGGCAAGCGTTTTCATGCACGCTGACGGCTCTATTCCATTTGAGAGCCTCTATTACACCGTGTCGCACAGCGACGCCAAATATCCTCTGCCCAGCGAGGCGGCAGAGTCCGAGCGCTTTTCGGTTTTTTTGCCGCTAAGCTCCGTTTTGAGGGTTCACAGCCTAAATAGCGCCTTTGAGGCGGTAAATAGCAATTAACGAGCGCGCCGTAGGTTTTGGAGCCGATTATCCGCTTTCAAGGTGCGATTGATATCGGCGCTTCGCGCTAATTGCGCAGTCCGGCTCCAAAAAAGGAACTTCCAGGTGCGCATCAGTATAATCGCCTCTGAGCGAGGAGTGACTGAAGATGTTCTTTGGCCTGTTCAAGAAAAAGCCAGCCCCGACAGTGAGGCGGCATTTTGATGTAATATGCCTGAATACAAGCTGCATGGAGGCATTCGACCACAGCCAGCGGTTATTCCGGCTGAATCCTCCGGATGATGTTGCAAGCTACCATAGAAGCAAGTATATAGGCGGAGATTTAGAAGACTCTGCCGACCCGGCCCAGCCAGACGACATGTACGCGGCCATCCCGAGCCTGGAGCCTTCTAAATCCCCCAACCCGGCATTTTTGGACGACTCCAGGCTAAAAGAGATGGAGGATTACTACTACGGGGGCAACGATGAACCCAGGTG
The DNA here is from genome assembly GCA_031269465.1 of Clostridiales bacterium. Taxonomy (GTDB): domain Bacteria; phylum Bacillota; class Clostridia; order Lachnospirales; family WQUN01; genus JAISWZ01. Next base: position 17,022 of record JAISZB010000098.1, on the reverse strand, counting down.
CGTGACCATTGAGTCGATACCCGCCCACGCTGGCAGAGGCAGGGCGAGGAGGCTTTACTATAAAGACGATCCCGGAACTGGCTTTGTAAGCTCCATCTACGACGAATACGGGAACAGATCCAACATCCCCGTTTGCCCGTATTGCCATGCGGAGCTGTATGTAGGGGCAGGCATTGCCCAGACGAAGATAGTCCCCGTTCTAGGCGTTACCCAGTCCGGAAAGTCCGTAATGTTCGAGATGGGACTTGACCGATTCATGAGAGAGTCGGTTAAAATGATGCTTCCTCAAGGAGCGGCATATCAAAACGCCGAAGGCAAGGAGTATCTGTCAAAGCTTGCGGAGTCTCTTAAATCGAGAAATACCGTAGAAGCCACCAACCAGGTTAAGAGGCTCATGTGGAACATAGACAGCGACTCTAGGAGCATCCTTTTCATAACCTTCGACATGCCTGGCGAATACATAGGCAACTCAATGGATGCATCGAACAAGAAGTTCAGGGAGAAAGACCTGGCGAATGTTCTGTTTAAGGCAGACGGGCTGATAATCGTCATTTCTCCCGAACAGCTTGAAAGCATAGTGGAAAACAGCGGAATGCGAAGCATAAGCGACATGATTCAGCTGGTATGCAACGAATCAGATCCCGCAAGGGTTTTGCACAGCAAGAATGTCCCCGCAGTAGTGCTTCTCACAAAACTCGACAAGCTGAAGCCGACATACAAGGGCAAGCTTTCCTTAAGGCATCTGGATCATGGCCTGAAAGAAGAAATAATGAAAATACTGGATCTTGAAGAGTACTCACCCTCCGAAAGCTTCGTGGACATGGGCGCGCTCGGAAACATCAGCGGAATAACCGAGCAGCTCTTCAGAAGGCTTTTTATGAATGAAATAAACATGATTTCAACGACTCTGCTTGGAAACGCCAACAGGGCGGGCTGCTTCGCGGCGTCAATTCAAGGGAGCGACGACAGCGCGGAGGAGAACGCAGCGCCCATAAGGCCTTTTGACTCCTTTTATTGGCTGTTTGCAAAGATGGGCATTTTCAGGGTCAAACCGACGGCCGTTTCAGCTAGCCGCCGCCGCCTGCCATAACAGCGTCAGAGACGAAAAGCGCAGCCGCGAGCTGCGAATTCACGGTTCCCAGAAGAGGTGATATATATGCCGACTTCAATTGAGCAGGCCTACTATACAAGAGCTTACAGCCAAAAATTCTCCCGCCAGGCGGGATTCGGCGTATCAGGGGCTTCCGGCGGATTGGACGCTGCCAGCGCTTCACTGTATATAGAGTCAATCGGCAAGTTTGTTTTCTTTCGGACAATGGAGGATTGGGCCTACCTTATACTTCCTTCCGCCAGCGGAACGCTCTCGGTAACCAGGGGCGTGCAGGTAAAGACAGAGCCTGCGGACGAACAGTCCGCCTCCGCTAGAATCTGCTCTTTTCTTCATACATATATTATAAACGCCGATGAAGCGCGAAGAATAGTATCCGGAAACGGCGCGGAAGCCGCCAGGTTTCAAGAATTCCGCCAAAGCTATGTCGGAAGCCCTGAGGATCTTGAAATCCTAGATGGGCTTCCCCGGCTTAGACAGGACAACGACCCCAGAAACCTGACGCTAAAGGATGTTTGGTTTACTCAGGAGAGCATGAAGAAGCTCCTTGCCGCCATTGCGGCAATCTATGAGGGAGGCTCGAAGCTTCGCCAAGTATTCGTGTGCTATGACTGCCCCAGGCAAGATTTTGAGCCTTTAGCCATGAAGCTTGCAAGCCTCCTCTATTCATGCCTGCCCTACTGCATGGCAAATCAGCTGGGCTGCGCCGTAAAAACCGACAACACCTGGCGCGAAGACTATCCTTCCGGGTTTGAGACCGCCTACAGGAATAATGCTTTGCCTGCCGGACAGCAGTGGTATATACCCGGAGCCCAGGTGTATATTTTAAATGAGCCGGTAAAGCCTATTCCCCAGAACGGAATTGTTTTCAGAGCCTCTTCATCGGGGATCTCATCCGATGTAGCAGTCAAGATAAATCCGAACCACCAGGAGCTGCTCAGCCTGATCTGCTCCTGCATGGACAAGTCGGGAGATTTCAAATCCTATAGCGGCCTGATGGAGTTCTTCCGCTTCCTTTTTGAGGCATGCAAGGGAGTTTCCAACTTCTCCGGCGCCTGCAGCATACACCAGATGGTCAAAGTTCTCAGAAATCCCGAAATGCTGGATGCCTTCGACAGCGCGAAGCTTGATATAGTCGTTTCTCTTCTTAATGCCTGCGCGAAAGATCATTTTAGCGATGCGGATCCTGACTGGCATGAAAAGGCTGCAATCGCATACTATAAGATTGCTGATCGCGCAAGAGAGCTGAGCGCGGATCAAAGGGAAGGCTTTTGCCTTCAGATGCTGGAATTGGGCAGATTTTTGGCATTTGAGCTGAATGCCTTGGATCATGTTGCGTTTATCAAGAGTCTGCACTTATTTTTAGAATTCCTTATAAGGGGCAAAAATGAAAAGATTTTGAATGAGCTTTACAAAGATGAGCTGGTCTTTGAAGCTCTGCTTCAAATCGACTTGGAAAAGAAAAGCATGATTTTTTCTTCCATATGCCTGGATCTTATAGGACAAGGAGGCGCAGACGGGCTTATTGAAGTGTTCCGCCACTACAACGGCTATGCGTTCAAGCTTCCTCAAACGGATCTCGTAAAGGCAATGTACGCCTCTGTTAAGGAGTTGCGCAAGGATGAGCAAAGCAGAGCGCGGCTCGGGCCTTTTTTGAAGGCCGGGGCCGATGCCTCCGGCCTTTGCAAGTTTCACATGGATATTTTGGATTTAGGAGACGGCGGGCTTGAGGAATGCGCGAGATTTTTCGAAAGCTGCGCTTCGCAGATAGAGTTTATGATAGATGCCTGCGCTCCGAAAGAAACCTGGGCCGCAAAATACTTCATTTATAAAATCGCGACGGATTCCAGCTCAAGGCGAAGTAAATGGACTATGCTTCAAAACGCCCTCTTCCCCAGCGCTCAGAGTGATGTGGATCTGGAAAGCATAGACGCTTACAGAAATTTCATTTTCCCTGGAAATCTGACGCTCAATGAGCCTACGCTTGAAGCTGTGCTTGTCAAGTACATGGAACTCGGCGCGCAGTCTTTAACAATCGATTGGAGCAAGTTGCTTGACGATTTGCAAAGCCGGGGCAAGTCATTCGGATTTATCAGGCATCTCTTTAGAGTCTTGGAGGCATGCCCCGTAAATGACTACTCAAAATTTCTGGATCTGTACAGGCTTCTGCGCGGGGCTCTTCTTACCAGGAGCGATCCTGCGCTATACGGAAGGCTTTCAGAGCTTCAGAATAACTACCGCAAAATCGGCTGGATGTCCCTCCTCCTTGAAGGGCTTAAGTCTACGGCTTATGTGAATGAATCCCTTAAAGACGCACCTCCGTCCTACTCCATATTCTGCCAGGAATGCTGCCATTTGAACCCCATCAGCGGGAGTTCCAGGCAGGAATGCTTTTACTGCAGCTGCAAGCTGGAAGAGTCTCATAAGCTAGCGCAAGCAATGCTTATACGCACGAACTCTGAAACTATTTCCGAATTATTCGGAGCGGAAAAGAAAAAATCCCGTAAATTCATAGACGACTCCCAAATAGCAGTAAGTACGGACAGGAGAAGTTTTCTAAACGGAACCTACACGATAAGAAACGTCTCGATAACGAGCCTGAGCAAAAGCGCCCGCAAATTCCTAAGCGTGAACCGCCGCATGTACAATACAATATTCGCTGTTGAAGATAATGGCAGTATAGAAGCGGTATTCGAACGATTCAGCCAGACTGAGGATATACTTTTCATCCTGTCGCAGACGCCTCCCGCCGAACCCGCGCTCCCCTCCTTTTACGAATCGGATAGAGGCTTTGTGTTCGTGTGCTCAAAAAGCATGACTCCAGAAGAGATTATTCGCGACATTGCGCTGTGCCAAGCCTTCTACCCCCATGAGCCAAAGCACAGCGGCAAAGCCCGCAGAGACGAGGAGGCCAGTTCCGAGTCCCTCATAGCAATCGTCGGCAACTTTTTCAGCAGAACTTCAAGCGGACGCCGAAAGGGCGGCTCTGAGAAAAAAGATGAGCCTGATGCGAATAAAGCCGGGAAGAAAGAGCCAAATCCCGTAAACTGGCGGGGAAAGAAAAGCCAACCCCCAGAAAACGGCAAGAAGAAGAAAAAATAGCTTGACGGCGATTTTCTCTGCAAACCCCAAGCCGCAAGGCGGAATCCTCCCTGCGGCTTGGGGCTGCTTGCGCCAGGAGGCGAAGACGCGTTGCAAACATATTTATTCCCGAAACTAATCGACTACTCCAAGAGCATTGTCAATCAGCTGAATGAGCTAGAGCCTGCCATAAATGGCCTCGCATATGGACGAAAGAACCTTTTCAACAGGCTGAAAGCCTTTTGCCTAGTCAGGGACATGGCCGAACTCACCGCTTTGGAGCGGAACATCCAAACGGGGCTTAACGCCTATGAGCATTCAATCCCGTATGAACCCATAACCAATGCGGTTGCTGATAGGCTGAAGAGCCTAAAATCAACATGCGCCGCAAAAAAAGAGCAGGCATTCAAAGCTCTATCCATGGCTGTTGAACAAATCTCCCCTTATAATGAGGCCGGCTATGAACTCTACATAAACTCCGCCGCTTCCTATTGCCTTTGTTTAGCTTATGGCTTCGGCTGCGAAAAGGATTTGATGAAATCTAGAAATACTCTTGATTCCTTAGCCTTGGCTGAAGCCCTAGAAACCGAATCTCAAGCCATGATTGATTATTTCCACGGCCTTTCCTATTTCATAGATTCCCTTATAGCCATAGAAAGCGGGAAGCGCCTGCCTTTCATTTTAGGCGGCCTTTGCAAAAGCGGAAACCCATGGGTCGCCTTGGCGCATTATGAAACACTTGCAAGAGACGCCAGGCTTTTGCGCTATAACACAAACAGGTGGCGTTTGAATGAATGCATGAACGATTTGGCATTGCTCACGCGCTTCGACCCCCATACCCTAAATCGGCTGAAGTTCTGCCAGTCCATGGAAACCGCGAACTACCTCCAAATATACGATGAAGGCTTGCAGCTTGGCTTTGCCTCCGGACTTAGGCAAGATGCCGACGCGGCGGCGCGTCTTCTTCTGACTGCAGCCAGAAGAGGAGTAAACCCTCCCAATCTTAAAGGTCTTAAAACCGCTTCTTTGCTGGGTTACAGGGCGGCTTCCGCGATGCTTGCGCATATTGAGGCTGCAAGCAAAAAGAACAGGAAGAGGCGCCACTTCGAGCTGTTCTTGCTGAGCCAAAAAGATCATGCGACCGCATTTTCTTACGGAACGGATCTTTTTTATTCCAGAGCTGTAGACGCGTCTTTGCCGTGGATAAAAAAGTGCGCTGATGAAGGATATCGTCCTGCTCAAGCATTCCTAGCGCATGAAATGAAAGACTTCTTAAGTAGAGAGGAAGGCCTTGAATGGCTTAGAAGGCATGGAGAAAGCGATGAGAATTCAAGGCTGGAGCTATTCGATGAGCTTAACAGTGACCTTAACCCTAAAAACCTATCTCAAGCGCTCAATATAGCGGTGGATCTTCACTTTAGATACGGCCGTCTGGCCCAATGGCTGGGAGATCATTATTTTTCCGGCAAGGATTACCCAAACGCTGCAAAGGCGTATGCCGCAGGGCATGAGCTTCATTATTTGGATTCAAGCATATCTTTGGCGCACTGCCTCCTGCATGGGTACGGAGTTCCGGAAAACCAAGAAAGGGCTTTGAACTTATTGGGGCAAGCGGCAAGCCAGAGTCAAAAGGCTTTAATATGCTATGCCCTTTGCGCGGTCTACGGACTCGGCCCGAAATTAACCGCCCGTCAAATAGCGGATAGAAGCGCCATGATGATTAGAAGCTTCGAAACGCCGAAGGAGAGTTCATCCCTTCTCTGCGAAGCCCTATCCATTTTGGGGCGCCTCTGCCGCTTTAGAACGGCCAAATCATTTTGGAAGAAAATATGGAATTTTAACGACGCCTGCGGCCTCACCGTCTTGAATCCCTCAATGCTGCGCCCCTGCTCCAAAGGCTTGATCCAGATTGCGGGCTCAAACCTTGCGGCCATTTGGACCGGAAAGTACGCCTCATACCTTGCTGACGCGGCTTATTGCTTGGAGGAAGCCGCATCAAAGGGGAGCAAAGCCGCCAAGGCCATTTATAAATTCTTAGAGGCTGACAAAGAAATATATGAAAATGCAAGGCTTCCCAGCAAACTCCAAAGATTTCTCGCTTTCTTCAATCCAGTTCTGAAAAGAAGCATTTACTCCGAGGCGGCCAAGAGGATAGAGTTCAGCTTGAACTCGCTCCTGCTCCAAAAACTATGCGATGCGTACTATGAGTCTAAAGATGAGTTTGAATCGCTTCGCATGATCGTGCCATGGATGGATGAAGCCTTAATAACCCTGGATGCAATGCAGCTGACGCGGCAAAGCCTCCAGGCGAAGAGCGACCCGTGGATCCGAAGCAAGCTTCTGCGCCAAAGCGCGGAAGCCGGAAGCGGATTCGCAGCCTACGAGCATTATGAAAGCTTGCCTGATCGGACGAAGGAAGAGGCATTGGCATTCTTGGACACCGCTCTCGCCTGCAACGCGCCCCAAGCATTTTGCGCCAATGCCTACCTGATTGAAAACGGATTTAGATCCGGATCCGCATATTCTATGTATTTAAAGGGCGTTTACAAGGGAAGCGACTATGCCAGAGCTGGAATTGAAGCAATGAAGAGCGAAAGCGCCTGGCTTGCCTTGAAGCTGTTTTTTGCTAGACGTTTGATTAGGAAGATTTTTTAGCAGTATGCGCAAAGGATCCCCCTTGAGTTTTATCAAAGCATATATGGCAGGCAAAGTCGGAAAAACGCTATTTTGCATAAGCATATCGACAGTGTCCTCAATAATTTATATGCAGCTCATTTCAAGTTTTTTCGGAGCTTGATTATACAGCGAGTGCAAGATTCCGATATCAGCATTTCGCACCACTCAATGGACAGTCAAAGCTCCAAAAAAGGAACATTTGATAAAAATCGGTATTCAAAGAAAAGAGCAGCCCGCATAACAAGCCGCACGTTCATGCGGTTTTCGCAGGCCATAAAATGTCTATTGCCGCTGGCGGGGGGACTTCCGCGCAAACAGCAGAAATATGTTGAAGCGTGGGTAGCGCTCCGTGAGGATGAGATAAACGCAGCGTTGATCGCAATCAACGAGAGCAGCGAAGTAATAAAAATCAAGGGATTGGAGGGATAAAATCAAACAGCTATTACCCAGTTGAAGTCAAGCCGCTTGAACAGTATCGGCTTCTCATAACCTTTGATAATAAAGAGCGCCGGGTATTTGATGTTGCTCCGTATCTGGACGATATCTTTTTCGCGCCGCTTCGTAATCCCTCCATATTAAATTCTGTAAAGATAAATCCGCTTTCCGTGGAATGGGCGGGTGGGATAGATATGTGTCCCGACGAATGTATTGCACCAGCAAACCTGCCTACTAACAAACATCGGGCCAAGGCGGCCTAAAGTGAGAAATCATGTGTATGAAAAAAGGCAGGGAGCGTCGGCGCGTGATAAGCCGGACGCTCCCGTTTTTCACTGCATTTTCACCATCTCCGCAAGCTGTTTAAGCAAATCAGACCGCAGCCCCCAAAGTGCGGCGCAGTCTTTCTGCAACGCCGCTATATTCTCCGGGTGCACGCCGCCGTAAGTGCTGGAGATGATTACCGATTGATATAGATTGTTCGCACAATGTCGTTGGAAGGAAACGAGTTCTTTTACCTTGGAGAGGTCAACATGCAAGACATGCCCATTGAGCGCCATTTGTTTGTCCCCGCGTCTGCCATACGCGCCTGCAGCTGTTCCTGCTCAGCGGGAATGTATCAGGGACGAATAGAAAACGGGGTTTGTACCTATTGAAGCAGTCACTATTCCTGACCTGCCTGAGGTTTATCTTGTTATTGAAGCCATAGCGTTGCAATCTAAACACTTAGTGCAACGCTAAAACGTAGCGCTAAGTGTTGTGCCTGAGTGAAGCGCATTGGTGACGGAAGGTCTTTGAGAAATGGAGTTGCGTGTTCAGGCGCCGCCCCATTTCTCAGCGGAGTCCTGGTGGCGGCAGACTAGGTTTTGCCTTTGAGTGCTCAGCAGCTGCCGCCTTATTGGACACTCGGGAGCATTGACGTGTTTAAAGCTCAATCAACAATAACTATGCCAGAACTTGCAAAGGCATCCGCATTAACGGAAATATATTCCTTGCGGCAACCTATGGCTCAACTGGAGTGAGTGCAGACAGAGCAAAAAGCAAATGGCCCCTGCCCGTATACTGATTTGCAGCCAAATGTACCGATTTAGGAGCTTGATTATCCAGACACTGTATAATCAAGCTCCTAAATCAGAACTTTCATATGCAAATCAGTATAGTTATATGGCGTTATTTTCAACGCATGCGCTTTCTGTCAAGTCAGGGGCATGCCTGGTTGAGACTTCTCCCTCTCCAGGAAGTGCGGGAACCACAGACGCAGAAGCGAAACCTAAGCCCCGCCCAGAATGCGAATAGGCTCACCAGTCCTACACCCTTATCCCTGAAAAAAGACAGAAACTGGACTGCGGACGCAGAAGGCGTGATTTTTTGGAGTTTGATTATCCATTAAGCAGTGCGAATGCCGATATCAATCGCACTTGCTGTATTATCAGGCTCCCATAAAAGCAGTTTCCTATGAAAATCAGTATATCATTGGAGTTCTCTAATATGCATATATACATAACGGATATAAAGGAGATTGATTTGAGTGATGAATTTAACGATAGTCCTAAAGCGAATTGCCATTCATTCGATTTTAACAACTATTTCTCTGAGTGTTTCAGGCTGCCCAGCGTCTTCCGCTATCAATATGAATGGTAAGAACACGGTAAATCCTATAAGCATAAGTGATGAGGGAAGCGGCAAGCTTCCAGCAGAAATAGAAAACGCTAATTATTTGGGGAATGATGGCGATACTCAGTATTATTGCGTGCTTGAAGAAGATAACTGCGTTATGTATGCTCTTGATAAAAACGCATCGGCTTCTAATCCAATGCAGATCGCAGTCTTCCCACCGGCTGAAAATGGTGGCATCAGCCCTGCCCTTAAGAGCATTGTCGACTTTGGAATATGCGGAGACTGGATTATTATAAGTGCGGGAAGCTATGAAGGAAGCGCGGGTTATTTTAGCGGCGACTTTGCGCGAATGAAAAAAGATGGCAGCGCGCTTGAACACTTTTGGCTGACAGATGATAATAAATTTGTTATTGTTGATGATTTGATTTATTATAATTTTTGGACTGTTAAAGGCAGCGCAGATGAGGGATGCTACCGAATAAGACCAGATGGTACAGACAAAGAATACCTTGGAGATATGCTTAGTTCTATTTTTTGCTATAACCGAGATGGCTATTTGTATGGCGAGCATGATACCGGCGAAACAATCAACAAAATGAATCCCATGACAGATTTGATTCGTTGCAAGCCGGATGAAAGAGGATTTACAACCCTTTTTTCAGCAGACAGATTGCCTCGTTTCGATAGCTCTGACTATATGCTCTATAATGACATTGAAATAAGAGACAATTTCGTTTTGTTCACCGTTTATGTGCATGGCTATCGCGAGGGCGATAGCTGGCGAGGGCATTATAATTATATAGCTGATTTTTGTGTTGACAAAGATGGCGGCAATTTAACGCTATTGCGTGAAGAATACCCCCTGGGCAAGTGATAGGGCAATATCCTGAAAATTTACATGATATTAAATGCCATTATGAACGATATCCCATATGGTTTTTATAAGGAAATCGCCGTTGCGCTCAGTTGATGAATCCTCAGCAGATACGCCGTGAATTTCAAATTCATGCGCAAGTAAAGCCAGATCTAATTCGACCGCTGTAAAATGTTGCAAAGCCAAGCCAAGATACTGAGTTCTTGTTCCAGCGACAAACTTATCTCACCGTACTGTTCGCTTACCTCTTCTTCCCCCGCAAGGTGGAGTTTATCTTTTATCTACACGGAACGCTATTCTATATGTTCACATAACTTCACCTTCTTGAATACTTTAGCAATTTGGATTAAGACGGCGATTTTGGATTTTACCGCAGCCGATTTGCCATTATCTACGTGTTTGATTGCGTAAGAGCTTTCTTGAACCTGATAATTCAATGAAATGCGCGTTTGCGCCGTCCTTGCGGGCGGCAAGTCGGTCTGCCGGGTCAATGCTGCATTTCGCCAGCAGCCGGATCTCCCGCATCGCATCTTTGGCAATCGGCCGCCCATTTTTCCGATGTTCCCACAGAATCCCCGCCACATCGGACCGTTCTTATACCGCCTTCCGCTCATCAGCTTCATGGCAATCAGATATTCGGCCGCGATGGTTCTCACCGTCACGATATTGGAAAATGTCTTGTAATAAACGGATACTTCAAACAATTTATCAGAATAAGATGTTATGCGTTTGAAATCCGTGTTTAGCCAGCCGTTTGGCAACCCGAATTTATCGCCAACCCTGTTAATAGCTTCTTTCATTGCGGTAGACTCCACAATAATCGCATCCATATCATAGGTCATTTCACGGAAACCTAGTTTGCGAGGATGGACGCGCCGCCAATAAGGATAATTTCGGTGGGCGTCGCTGTTCAGTTCAGTCTGCGGAACTCTTTTGCCAGTTCTTTTAGGCAAGTGTTGAGATTTTTCCTTTGTAAACGGCGTTTCAATAGACATTCCTCACCTCGCTTTCAACAATGTTGAATCGCTTAAACTCAGGAATTGCCATATCGTATCCTTCTTTCTTGGGACTTTCGCTCCCCGATTCCACGCTCATAGCGATAATGCTTGCCGGATAAATCGGAGCGGCAAGCCGCGCCTTGCGTATGTCGCTGTATTCTTTGCAGAGCGGCAAATCGTTCTCACGGCTCAGATAATCCACCTAGCCAACAGATACAGACTTTCTGGAAACCACCGCCTTTCATAGAGCGTTCGGATTTTGTCCGATTCAAGCGTATCTATAATGAAGCCTATATCGCCCATGTCGCGTACCATTTGGCAGACAGCCCTCTGACTTTTCCGATTGTGGCTTTCAGCTTTCTGCTCGTAATACTGGCTTAAACGCTCGCACCATCGCGCCGGGGGCGGCGTTACACCAGTTGGCAGTTTGTTCATAAAGGCTATATCGTCGGCGCTCTCCTTGCCGCGCTCAGCCCGGTACTCAGAAATTTACCCGGCTGCGGTTTCCCGCCTGCGAAAGAAGCTCGACACTTATTTTCACATTGAAACGACCGTATTGACCGCAGAAGCATTTCAAAATCACTCCCTGTGCCCGTCGTCGAAAATATTCTCAAAGCCTGCGACGTTTCTGCAACAATCCCCTCAATCATTTCCGCCGAACTGTTCGTGCCTGAATCAGCTGGGGCAACCATCAGCGACGCGAGCGCCAAGTGGTTTTAATATAGCAGACGTTCATTATCCCCAAGCGGAGGCTTGGACGCATTTCTTTTCCTTATTACCGGACAATAACGAGTTAGTTCAACTTGTCGATGCATGGCTCTTTGACACCCAGCGATTGGATGAGATGTATCCACCTCTGTCGCACAGCAGTACGCTAAGCGCCTCCTTTCCAAAGGCTTGGAATTTTGGGCTGTGGTCGCTTTGCTTGCCTTAGAGAAAGGGGATGTATTTTTGCGCCTATTAGCGGTAAATTGGCTCATGATATTTTATTGTTGCAACTTGGGAGAAAAAAAACTATGATAAAAACATGCTATTAAGTCTGAACTAGACTTTATAAGCATCCGCATCAAAGTAATTTAGTTGCGATTCTTTTCCTAAAATGAAAATGAGCGATTTCATGCGCATCTTCTTGGCATCTTGCGCTTGTATGCAATCGTCTCAATTTTTGCCCGGCGAATGTGCAACCAGCTTTATATGGAGATCCTTGTCACTCTTAAATATGTACATGTCCATAAGCATAGTACATCAAAGCTTATAATTTCAATAGAACTGATGCATTATTATCAGATATACTGTGAGCTTGGGAAGGTTTCAATTTTGAAGTTGCAATATACACAAAGTGCTTAATCCGACCTCACAATAGTATATTTACGCTCATCAGTACAACTGGACAATTTTCCCCTGCGCCGCCATTTTTACCTTTCAATCTTCGCCTGAGACTGTTCTCGACGGTCACAGCCGCAGACCTTTATCTACTCATCGTTTTTGGATTGCGTGGAAATCTCTTTTGTCGCCTTCCAAAAATCTCTCGCAATTCTCAACAGTTCTTCCAATTCTTTCTTCTCAGGCGTGAAAAAATCGCTGTAATCAGATTCTGAGCGAATAGATACTGCATTTCTTATTAAGTCGGAATATCCCTTCTTGATCAATCCTGTTTTAATATACTTTTTACGAAAATATGCAATCACTCCTGAATGTTTGCTGAAATCTACGCCGTCGCGAGCAAGTACGGCGCGCATGGATTGAAAAACCGCATAATAAATCCTGTTCGCCGCCGAGTAAAGGCTATCCGCGTTGAGATCGTCCTGCGCGTCACGCAAACACTCATCCGCTCTTTCAAGCCTGTAGTTAACTAGATCTTTGCCGTAATCCTTCTGCATATATGGGAACCCCCTCACGCATAATGGTTTTGTATAGGCCGGAAACGCCCTGATATTCCAAGTATTCTTCATAATTTTTAAGCAATGGCGAAATAAGGTTGTCGCAATCCCAATCGCATTTCTCAGCAATTTGGGAAATCCTAGTGCGATATTTATATAGCTCTCCTTTGTCAATATCAACAAGCACCAAGACATCTATATCTGATTCTTCATCAAAGTCCCCCCTTGCGTAAGAGCCAAATAGGATTACGCCCTTCAAATGGCGGCCAAACAAGCATCGCAAGCTTTCCGCAAAATTACTGAGCATCTCTGAGAGTTCATGACATGCAATCAAATTTAATTCCTCCTCGCATCCCCGCTCTTTGCATCTAGGCTTGAGCCTTTCACCAAACTTTGAATGTGGATAAGCTGCTATTTTCGATTCTTTAAACTTAGCTGGGCAAAAAGCAAGAATGCACATATAAGTACCTTGTAAAATCAGTGCTTGAGTCGTTGGACGCAGGGCAGTACCCGCTTGAGTTTAAAGACCCATATTATCATAACATAAATAAAGACAGAATAAAATAAAGAAATTCTTGCTTAATCCTCATGTCATAGCTTTTGTTAGATTAAAAATGTTTTGATTTTATTTTTGTTTAACATTTCACAATTGACGGCTAATCAAATATTAACAATGAACCCAATGCCAACTAATATGCGGCGGGTATTTTTGTGGATGTCAAATATGCTTGCGTTAGTGGCTGTAATTGAGTTAGGACAAGATGCAAAACAAATAGTTAAACCCATGAATTGCGGCTAAGTCTACTATTTATTGGCAAAGGATGGATTTGACTATGGATTTGAAAATCTCAGAAACAGCTGTCTCCAACTTATATCCGGCATTGAGGAAATCGGATGCTCAGATGTTTACATCAAAGGCATTCACAAGATGATCCAGTGAATGCTAACTGAGAGTGAACGTCACTGTTGGAACGATGTTTGCAAATGCTTTGAGAAAACCTGGGATTCTCATAATAACTGCAAACGCAAACGCGCTTGTCAGGGCGCAGCTCTGAATAAAACGAATTTTGATTTGCAATTAATTTATATATAATAGCCCAAGAACGGCCCGCCAGCAACCGCCCATCATTATCTCTTGCTTGGAAGGCCCCGTTTGCAGGAATATCCGGCGAGGGTGCATGGAGAGCTTCGGAGAGCATTGTGAATGCGTTGGGGATGCGCCAAGAAAAGGGCGGCAGAAAAGGGTTCCATCTCTCTCGGCATAGCCTGGCTGCAGCATTGATGGGCAAAGGAATCCAACAACCGGCTATCAGCGCTATTGCCGGACATATCAATCCCAGATCGATCGAAACGTACAGCTATGCCAACCATGTTAATTTGAAGGATTGCGTTCTGAGCATCGAACGCTTTCCCATCTCATTGGAGGCGTTTGCTGATGCATGAATTTGAATCATTTCTCGTGCCTGTGATGGAATCCTTTATTGCCTATAGACAGGCGCCAGGCCACTGGAATGATGCGGACAACCTGAATATCCGTCTTTTTGGCCGCCATTGCGCAGCGCTGTTCTCCGGAGCGGCGGAGCTAACGCAGGAAATGGCAGATGGCTGGCACCGCAGACGCAATGCAGAATTGCTAAGCAATTCACATCGAGAAAGGATATGCTGTTTTTCACTTTGTTAAATATCTTAAAGAGCGTAATCTGACTGAAATCAATGCTCCGCCTATGCCTGCAGAAATGCCCCGCGCATATATTCCCCACGCATTTACAGAAGAAGGCTGGACAGCTTTTTCAAAGCTTGCGATGGCCTGCCGGCCATGCCGCGCAGGCGGGATGTTATTTTGCGCAGGTTTTGCCGCGCCGGCATTCTTCCGACTTTTATACAGCGGCGGGATCAGAGCAAATGAAGCAAGGCTCCCTCGGGCTGGCGATGTCGACTTGGATGGCGGCATCCTCAATGTACGCTGCTCTAAGGGCCATTCTCAACATTTTGTCGTCCTGCATGATGCCATGCCATCGCTAATGCGCAGATATGGCTGCGCCCGGAAAGGGAGCATTTTTCCTCGTCATCCAGAGGTTCGCATTATACTCAACAATGGGCCGCCGTGAACTTCAGACAGCTTTGGAGCAAGTATAATGCCGCCCATGCAACGGCATGCCGGCCAAGACATAATTATGCCATTGAAAATATTAATCACTGGGTTGGCGAGGGGTTGGACTTCTTTGATAAACTTTTGCCCTGAGCGTAAGCATGGTGCATAGCGACCTTGAAAGCGCTAAATATTACCGCTCGCTTGCACCGGCGTTGAATGGCATTTTCAACGGATTGACCGGGGACGGCTTTAATAGCCCAGCCCTCGATCTGAATCGGGCGGAAAAGAGCGTCTGCGATACGGATATGGAGGAGAGCGATTATGAAAAAGCCTGAAAAAGAGGCCATCGTCATTGCCAGGCGAATCCGGGAATTTCTCAATGGCTATGAGGCATATCGGAAAAGCGGGCATGCAACCCGGCCGCATGAAATGGCGCCGCCGATTTTTATAATGAAAGGGATTAGAGAAGAAACACTAAGTTATGACTGCTTCAACAGTGGATCGTTGAGTGGATGAGATGGATGCGCAAAGAACGCGGCTGCTTCCCCGAAACCTGCAATAATCGGCATGCAGGCATCAGAAAGTTCCTTGGCTGACTCGGACATCGGGAGGCGGGAGTTCTTCGCTCAGCTTCGAGGCAACCCAAATCGAACGCATGAAAACGACAGAAAAGAAAGCGCCGGGAATGAGCAGAGACGCTGTGGCGGCGCCATTTGCGGCATCGGACATCTCAACGCCAGCCGGTCGACGCGATCAAACCTTGATTGCCACGATGTATGGAACCGTAGCGAGGCTTGACGGGACGCTGTCGCTGAAAGTGGATCAACTGCGTCTGACAGAGGGCGGCCCTTATGCCGCATTTATTGGAAAAGGCCAAAAAATCAGAGCTCTTGCTCTGGAACCTAAGGCTGTTGAGCAACTGAGATGCTGCCTCCGAGATTTCCAGGGTGACAACCCAGAGCCGGAGGCATATGCATTCTACTCCAGAAATGGCGGGCAACACAAGAAAATACGTCAGACGGCAGTGAGCAGCCGTTTAAAGCTTCTTGCCGCTGCTGCTCACAGAGAGCGTCCCGAAGTTCCAGAGAGTGATCATGCTCGCCAGTTTCGCCACGCCCGCGCTTCCCACTGGCTTTCAAATCGCCAAATTTCCCGGCCTGTTCAGCTTTGGGGGAGGGAGGCTTGAATCCGCCTCTTGAATCGGAGCGGGCCGCCGCCTCAGCGCTTTATAGCCTGCAATTCGCAATCAACTGAAGAATATTTCCGATATATCTATAAATATCAAAAATATTCGTAACTGTTCAGACAGTTTATTACATTATTTGCCAGTAAAAAGAGCATGAAATCCTTGCGGAAAAGTTCAAAAGTTAACTGGAATATACATTTAAAAATGTAAAACTTATAAATTCACTACTTGCTTGAATAATGAAACTCACTGCATTATTTTTCTTTTGCCTGTTCGAAACTGTCCTGTTGTTCGCCCCCTCAGCATCCTGATGGCTATTTTCAAGCCGAGGCTGCTTCTCAGCCCATAAATGGGAATGTATGCTCTATTTTTTATAAAATGGCATATTAATGATGAGCATTCTTTTTTGCATTTGATGAAATTAGGGGGAGCATGCGGCAAGAAAAGCGGAGTTCCCTCAACGCCGCCGATCCAAAGCCGCTTTTTTACGACTTTTAAAATCTGCGCTTTTGCATTTCTGCCGTTTACAGGCGGACTCAGAAGTTGAGCCGCCTTGATTATGGCATGCTTATAGTCAAGCATTATAGCGGTCGATCCCAAAAAGCTGGATATTTTGAGAATATTGTCCCTGATTGAGTTTTCCCCGCCGAAATGGAATATGATCCCCTTTCGGCCCAGTAGGGCGGTGCAGGTTAAGAATGCAAGGAATCTCCGCGGCGCCCCGAAACTGGACAGTGGTGAGTTGTATGTATTTAAATCACATAAATGGACTTTTATTCCAATAGAGAGGTCAAATATTAGGGAGAACCTGGATTTTTCTTAATATTCCTGGATTTTGCTGACGGGCGCAATATTCCTTTGGGGGGCGCTGCCGATACATTTCCATATGGATTTAAAACAATTCAAAAGTCTAGATTATTCCTGATTTCGCCTGTTTTTACGAAACCAGGAAGCCTTCGCCTGAAATGGCGGGCGGCCTCCCGCTTTTTTTTGAGGAAATTATCTTGAATATAGGCAAACTGGGAAAACGCAATAAAAAGGCTGGGATGTTTTTCCTTAAAAAATAGACTAAGGA
>JAISZB010000255.1 GCA_031269465.1 Clostridiales bacterium | reverse complement strand
GAAATGCTCGAACCTCTCCGCCGAACCGCCGTCCGGCCGCCTCGCCGTCCCGCGCTCTGTCCCGCGGCCGGCGGCGGCCTCGCCCCCGCCGATCCCCGCCGCGATGGCCGGCGCGCCGGGCCCCTCCCCCGAAAGCGCCTTGATCTCCCCGCGCCCGAACGGCGGCAGGCGTTGAAGCGTCCGGCTTTCTGCGCTGCGCTTGCATTGATCCACAGGGATCCGCCTCTGCATTTTTGTTTTCGCAAACTAAATGACGCCGTGCTTCCCTATGGATTTCTACTGGCTGTATCTGTTGCATTTCATTTTACATGAACCATTTTCTTTGAAGATCAGTTCAGACGAAGATCAAGCTGTGTCTGTGTGATTCATTATAAGATGTTCCTCGAAGGCAGCACCCTGCACTTAATCGCCGAGCTTCTAACTGCCGAGGGCATACCGACGCCGTGCGGCAAGCCGTTTCGGAACCTCCTAACTGACTGCCGCCGTGCGCCGTAAAAAGGGCGAACTTAATGCACATTCCAAAATTCGTTTTTTTGAAAAATGGAAACTGCGGCCCTGCCGTCTTATCTCAAAGCCGCCTTATGACTATGGGTTCTTCCTTTAGAAATAACACCATCTTTGCCTAATGACGGCTTTTTTATTTGCCCTCAGGCATCAGAAGCAATTAATTTTTCGATTCACTCACTCAATTTCCCTTAACCTTTCAACTACGCTGTTCTTTGATATGCCCCGGTATATCTGTCGCGGCAATGCAAAAGCTATCAGTCCGAGCAAAGGGAAACAGAATAGAAACGGCAACGCCGTAAACTCATAGGTGTATGCCGCCGTGTTTTCCGCGAGCAAACGCACAATCCCGAAACTTGCCCCATATCCAACGCTTATAAAGATTGCCGCCGCTATCAACTCGAAATACACGCATTCCAACACCAACATATTTTTGCTCTGCCTTGCCGTCATGCCGATTGCCTGCAACATGGCAAATTCATATTTCCGAGATAAAATGTTCGTGATAACCGTATTTACAAAGTTAAGGACGCCAATCAGAAGAATTATCACGCATAAGGCAACGCCGACAAACGCTATCTGCCTGTTGCTGTTTTCCATTTCAGCCTCATAGTCTGTCCGCGAACGAAAATCCAATTCGGGAATGCCCGCGAGAACCGCCTTGATGTTCTCACCCAACCAAGCGGCATTTCCGCCGTCCGCGATTACCGTTGCCGACATGATATTGGCTTTTGGGAGCGCCGTAAACTCTGTTTCCGGCAGATAAGCGGAAAACCCTGCGCCTGTTATATATTTGGCTGATAAGACGTTTACCGCGCCGCTGTAATCCACCTTTGCCATGACCTCATATTGTTTGCCGCCTGATTCTCCTTTGAAATTAAGGTTTACGGTGTCGCCAACGCTTAAAGAATTTTGCATGTCAGCGCCGATAACGATATATTCTCCCGAAAGGAATTTTCCGCGGTCAAATACTCCCGCGACAACATTTCCCTCTAAAATGTCAAGCCAATGCTCATCCAAGCCGTAAGTCAATGCGGGTACGGGCGTACCTGCGCCGGCTGTCTGTCCCTCCGCAACTTCGTGATATACTTCCGCGACGTGCGCCGCGCCATCAAGCCCGGCCAACTTCTCTATGGCTTCCTCTGTCAAGGTATAGGTCGGGGAATAATAGCTGTTCCCGCCGCTAAAATATGACCCGTCCGCAATTAGAAAGTCGCCTTGTATAAAGCCCGCGACTGTTTTATCCACATCAAAGCTGTTTGTGAACGTGAACACGACGTTAAACAGTATCAAGCCGAAAGAAACGGACGCGAGCGTGATAATGGTCTTTTTCCTGTTGCGGAACAGATTGGCATACGCCATGCGCGCCACACTTGCGCCATTATAACCGCTTTTTGTCGTTCGCTTTTGCGTGGAGGCCGCCGTGTATCGCGTAGCCTCAACCGGGCTGATTCTTCCGGCGATTCTCGCCGGGTGGTTGCAACTGATAAAAACCGTTATGAGCGCGAGCAGCGCGGCGGCAAGAAAGATGAGCGGATTCGTGGCGGAAGTGGAAAGAGAAGCGTCAAGCGTTGTCGCCGCAAGCATGAGCGGGAACAGGAGAACTGCAAGCAAATATCCCAACAACAAGCCAATCGGAATGCCGATAAGGCAGAAAATAAACGCTTGAATATTCACAATGCGCTTTATCTGCGCTCTTGTGGTTCCTATGGTTTTCAGCAGACCGTAATGCTTGATGTCCATTGCGACTGAAATATAAAAAATGTTGTAAATCAAAAGATAGCCGCTTATCAGCACAATCACCAGTATCAAAACGATAGCCGCGATGGTTCCCGTATCGGACGCGGAACTCGCATATGCGTAATTTACCCTCGGCGCAGTTAATTCCGCATCAAGCCCGGCTTCCAATGTGAGTTTGTCTAAGTTGCCCTGCAAATCTCCTTGCCGCCCGTTTAGGTTCGCGGCAAGCTGTATCACGCCGCTGTACGTCCCATTATGGCGGCTTTCCTCTATATCGGTTCCAGCAAGCAGTTTGTCCGCGAGCGTCCCGGAAATATATGCGGTTCCGTAGGGGTGTATATAGTAATCATCTTCCCAAATGCCACAAACGGTAAGACTCAAATTATGCTGTGTGCCGCCAATCATAAATGACAGCGGAAAGGCCGCGCCGATTTCGCGGGGCAAACCGAGAGCGTCAAGCATCCAAGACTTAATCGCCACCTCGTTTTCCGCTTCCGGCAATCTGCCGGCGGTCGGCGTACTGAATGTAAACTCTGCGTGTTTCGCGTCCGCTGTTCGGATTTCGAGCGGCGTTTGACTCCACTCGTCTCCGCTTGCAAATCCGATATATTTTGAAATGCCGTATTCTTTCACAAGCGGGTGGGCGGCGATGCGCGCCGCTTCGTCCTCGGCAAGATACTGAAACGATACCTCCGCAGTCTGCCCGCTCTGCTTCATCATCATTTGCATGTTCGCGTCCATCAGATTAAAGCCCAATGTTACGACGGCAGTAATGAGAACGCTTGTCAGCACGATAGCGGCAATGGCGAAAAGGTTACGGGTTTCCCCGGCTTTAATTTGCCGAAAAGCCAATGTGCGTATTATACGCTTGTTTGCCACGTTTATCATCAGCTTTTTCCCTCCTATACCACTTTGCCGTCCTCAATACGGATAATGCGGTCTGCCGTCTGCGCGATTTCCTCATTGTGGGTAATCATAACAACCGTTTGCTTTAATCGTTCATTCATCATTTTCAACAACAGGACGACTTCGCCGCTCGTTTTGGTGTCAAGGTTTCCTGTCGGTTCGTCCGCCAGTATGATAGCGGGCTTTGCGGACAAGGCGCGGGCTATGGCTACGCGCTGTTGCTGACCGCCAGAAAGATTGTTCGGCAAGCTGTTTTTCTTATCGGCAAGCCCTAACGCCTCGATAATGCTGCTGATATATTCCGCGTCTGCCGCGCCGCCGTCTAGTCCTGCTGGTAAAACGATATTTTCATACACGTTGAGAATAGGGACAAGGTTATAGCTTTGGAACACAAAACCTATCTTGCGGCGCCGAAAAATCGTAAGCGCGTCGTCATTCATACTGAATAAATCGTTGTCCGCAACAAACACTTTCCCTCTTGTCGGGCGGTCAAGCCCGCCGAGCATATGAAGCAACGTGCTTTTTCCGCTCCCGCTTGTACCGACAACCGCTACAAATTCCCCGCTTTGCACGGAGATATTCACGCCGTCCAGGGCGCGGACTGCGTTATCGCCCGCCCCGTAATGCTTCACCAAGTCCAGTGTTTTCAGTATTTCCATATCTGAATGCCTCCCGTCTTTACAGCTTTATTATAGAGGGCGAATCTATCTGAAAACTAACGGAAATATAACAGTTTTGACAGATTTACTGTTTAGGAAGATATACGGAGAAAACGCTCCCTTTTCCGGGTTCGGAAGCAACTTTGACATAGCCGCCTTGCAGGGCAAGAATTTCACGCGCAAGGTAAAGCCCAACGCCGATGCCGTCCTGCTCCCTTGTGCGCGGAGAGCGATAAAACCGCTTAAAAATATCGGTGTATTCGTCCGGGCTGATTCCCACCCCGGTGTCGGCAACATCAAGCCGTACAAATATTTCATAGCTTGTCGCGCTGATTTTTATGCTGCCGTCCGCGTCCGTGTATTTAACGGCGTTCTCCAAAATATTATAAAACGCTTCTTTCGTCCATTTCATGTCAAAATGCGCGAACAGGCCTTCATCTGCGCTGACGGTTAAATCTATGCTCTTTTCCGTAATCTTCGGGTACGCCTCCGAAACGGCGGCTGAAATGAGAGGCTTCACGGGTTGCGGTTTCGCTTCCACAGTCAAAACGCCCGTTTCGAGGCGCGACATTTTCACAAGCGCGTCAAGCAGAAATTTCAGTTTTTCGGCTTGGGACTGGATATCTCCCGCCATCTGCGCGGCGGATTCGTCCAAATTTTCATTTTCAAGCAATAATCCGCTGTAAAGCAGGATATTGGCAGCAGGTGTCCGCGTTTGGTGGGATATATCAGATATGAGGGTTTTGATTTTGTTGCGTTCGTCCTGAACGCTTGCGAGATGCGCCTTGTTCGCGGCAATGTAGCGCATGATTTTTTCGCCCAGAGCGGACGCAACGCTTTCATCATAGCTGACTGTGCGAATTTCTCCGTTTGAAGCGTCGTCAAAGAGCTTGTTCAGCCGTGTGAACAAGCTCTGATACTGCCTTTTTTGCCAAACGATATAGGCAAGCGCTACAACGAAAAGCAGGGCGAATACAAGCGCGGGCATTATCATTTCATTTCGCCCCCCGTCCAAATATACCCAAGCCCGTAAACGGTTTTGATGTAAAAGGGGGACGCTGGATTGTCCTCAATTTTCCCGCGCAACCGTTTGATTGTCATGGTAAGAGCGTTATCATCCACAAATTCAGCTTCGTTTGTGTATAGGCTTTCCATGAGCTGCTCGCGGGTGAGGATATTTCCCTTGTTGGCTACAAGCTTTCGCAATAATTTCTGCTCGGTTTTACTAAGCTGAATCGCTTGTCCCGCCTTTGAAAATTCCATCCTGTCAAAGTCAAAAATCAAGTTGCCTGTCGTTACGCGATTTTCCCCGCCCGCGCTCCCTCTGCGGAGAGCGGCCATAACGCGCGCCCGCAAGACCATCAAGCTAAACGGCTTCGTGATGTAATCGTCACCGCCGAGTTCAAAGCCCGTAACAATATCGACCTCCATATCATTAGCGGTCAGAAAAATTATAGGAACATTAGAGGAAGCGCGGACAGCCTTTAAAAGGTCCAGGCCGTTTCCGTCAGGCAGATTGATGTCAAGGATAATCAAGTCCAATTTAGAGGACTGAAAATGCTCTTTTGCCGTTTGCAAGTCATAGGCTTGCTTGATGTTCATATCGTCTTGCCGGAATACAAGGGCGATGCCGCGATTGAGAGCCTTATCGTCTTCTACGATTAAAATATTACTCACGGTTTTTCCTCTCTTTCGTCCTGCCGTCCGCAGGCTTTTACGCATCGGCAGGGATAAGCCAGAGACTGCACTTTTTTACCGCGCCTGGTATGCGCTCCGCTTCGCAGTAATATGTGACCATACACCCGGTAACTCCCCGCTTTTCTCCGACCTTTCTGACCCTCAGATAATCCATAAGCCCACCTCGCATCAAAGCTTTATTGCCCCATTATATTTCAAATTCTCGAAAAATGCAAAATGCGATATGAAGTATTTTATGCACTTATGGCGCGCATATAACATCATTCCATACTCATATATGGCATATACAATGTATGGGGGTGCCGTGATATGCCAAGAGAGCGCAACCGTGCTCCGTATGCAAATCTCGGCGCGGACTTGAAAGAAGCGCGCAGGGCGTTTGGGCCTGTCCCAAAGAGCCTTTGCGGAAACTGTCGGGATTGACCCGCGCTATCTCGCCAACATAGAGAACACGAGGTGCTGCCAAGCCTGCCGGTATTCTATGAGATATACTGATTTTCATTGAAAATTGCCTTAAAAGGAACATTTGATGAATATCGGTATAGTGAGCCTGTGCAAGTTGCCCGTAGAGCGGTATTTCCATCCGGAAGCGGAAACGGCGCGGGCTTGGTGCATGTCTATGTAAACTGGCTGTCTGTCGCAAGCGTCCACCCCGCGATGGAAACTTTCTTGAATATGCAGGTCAGCATGGTCGCGCATTGCTCGCGGTTGAGAAGTACATCGGGCGTAAATTTGTCCGCCGCCGTGCCTGCGGTGATACAGTCATTGTAGGCTTTCAGCGCCTCAACATTGTTTGTGTCTGTGAATGTGTTATTTACGGCGGGAATGGCTTTTACGCCGGACAGCGTCTCGTATGCCTTGACCTCGACCGCTGCAAACTCGGCGCGGATGAGATGGGTTTGGTAAGGTCTGCGCCTAGCAGAGATTCAGGGATTAGGCCGAAACCAAATCCGCCGCCGTCCGCGATCCAAAGCTGGCTCTTCGGCTCTTTTGACCACGGCGCGAGCGTGGACGCTACCAGGCCGAAGGCGCCGTCCCGCAAGCCGGACGGCGCCTTCGCGGCGCTCCCCGGCAAGGCTCGCCGGAGCGGCTGCCGCAGGCCTTCGAAAGGAAGGCCTGCAGATCCGGCTCGAATTTTCTGACAACTTCAATTTCCGGGTTTTTCCGGACGATTTCGAGCTGCAACCTGTATCTTGCATAGTAGAGTTCATTCGACAATTTCTGCTCTTCGCTCGGATTCGCCTGGGCCGGGGCGGGAGGGGCGGGCCTGCGCCCCAGCCTTTTCCTCAATTCTTCTTCGCTCGGCGCGTCGCTGTGGGTTTTCATACAGCCGTCTCCTTATCTCAGTTGTACACCGGATAAGAAGCTTTGCAGACGCGCAAATATCAACAATAACAGGCAGAATAAATTAAATTTCATTAAATTAAATCAATTTTTAGTTGATATTTTGTCAAATTCGATTTGATTCAGCAAAATATCATTTAATTTTGACTTGGAGAGATTGTAATTTATTCAATTATTCAGCGCAATTCGACATTTGCAACTTATTGCAATTAAGCAGAGCTGCATTTTGTACGCCACAAAACACCAGTTGACGCATTATGTAATGGGCCTTAAATTGTCCTGATTTTGGGGTCGGGTTTTTGCAAATTCAGAAATCTATATTATGTTAAGGTAATATTACTTGTTTGAGACTTGCAGCACTAGACAAAACATCACACCGTTCCTTGATTTATGCCGCGATGTGGCTTGAATGCATTATTCTCCATTGTTTCTTAAAGGCGTATCTTCAGGAGGCATGTCGGATTGAAAGATGCCTTCTGAACTGCCCTGATTTTATTTTCATTGATGAGGCGAAGCCCCATTCAAGCTCTTCTGCAATTGAAAATGGTTCTTGGCCAGCCTTTGAGGTAATGGCTGAGCATCCATAGAATCTATTGAAACCATTATAAACTAAGCAGCTTTTGAGGTCAATGCAAGTGATGACATCAGATTTATGGTAAAAAAGGAATTAGCCTTTTCCTTCAATCAAGGATTCAGCCGCTTATTTTCAGGGTGTCAGAAGGTAGAAAAGCGCTATCAAAGAGTTGCAATGATTCTAGAGGATGAATTTTCGCTGCTATACCGCTTTTCATAAAATATTCCTTTTTTGGAGCTTGATTATCCATTGAGTGGTGCGAAATGCCGAACTCGGCATTTTGCACTCGCTGTATAATCAAGCTCCAAAAAAGGTAATTTCATATGAAAAGCAGTATAAATGCTGAAAAACATCTGTAAACTCCCATCCTGTGATAAGGCCCATCTGAGTTTGCATCTGTTTTAATTGTTTAGCTTTCTAGCTTAAGAGGGAAGGAACTGCGTTAAGGCGTATTTTTGGATATGCTTAGGTATACTGAACTTTTTCATTTGGTCAATTCACTTTTTTCAATCTTATTGCAATATTCATATGTAATACCATTTAAATTGTATTTTGCAGATGATATATTTTAGATAATATTTGTAATATTAGCTACAAATATAGATTATATTAAGTTTAATGCATCTGTTAGAAATTTAACACTTATATAATCTTATATTGACAAGTACAGGCAATAATCTTATAATAACTAGTATGGTCGTTGCCAACGATGATTAAAGGAACTTGAATGTTTGCTATACTGATTTGCATATGAAACTGCCAAGTTTGGCTTGATTATTCAGCGAACGCGATAGATATCAATCGCGCCTTGAAAGCGCTGAATTCTTCACTTAAGAATATCAGCGCCAGCAGACAGTCAAGCTTCAAATAGTGGCATAAGGATGCAAATCAAAGGTTCGTAGGCGGTTGGGAAAGCTTCAAACGCATAGCTTGCGTATACTGTTGCAAGCCGGCATGTTTGCCGGGCTTACAGGCTGTGAATCGTTGCAGAGCTTGAATCTGGGCATGCGAGGCGGTTCAATTAACAGGCCTATCTGTGCTTGAAAATATGAAAGCGGCACGGAAGAATCTAGCTGTTTTCCTATTCAAGCAAAGTGACAAGGGGGCGCTCTTATGGTCAAAAAGTTTGGAGTGGACGTAAAAGCTAGCCAAGATAAGTCTATCGCTCTTGACGAGCCAAGCGAGGCCATTTGCCGCAAGTGCGGGCAAAGGCTGAAGGAGGGGGTCTTGTTCTGCACTCATTGCGGAGCCAAGAGAGGTGGGTTCCGCTTCGATCCTGAAGATGATCTCAGAGAACCTCCGAAAAGCAAGTGAATTGGCTGTGGTTTGAATTCTTCTTAAGATACGAAATGGGCTGGCGATGGCGGAGGCCTGGGAAAGAAAGGTTTTCTTCAAAATCAAAGCATTGTTGAATTGAAAATGGATCCCGACTATATCTCAGCTAATAACCGAAATTTATAACTGAAAATTGTTTTCATCTACATATTATACTGCATTTCATTTAAAATTACCTTTTTTGGAGCTTGATTATACAGCGAGTGCAAATGCCGAGATCGGCATTTCTCACCACTCAATGGATAATCAAGCTCCAAAAAAGGAACATTTGATGAAAAGCGGTATATTTATGTTCTGAATTGTTTTGAAGCAGTGAACAAAAAAGAGTTTTCGCTGGGAATGCCGTGCTCTGAAGCGCCTTTGCATTTTCTTAATATCAGAGGCGGATATCTGGAAGATTCCATGCCGCTTTGCGCAGTGCAAGAGCATGTCCGTCAATGTCGACGGAGGCATAGGCCGGATTCTGCTCGCCGGACGCACCCCAATGCGCACGGGCTTTCTGAAATGCCCGGCGCTGATGGACAGGCGTTTTCAGGATAGGTTTTTCTGATGCTGATATTCTTAAATGCGCGCATCCAGCATTCCGTGAAAAAATAAGCGTGACAGATTTAGTGAAAGCTTAAGCAGCGCCCTAAAATGCGGAATCAGAGTCTAAGAATGTAAAGCTATGCCGATTTGCAGTAATATGTACCTTGAGAGGCGCTGTACAGCCAAGCTGAAATAGTTTTTAGTCTATAAGATTTTCTTGCAAGCGCCAAAAATAAGGCCTGTTTATCCGTAGAAGCTTTGGATAATCAGGCCTTATTTTGGCGCTATCTCTTGAGTTCAGGCATATGCTATTCCGCTTTTAATCAAATGTTCCTTTTTTAGTTTTTTTATCCGCTTTCTAGGTGCTAAACGCTGATATCAATCGCGCCCGCTGTATAATCAAGCTCTAAAAATGGCTGTTTTTTATGAAAATGAAAATATTTGCAGGCAAAAACTTTTTTTTGACTGTCTGCTGGCGCTGATATTCTTAAATGCACAATTCAGCGCTTTCAAGGTAAGCGGTTGCTGTACAGTTAAGCTAAATAGGCGGCTTCATATGCGAATCAGCATGTCAAAGAGCGTTTGCCGCCCTTTCTTTGTCATTGATGAAATGCCCTGCAGAAGGGATTTTATCTGCAAGATAGTATTTGGGATTCTCCAGTGTAAGATTGCTGCAGTGGCAAGCTTTTTTTAGAAAAGTATTCTTCCTGAGGTTAATCACCTGAACTCCCGCGGTGTTTTTTGTGGCATTCGCGGCTATCAGGCTGGAGTTTACCGCAAGCAGCTTGAAATCATTGCGCAAAAAAGCGTACTCCTGATCCTCGTCTATTTTTTCAGCGAAAATCAGCTTGGCTTTGTCGGAATAGGCGTTTGATATCTTCTTCCTGTTGGTTTTATAGCTTTCCATATTGACCTTCGCCGCCTTCCCGTTTTCAAAGGCAAAGAGCATAAAGCCGCTGTAATCAGCGGTTGTAGCCATGTATACAATGCGTTCGCCTTCTTCAAGGCTTAAAAGGTTGGCTAGGTACTCACCCATGCCGGAGGCTTTGCAGTCCGCCAAGTCATAGGCTTTGGCTTTATAGGCGCTGCATTTGTTTGAGAAGAAGATGATTTCAGCCTTATTGGTGGTTTCAATCTCTTGTATAATGGAGTCATCATCCTTCAGCTTTTGATCAGCGGAATATCTCAAGGAATTCAGGGCTATTTTCTTAAAGTAGCTGTGCTCTGTGAGAAATAGCTTTATACCGTAGTCTTCAATGAGAACTTCATCCGGTATGTCTTGCACCTGCTCTTCGGCTATGATTTCCGTGCGTCTGGGCTTGCCGTATTTTTTGGAAATCTCTTTCAATTGGATGCATATGAGATCCTTGATCTTCTCGTCGCTTCCCGCAAGAGCTTTGAGATCACAAATCTCCTTCCTAAGGGAATCCAGCTCTGCGGTTCTGGAGAGGATGTACTCCTTATTCAGGTTTCGAAGCTTGATCTCGGCAATATATTCAGCTTGAAGCTGGTCGATTGAGAATCCAGCCATAAGGTTTGGCAAGACCATAGAGTCTTCTTCAGTCTGGCGAATGATTCGAATTGCCTTGTCGATGTCAAGGAGTATGAGCGATAAACCTTCCAGCAGGTGCATTTTTTCTGTTTTCTTTCCTATGTCATATGTAACCTGCCGTCTTATGCATTCAATTCTAAATGCTATCCACTCATCTAAAATCTCACTGATTCCCATTGTTCTGGGTCTTTTGTTTATAAGAAAATTGAAGTTGCAGCTGAACACGTCGCAAAGCGAGGTCATGTTGAACAGCCTGTGCATGAGGTGATCGGGGTTGCAGCTTCTTTTTACGTCCAGAGTTATCCTGAGCCCGTTGAGATCCGTCTCATCCCGGACGTCTATTATTTCTCTTATCTTGTTGGACTTGACCAGAGCCGTAATCTTGTCGATTATGAATTCGATCGAGGTGGAGTAGGGGATCTCTGTTATTTCTATGCAGCTGTTTTTCTGGTCGTACCGGTATTTCGCCCGAATCTTGAATCCGCCTCTGCCGGTGGCGTAAATGCTTTCCAGTTCAGCTTGGTTGTATATCAGCTGTCCTCCGGTTGAGAAGTCCGGCGCCAGAAGATACTTCGAAATCTGGCAGTTCTTGTCTTTTATATAGTGAATGGCAGCCGAGCATACTTCCTTTAAGTTGAAGCTCGCGACTTGGCTTGCCATTCCAACCGCTATGCCTTGATTGGGAGTCACCAGAAGGTTTGGAAAGGTTGTTGGAAAAACCATCGGCTCTTTCATCCTGCCATCGTAGTTGTCTATCATGTCAACGGCGTTTTTATCGATGTCCTTGAAGATTTCGGCGCAAATGGCGTCAAGCTTCACCTCCGTGTATCTGCTGGCGGCATATGCCATGTCCCTGGAGTACTGCTTTCCGAAATTGCCCTTGGAGTCGATGAATGGGTGAAGGAGCGCGTCATTTCCCCTGGTGAGCCTGACAAGGGTCTCATAGATTGCTTGGTCTCCATGAGGGTTTAACTTCATGGTCTGGCCTACAACATCAGTGGACTTGATTCTGTTGCCAGTGAGAAGTCCCATTTTGTACATGGTGTACAAAAGCTTGCGATGAGCCGGCTTGAATCCGTCAATCTCAGGGATCGCCCTGGAGATTATTACGCTCATGGTGTAGGGCATGTAATTGGTTTCCAAGGCTGAGACGATTTTCTGCTCCATGACCTCCGCATGATGCTTGTTGGAATCTTCTCCTGTTTTCTTTCTTCCGGCCAAAATTCTCACCTGTTTTTCTTTTAGTATGCGCGAAAGCCTGTCCGAGCGCTTTCAAAACCCAACTTGGCAGATGAAGCGCCGCGCGCCGGACTGCAAAGAATCGCTATTGAGAGGCGCTTACACTATCTCGCTGAAATCGATGTACTTGTGACCGTGACGCTCTATGAATTCCTTGCGCCCTTTAAGGTTGTCTCCCAAGAGGATTTCAAACATTGACTGCGTATCCGCCGCGTCGTCAGGAACAACCTGAATGAGCCTTCTGGTTTCGGGGTTCATTGTAGTGAGCCACATCATATCGGGCTCGTTCTCTCCCAGCCCCTTTGATCTTTGAATTGTGAACTTGCCTGGGATTTTTGCGGTTATATCAGCCTTTTCCTTTTCGGTATAGGCGAAGAATGTTTTCTTTCCCGCGTTTATCTCATATAGAGGCGACTCTGCGATGAAGACCTTTTTAGCCTCAATGAGAGTCGGCACAAGCCTGTAAAGCATGGTCAGTATCAGGGCTCTTATCTGAAAGCCGTCGACATCGGCGTCTGTGCATATAATGATTTTGCTCCACCTAAGCTGGCTCAGATCGAAGGAATTCAGATCGTGGTTGTGCTTGGTGTGAATTTCCACTCCGCATCCTAAAACTCTCAGCAGATCTGTGATGATGTCAGAATTGAATATTTTGTCATAGTCAGCTTTCAAGCAGTTCAAAATCTTTCCCCTAACAGGCATGATGGCTTGAAATTCGGCGTCCCTGCCAAGCTTGCAAGAACCCATTGCTGAATCTCCCTCTACGATGTAGATTTCCCTGCGGTTCAAGTCCTTGGTGCGGCAGTTGACGAATTTTTCGACCCTGTTGTTTATGTCGATGGAGCCCGTCAGCTTTTTTTTGATGGATACCCTTGTTTTTTCAGCGGTTTCTCGGCTTCGCTTGTTTACCATCACTTGCGCGGCCAGCTTATCCGCCTCCATCTTATTTTCTATGAAGTAAACGGGAAGCTGTTTTTTGAGATAATCTGTCATGGCATCCTGTATAAATTTGTTTGTTATGGACTTTTTCGTTTGGTTCTCATAACTTGTTATGGTGGAGAAAGAGGATGATATCAATATCAAGCTGTCTTCTATGTCCGTGAAGGTTATTTTCTTTTCATCTTTCTTGTAGAGGCCGGCGTTTTTCAAGTACATTTCAATAGCCCACATGAAGGCGGATTTGACGGCTTTATCAGGAGAACCTCCATATTCCAGAAAACTGGAGTTATGATAATACTCTATTTTGCTGAGTTCATTTGAAAAGCAGAAAGCTATTTGAAACTTGAGCTTGTAATCCGGCTTGTCCTCCCGATCCCTTCCCTTGGTCTCATAGCGCAGCGTATAAGGGTCAGTGAGCCTTTGACCTTCTGAGATTTCCCAGATATAGTCCTGTATTCCGTTCTCATAGCAGAATGAGTAGGTCTCATCAGTCTCCTCGTCATATAGCTCGAAGCGCAGCCCGTCGTTTACAATGGCCTGCTTTTTAAGCGCGTCCAGGTAATAAGACAACGGCACATCTATGTCAGTAAAAACTTCCCTGTCAGGACGCCAATGGATGATGGAGCCTGTTCCTACAGATCGGCACGGCTCCTTGATGAGGCCCCCGATATTTTCTCCTTTTTCGAAGCGGAGCATGTAATGGCATCCGTCCCTGTATATGTCCACGTCCATGAACTCTGAGCTGTACTGCGTGGAGCAAAGGCCCAAGCCGTTCAAACCCAGGCTGAAAGAGTAGCTTTCCTCAGAGTTGTTCTGGAACTTGCCGCCGGCGTAAAGTTCGCAGAACACCAGCTCCCAGTTGTATTTCTTTTCTGTAGGGTTATAGTCCACAGGGCAGCCTCTGCCATGATCCTTAACTGTTACGGAACAGTCTCTGTGACGGGATATTTCGATGACACGCCCGTACCCTTCGCGAGCTTCATCAATTGAGTTGGAGATTATCTCAAAGATGGAATGCTCGCATCCATCCAGCCCGTCTGAGCCGAAGATGACGGATGGGCGCTTGCGAACTCGATCCGCCCCTTTAAGGGATGTAATGCTGTCATTATCATAAGATTTTTTAAGATTCTCTGTGTTCATTATACACTGCGCAGGCGCCGCAGCTTCGGCTTAGGAGCAAGCATCCTTGGAAGACTCCAAAGAACGCTTGACTCTAAGCGCTGCCTGCGCTTTCCTCCACTCTATTTTGATTGTTCATGCGATAACGCCGCATTATGCCGCAAAACTTGAAAATGCGCCGATTAAAGCAGATTTTCGCAGAGGAGCAGCCCGAAATGCTCGCCTCGAAACTGAAGCCACCCGTCGCATATTCCGCGCAGGGGGACGATTATTATACTGATTTTCGCACTAAATTGCCCTTTTTACAGCTTGATTATACAGCGAGTGCAAAATGCCGATATCAATCACATCACTCAATGGATAATCAAGCTATAAAGGTAACATTGCATGAAAATCGGTATAGCTTTTCAGCATCGAAACGTTGAACGCGGCAAAAATTCGTCCGCTGTAAAGTCTGCGCTGAAGGCGCAGGCTGATTCTCACGTGAAATATGCATGTGGGATATGCATGCTGTAGAACCGCACTAGATGCATAAGGCAGCAAATCAGTATATCAATTATAATGCTTTTCATATAAACCCCTATGACGCTGCGCTTCACCGCTAAGGGTGAAAATATTAAGTCATTTGTGTATTTGAAGCATGGACAAATGCCCATAAAATGTATTTTCGCACTAAACTGCCTTTTTTTGAGCTTGATTATACAGCGAGCGAGTAGTCTTGACGCTTAAAGCGTCCCGCTTGCGTTGCGGCACTGCATATACTGCCCGAAAAAAACAAGCGTATACGCCTGTGCGGCTCAGGCGCGGGCTTTGCTCTATAGCCCGCCTGCACTTAATAATCAGTGTTTGCGCCGCGTGAGTATACACGAACGTTCTTTTCGTTTAACATGCAAATCCTGATAAAGTTTACCACTAAAACATCTTTGTGTAAATACTAAAAACAAACATCGCAAGAATCATTTCTTAGGTCTGCATTTTTTCGGCGGGCGCATTGAGAATGGAATATGGAGCAAAGCTCAATTTGCGGTAGAGACCCATATCGATGCCTGCCATGGGCGCTTCATGCTTACTGACTGATTTGCACTCCTAAGTTCCGATTTGCATAAAGGACGCTTGAGCCCTGACAGTGCGTTTGACTACGCTGGAGTGCGTATTTATACTGTTTTTCGAAGAAAACTGCCTTTTTTAGAGCTTGGTTATATAGCTATACTGCTTTTCATATAAACCCCTATGAAGCTTCGCTTCACCATTAAGGATGAAAATATTAAGCCATTTGTGTGTTTGAGGCATGGACAAATGTCCATATAGTGTATTTTCGTACTAAATTACCTTTTTTAGCTTGATTATACTGCTAGTGCGAAATGCCGAAACGGCATTTCGCACCACTCAATGGACAGTCAACAAAAAAAGGAACATTTGATGAAAAGCGGTATAACAGGGAGAAAATCTCGGGTGATTCGCACCCGGGAGTTCGCGCCTGCCCTCCGCAAAAAGGGGTGACGCGTCGATATGAAAGTATTATGGCTCTAACGCCGAGTGGATTATCCAGCCTGAAGGAGGCAGGTGCGCTTGGCAGAACCATTCCTGTTAGGTTGGCCATCACGGCCGATGGAGAAGCAGTCGGATTTATGCTGGGCGATAAGAAAAAACCGCGCGGGACTGAAGGCGTCAGGGATCTCTTAGGCATCGGGAAGGAGACGACAGCACCGAATTCTTATGAGTTCTTTGGTTTGCTGCTCCTGTTTAAGCTTCACGGTACAGCGAGCGCGATTGATATCAATCGCGCATTGAAAGGGGGCAATCAAGCTCAAAATCGGTGCGTTTGGCTGAGCGTCGGTATATTTTGGACTGTGCCGGCATAGATTGTTCTAAATGAACCGCGGAGGTGGAATACAATGGAGAGAGCTCATTATCGGCGCGTAAAGGCCTCAAGGCCTGCGGGCGCAAGCGCAGTCGCGGATAGGGACGTCCACTCCAGCGCCTATGCAGGCGGCGCGCGCCGCAATCCGAGCCGCGGCGCGTACTCGAGAGGGGAAAGAAGCGGCAAGCTAGCCGAAAGGGTCATCATGCAGTTTATAGTGTGCGGACTTTTGCTGGCTGCCGCGCTGGTGATAAACTTGATTGACTCGCCGCTTGCAGATGAAATAAGCTCAGTTGTGAAAAATGCCATTCAGGAACAGACTACCGTTGAAGATGTAAAGTCTGCCGTGGATACGGCCAAGACATCAGTGAAAACTATTTTCGGAGGCGTTTTGAATGATTCTGAGAATGCTGAAAACGCGGATGGCTTGGCATCTCAAGCAGGAAGCCCGGAAGCTTCTGGAGATGCTGAACCCGGGGATTTTAGGATAGATGAAGACATTTTAAGTAAAATCGCCGCTGTATCCGGAGATTATTGAAATCATTAGAGGGCGGAACCTTGAAAGTCAGATTGCATCCACTTTTCATCCCTTTTATCATTACCGCCGCGCTTTTCGGCTTTGGAAAAGAAATCGGGCTTTCCTTGCTGGCAGTCACCATTCATGAGATGTCTCATGTCGGATTGGGCAAAGCTTTAGGCTTGAAGGTCGAGAGCTTTCACATAACCCCTCTTGGGGAGTGCGCCGTAATAAAAGACATGGAAAGCCTCGGCTTCGCCAAGCGGCTGGCTGTAGTTCTTGCAGGGCCTGCTTCGAACATCATTCTGTTTTTCATGTTTCGAAGCAGGCTCCGATTGTTTTCAGAAGTAAACCTGGCAATCGGATTATTCAATCTGCTGCCCGCGCACCCTCTAGACGGGGGGCGCATCATCCATATAGCCCTGGGAGAGACGCTGGGGGTGCTAAAAGCCAATAAAGCAGTCATCAAGGCGACAAAGATTCAATCTGTCATCATGATTGCGGCCGGGCTTGTTCAAGTGTCGCTCTATCCGTACAATTTCAGCCTCCTCTGCATGTCATTGTTCATGCTCAGATCGCTGAGGGAGCAGAGATACAGGTTGAACTTGGAGTTTTTCCGGTATTTCCTGAGAGATCGAGTGGATGAAAAGAAAACCCTTCATATGAAGCTTCTTTCAGCAACTGAAAAAGAGCCTATTATGAGACTGATGGAAAGGCTGCGCTGGGATTGCCTTACTCTTTTTTCCATCAGATCCGAAAACGGCGCCGATGAATTAGTAAGCGAGGGTGAAGTGCTGCGTCATTTCTATACTCATGGAGGCGGCGTTGCAGGAGACTTGCTGGAAGCCAGTAAAGACTGCCCAGGCACTTAGGGGAAGCCGGAAAAGCGACATTTTTCGCTTCCTATACTGATTTCATAGAAAATTGCCTTTTTTTAGGGCCTACCTAAAAAAAGGCAATTTTTATGAAATCCGTATATTAAAGCGCGCGAGGCTCTAGATGCCAAGCTGCTTCTTCTGAACATATACCTGGGTTGCAGAGATGTCCATGTGGCCGAGAAGATCCTTGACCACCTGGAGATCGGCGCCACCTGCCAGCAAGTGCGCCGCGAAGGAATGCCTCAGTATGTGAGGGCTGATATCGCCCTGCACGTTGGCCGCTTTTGCGTATTCCTTGACGATTTTCCAGAATCCCTGGCGAGTCATCGGCACGCCGGCGCAGTTTACGAACATGACATCTTCAAGAGAGGATTTGACCATGAACGCGCGGGCTCTATGAACATAGTCCTTTATTGCCGCAACCGCGCTGTCATTAATCGGAATGCTTCTCTCGCGCTCGCCGGTGGTGCAGCGGATTGTCTTGGAATTTAAATCGACATCGCTAAGCCTAAGGCTTACAAGCTCGCTCACCCTTATGCCGGTGGCATATAGGACTTCAAGCATTGCCTTGTCCCTAATGCCCTTGAGGTCTTCACACTTAGGCGCGGCAAGGAGAAGCTCTACCTCTTCCGGGGTCATGATTTCGGGAACTTTCCTCACCATTTTGGGCGGAGCAATCGTTGATGTGGGGTCAGACATTATGACTCCCATGAATATATAGAAGCGGAAGAACGAGCGGATGGCGGCAAGGCTGCGAGATACGGAGGAGGCTGCCAATCCGGCTTTCTCCAGTGTGGCCATGTAGCTGAGAACATGCTGGGTTTCAATCAGCTTGATTGATTCTATATGCTGGTCGTCGAGGTATTCCCTGAATCGCTTGAGATCGCGCTCATACGACATCATCGTGTTCTTCGGCGCCTTTTTTTTGTCCCTGAGGTACAAGATATAATTATCTATTTCTGCTTGCATTTTCATATCATCTCCCTTTTACATCATTTGCATAATATATCGACATTGAATATACAATGATAAAGTGCTTTTTACTGGAAACTTTCCCGCATGGAGAAAAGCCCTAATGGCGGCGATTGGCCTACCTTTGCAGCATAGCAGCAAGAACGGCGCTTGCGAGCGCGGTTAGAAGTATCAATACATACTCGGTAATCTGCCTGAAATCCAGATTGCCGTCTTTGAGTTCCTTGCGAAAGCTCGCGTTCAAGAGGCAGAGGAAAAAATGCGCGCCAAGCAGCATTAGGCCCTGGATGCTGAGATTAGACAGTGGGTATATAGTCCTTGAACCGGAGTTTGCCATCCGCAGCACTAGAAGAGTAAAGCCATATCCCATAGCCCTTACAAAGAGGACTGCAGCCGCGGCGGCTTCCCCTAGGGGAGCGAATGCCAGAAGCCATATTAAAAGCATTGAACCTCCGTTTTTTAGTACGGCGCCGACAAATAAGTCGGATCTATTAAGAGTTCCGGAAAATTGCGCGTCCAGCTGAATTTTGATGTCCGCAAAGCGCGCTTCGGGAAGAATCAATGCTTGTACAGCGCCTGCCGCAAGACCTGCAATCAAGCAAGCTATAAGCGCGGCCGTACGAAATCTGGCAAAATTTGGCTCTTTCAGTCGTGCGCTTGTTATAAGTGCATTTACCATATTAAGGCTCCTTTGCGAAATCTGCCTATACCCACAGGCTATTTTTATGCTCAGGATAACCTTTTTATGATTAAAGTCTAGAAGCGTTCGAAACACGCTTTAGGATGATGAGCGATTTAGGAACAAACGCTTTCTTGCAAGAATCAAGTAAATTTGAAACTGGAATTCTAAGCTCTTTCCTCCATTGGGGCGATTTTTCTTTAGCTGCGCCGCCCGACATTGGCAATCCTAAATTCAGATCTGCATGCAAAGATTGATTTCATTTGTATGTAGTTAAAGATCCGCAGTCGCTTATTCAGGGAATTTCGAGCTGGCAGAGATGCTTGCGCTTGTCTTAAAGCGCTTTTATAAAGGCTGCTTCCTGCTTGCCGTCTTTCTCCCTGGCAAAGGCGAACGCGCGGGAGTCTTCCGGGATACGGATAAAATTTGACGAACAATCCCGGAAGCTCTTGTTTTCCATCTAGGCAGGATCTAGGAAAGCCGATGAATATGGGTTTATTTTCCCCTAATTCCTGCAGGAACCCCTATAGGATAAAGTTTTTCCTGCGGATTGAGAGCTATTCTTTGCTGGCTGGGCGCAAAGAATCAAGCTGGTTCTTCCTGGCGGAAAAATTCCCATGCGCTTTGTTTTGCGTCGGCTGCATCGGCTGGACTCTGCTCTTTGCTCTTATCAGCTTAAGTTCCGGCTGGGAGGGACCTAAAGGCAATAAGAGCTCATCCTAATGAGAAGCGGTGAAAACTCAGTTGCTCAGCTTTCAGCCGCTATGCGGAGCATAGGCCAAGTAGAAAACTATCATTTTCACCTTGGGCAGTTGTGAGAAATGAAAGCCGTCGCTTAGTTGCGCGGCAGCGCATCGGATTTTTCGCCGCCGCGTTTTGGTGGGTGGGCGAAACCAATCATGAAAACGCGGCTCGCTTTGGTTTCCTGGCAAATCTTCTTCAAGAGGATTTACGGCTTCGGATTCTTATGACGCTTAATCCATTTGTCCGGCATCGACCGGCAAGCGAGTTCAGCTCGCTAAACTGTAAAAGCGTGAATCCGGCTTTGCCGTCTGAAGAGGATTAGGCTTTAATAGCGGCGACTGCCTTTTCAGCCGCTGAGGCATGAGATTGATTCAAACGCCTTCCCCTAATAAATCTCAAGTAAAGCGTTTAGCATAAGTGAGGGCAGGTATCTGCCGAAAGCTTTGCAACCGTCCCTCCGCAGAGGAGGAAAGAACCAGGGGCATGCGCTTGCCTGGGTTTGAAAACATTCATACTGCGGACTATGATGCAAAGCTTTCACAAGCGTCTACGCATAGGCGCTTGGGAAAGGCTTGCATAAGAAAACTTCATGGCTTGAGAGCAGGATGAAGAGGCTGAACTTGAAACTGAAAAATACTAGCTTATTAATTTTATTTAGCAAAACGCAATTTATGTAAATATTATATTACAGCAAATTAAGAACGAATAAAAGCGGCTGCAAGTTATTTTCTTTTATTAATTGTGATAAAACCTTAAACTTATAAATGCAGGTTTTAATTATATAATCAAGAGTGTACAGTTTGAATTTGCAGTTATTTAAGCTTGTGCTTATTTAATTAACAATTATTGCCAGAA
The DNA here is from genome assembly GCA_031269465.1 of Clostridiales bacterium. GTDB lineage: Bacteria > Bacillota > Clostridia > Lachnospirales > WQUN01 > JAISWZ01. The sequence continues at coordinate 50,980 of JAISZB010000255.1, read as the reverse complement.
TAATAGACCTCTATGCTATACAAATTCTTTTATCGAAAATTGTCTGTTGAAGGTAGATAATCATAAATAGGTATAAATATATTTTATGATTAAATCACGCAATAATCGAGGAGTGATTTGTGCATTAATAGCGTTATTTATACATATACGTCTTTTGAGCTGGTAAAGTGATTTTAAAAATTTCTTTTCTGTTCATAGCAAAGTATATTTTCAGTGAATTCTCTACATTAGCATATGTTTAGAAACTGGAAAAAATTCGTATATAATTATAAAAAAGTCATTTTAACTATATTTTTTGTCAAACAAAAGTTGACTTATTATAATAAGCAAGCAGGCGCTTAAACCTATAACTGATTTGCATATGAACCCTTATGATGCCTCGCTTCTACAGCCAAGATCGAAAACATGCGACTACAGCGGTTGAATACTGAATCTAGCGTCTGAATATATAGGATTATAGAATTTTCATAGCTATTCCGACGGTTTGCAAAGTGACTGTCATTTTGAATAATTTTGTCGTTAATGCTGACATATCTATCCATATAGATTATTAAAACATATACATCATCTATAAATTATATAAATGGATTGATAAGTTTGCAAATTTAAACATATATTCTCTTCAATTTTGAACTTTTCTGCAAGAATATTATGCTATTTTGACTGGTAAGTAATGCAAATAGGGTTGTCGGAACAGTTCCGAATTTTCCGGAATGTTTTAACAAATCTCGCGGTTGCTTTCATATTATCACCTATGACGCTTCTTCACCTGCAATAATGTTGCAGCCTATTTTTCTAACCTCTAAATTCAAGAATATAAGAGTTTATTGTCTGGCTTCACCAAGCTCGCCGGGTGCGTTCGCCTCCTGTGCTGGAAGCTTGCTTTGCAGCGAGCGCGATTGATATCAATCGCGCATTGAAAGCGTGCAAGAGGCTGCACGCCTTCGCATTTGTCTAAATTAGCATAATGATTTTTATGAATTCTTGACAACTGTTTCAATAAAGCTTTCAATATACATGAGATAAAGCATGGTTGATTACAAGGCCAAGCTTTTCAAATGCAAGAAAGCAAATGTTGATTGCAATATTATAATTTGATCATAAATGATGATTTTTAGATCAAAAATCATATGAAATGACTAGTTAATCGTCCAAAAAAATGTACATTTCCTAATAACTAAACAGATTATCATAGCATGCCATATATGTATAGTCTGATGGCAGCGGGTGGCGCTCCCAATCCATATCGGGAGTGCAACTCGCTCCTGCTCTGCATCAGCTTGGACGCTTCAGGTTAAGGTATCCCAGCACAGCGGCGATGGTTTTGGCGTCGACGATGCATCCGGAAGCGATATTTTCCAGAACCTCGTCGGGGGTCAGCCTCTCGATTGTTACGAACTCGTCTTCATCTAGGTTCTGCTCTCCTTCGTGGAGTCCTTCGGCGATGTAAAGATAAAGGATTTCAGTGCAAAACCCGATAGAAGCGTAAAACTTAAATAAAAAAGTGAGTTTGTCAGCAGTAAGCCCCGTTTCTTCCAAGAGTTCACGAACTGCGCATGCGGCCGGATCCTCATCAGGCTCCGACAAGCCTGCCGGAATTTCCAGAGACATAGATTTTGCAGGGTGGCGGTATTGCCTGACCAATACAAGCCTTCCCGTGGAATCTACAGGCAGCACAGCCGCCGCCGGACCGTGGACGACAACTTCGCGCAGGGCTTCCTTCCCGTTGGGAAGTCTTATTGAATCCAGAACGACATCTATAAGCTTGCCTTCGTAAACCTTTTCGGAGCGAAGTGTTTCATAAATTTCCATGCCAGAAGCAACCTCCTTAATAAATCCTCTTTTATGTACTATACCGCTTTACGAGCCAAAGTTCAATCATAAATGTATCACTTTCAGAATTTTATTGAAATTAAAAATAAAATAAATAATTAAAAACCCGATGATTTAAATGAAAATCGAGCTATTGCCTGGCAATAATTACCTAATGGCAATGTATATTTTATAGTCCCAGCCAGTGGGCCAAGCGCTTAAGCTCATGACTGTTAATAATTTAACAAAACAATTGAGTTCTGCCATCTGAAAAACCCAATGTTCTTGCCATATCGTTGGACATACGGCGCAAAGGGTCATAACGAAATTATTATATAATCTAAAAAAGGCATAATTTTATCCAATGATTAGTGTTTAAATTTGAAACAATTACTGTTTATTAATATTATACCATATAATCTGCATTTACTCTATAGCCTAATTAAATAAAAATACGCATGAGATATGACTCATCAAGCGGCATAGCTTGAAATTCAAGCTCTAGCCGCTTGATCAGGAAATATATATAAGCATTAAATTATGATGAGAAAGATCTTCCTGCTAATTTTCATTGCTCGCCTTTAGAATTCAGCGTTTTTAGCGGTTCGCGGATAGGCGATGACGTCTCTTATGTTTTGCATGCCGGTCAAATACATGATCAAGCGTTCAAATCCCATTCCGAATCCGGCATGCTTGGCGCTGCCGTATTTGCGAAGATCGAGATACCACCAGTAGTCTTCTTCCTTAAGCGAAAGCTCCGCCATTCTTAATTTGAGAACTTCAAGCCTTTCCTCTCTCTGGCTTCCGCCGATGATTTCTCCAATCCCAGGGGCGAGGAGATCCATGGCGGCCACTGTTTTGCCGTCGTCGTTGGCCCTCATATAAAAGGCTTTGATCTGCTTTGGGTAGTCTGTTACAAAGATCGGCTTTTTGAAGGCTTGCTCCGTGAGAAATCTTTCATGCTCGGTTTGAAGATCCATGCCCCATTTAACCGGATAATCAAATTTCATTCCTGAAGACGAGAGGATGCTTGCAGCCTCCGTGTATGTTACAGAGGCGAAAGCTGAGCTGAGCACAGAATTGAGCCGTTCCTGAAGGCCTGAATCAACATGCTTGCCTAAAAACTCTATTTCATCAGGAGCATTTTCAAGGCAGTATTTCACTATGAATTTTAGCATGCTTTCAGCGAGCTCCTTGTCGTTATCCAAGTCGGCAAAGGCCATTTCAGGCTCTATCATCCAGAATTCAGCCGCATGGCGCGTCGTATTCGAGTTCTCGGCCCTGAATGTCGGGCCGAAGGTATAGACATCCCTGAATGCCAGAGCGAACGTCTCAGCGCTGAGCTGGCCGCTCACGGTGAGATTGGCGGCTTTTCCGAAGAAGTCCTCGCGGTAGTCGACCTTCCCGGAGGCGTTTTTCTTTAGAGCTTCCAGATCAAGGGTGGTGACCTTGAACATCTCTCCTGCGCCTTCCGCGTCGCTGCCGGTTATGATGGGGGTGTGAACGTAGACGAAGCCGCGATCGCTGAAAAATTTGTGGATGGCGTACGACGCGAGGGAGCGTATGCGAAAGACCGCTTGAAAGGTGTTGGCTCTTGGGCGCAGATGGGCGATTTCACGAAGGTATTCGAAGCTGTGCCGTTTTTTTTGAAGGGGATAGTCTGAATCTGAGGCTCCTTCAATCTCAATCGCCGAGGCTTTCGCTTCGATTGCCTGCTTCTGGCCCTGGCTTTCTACAATCTCTCCTGAAACAGTTATGGCTGAGCCTACGGTCAGCTTCATTACCTGATGGTAGTTTTCCAGCGCATGATCCAATACGATTTGGAGGCTCTTAAAGAAGCTTCCGTCGCTTAACTCTATGAAGCCAAAGTTCTTGCCGTCCCTTGAGGTTTTGATCCATCCTCCCAGCTTTACGGCTTTGCCGATGAATGTTTGCGGACGACTGTAAATCTCCTTTATTTTGGTATACATCTCATATTCGCAGGAAGCTTAAACTCCTCTGATTTGCAGTAAAATGCGAGTATTTTGGAGCATGAGAGCCCGTTGAGGCCCTGTAAATTCAAACCCCGATGCAGGCAGTTTAATATGCAAATCAGCATAGAAGAGCTTGTGAGCTTAAAAGCGGCCTGCGTTTGACGCACCTCCTTGTTTTACTGTAATCTATTATAGTCCACCTTTTATTATTTTGCACGAATATTTTGCAGTATAAATCAAATAATATACATGCGGCGAAGGCCTTGAATCATTGCTGGAAACATTAGAGGCTTAAATGTCCAGCCAGGCCATTCTTCCGCTTTGGCGGCATCGGCAGGATTTTTAAATATGAAGTTTAGCAATCACGCCGAAGCCGGCATAAGGCAGTCCATTAGAAAAATTCTGGAGGAGAAAACAATGCCAAACCAAGAAGTCAAGTGTCATGTCAACACATGCAAGTTCAATGAAGGAGCTCAGAGCTGTACCCTTCACGACATAGAGGTAGGTTCATCCACGCCTCAGGCTCATGACAAGAAAGCTACGGAATGCGACAGCTTCCAGGAGAAGTAAGGCTGCCAGGCATATCCGGCATACGCGTTTGAGACGGCAGAATATTTCTTCAGTTTCAAACCGCTCGTCATGCGCGAGCGGAGACCCCCCGGATGATATCCGGGGGGTCTCTTATGCTGGTTTATTTCGGAGCTTGACGGTACAACGAGCGCGGTTGGCATCGGTATTTTACGCATTTTTATTTTGCGGATTGGATAGTGGAAAAAGATTCGAAACGGCGGGAACGGGCGCTTTGCCGGGGGCTTTCGCTGGCTGGCAGCGGAGGATTTTCGGACTTTAGCCAAGCCGCAGCGCCTAGCGCTTAAGCAATGTCCGCCTGCTTTTCACAGGGCATTTCCCGGCTGTATTCTTCGCCGCTATTTTCCCAGGCCTAGAAGAAAATACAGAGGCTTTCTGTTTCCGCAAGCCTTCGCCAACGGGTTCAGGAGAAGGTTAAAAGGCGGCTGGCGCGTACGCGCCAGCCGCCTTTTAACCCGTGTTTATTTCGCGTACTCTATCGCTCTGGTCTCGCGAATTAGATTGACCTTTATCTGTCCGGGATACTCAAGTTCAGCTTCGATCTTCTTTGCTACATCCCTTGCCAGAAGCGTAAGTTCGGCGTCGTTTACCTCTTCAGGTATAATGATTATCCGAAGCTCCCGACCGGCTTGAATGGCAAAGGACTTTTCAACGCCCTTGAATTCGTCTGCTATGTTCTCCAGCTTCTGCAGGCGCTTGATGTAGGACTCGAGAGTTTCGCGCCTTGCGCCTGGGCGGGAAGCGGAGATAGCATCCGCAGCTTGGGTTATAACTGATATGATGTTCGTGGGTTCTACGTCGCCGTGATGAGATTCAACTGCGTTTATGATAATGTCGGATTCCTTGTACTTTTTGCACAAAGCCGCGCCTATTGAGACGTGAGTGCCTTCCAAGTCGTGATCGACGGACTTTCCGATGTCATGCAGGAGGCCCGCCCTTTTTGCGAGGGCGGCATCGGCTCCGAGCTCAGATGCCATCAAGCCGCAGAGATATGAAACCTCAATAGAATGCTTGAGGACATTCTGGCCATAGCTCGTCCTGAACTTCATCTTGCCCAGAAGGCGGATAAGCTCTGGATGAATGCCATGGACGCCCGTTTCAAATGTCGCCGCTTCGCCTTCCTCCCTAATCATTACGTCAACTTCTTTTTTGGCCTTCTCGACCATTTCCTCTATCCTGGCGGGGTGTACCCTGCCATCCAGAATGAGCTTTTCCAAAGCAATTCTCGCTACCTCCCTGCGCATCGGATCGAAGCCCGAGAGAATGACCGCCTCTGGGGTGTCGTCAATTATCAGGTCGATGCCCGTAAGAGATTCAAGCGTCCTTATGTTTCTGCCTTCACGGCCTATGATGCGGCCCTTCATTTCATCATTGGGCAAATTGACTACCGAGACTGTGGTCTCCGCAACATGATCTACAGCGCATCGCTGTATTGCGCTGGCTACTATGTCCCTTGCCCTTTTCTCCGCCTCTTGGCGGGCTTTCGTTTCATAGTCCTTGATTAGCAAAGCTGATTCCAGCTTTACTTCCTCTTCGACTGTTGAAAGGAGATAGGCTTTAGCCTGCTCAGAAGTAAATCCGGAAATCCTTTCAATCTCCGCCTGCTGCTTTTCGACCAGCTTTCCTATTTCAGCCTTTTGCAACTCGACAGATGCTAACTTTTTTTGCAGCTGTTCATCTTTCTTCTCGATCTGCTCACCTTTTCGATCAAGCGTCTCTTCTTTCTGAATCAGCCGCTTTTCCATACGTTGCAGCTCGTTTCTGCGCTCTTTTGCTTCCTTTTCCGCTTCATTTTTTGTTTTGATGCTTTCTTCCTTGGCCTCAAGGAGCATTTCTTTCCTTTGGGCCCCAGCAGCTTTTTTCGCCTCTTCCAGAATCTTTTCAGCCTGAATCTCTGCAGTTCCTATCTTAGACTCCGCTACCTTTTTTCTATAAAAAACACCTACAAAAAAACAAACAAAACCGCTTAAAACAGCTACAACAACCCATGCAGTTGTTGACATTGTTTAAAGGCAAGCCTCCTTATTGTAACACTCTCTTAATTCTATATCTTTTTAAGAACCCTGTCAACTATTCGAAATAACAAAAAGTGCTTCCGATACTGGCTATTGAGCAGGAAAGGAGAGTGAAAATATATCATAAACATTAAGCAACCTTTAAACTGCGTTGTTTTTGCTTCATATTTAGATAAGTTGCCGTAACAATTTTATTTCAAAAATAATATCAGCCCATTATTTGACATTGCATATCGAGTTTTCTTGATGAAATGCGACATGGGATTGCTGGCAAGGCGGGCTGCGCCAATGGCAGAGACTCAGCGCGGCCCGTCAATGAGCCTGCGCTGATTTGAACCCTTATTAGCATTTGGCGGCATATACTGATTTTAATTGAAAAAAGGATCATTGAATGAAAATCGGTATATCAGTACATTAAAGCTCAAAATCGAACCTTTCATTCGCTAATCTGCATGTATAGCCATCAACCAAAATGATTGGCATGCCTAGGCTTAAAATTTCTTGGGGATTTAAATCTCTTGAGGATTTTTAGATTGTGATGGAGAAGGATATCCTAGAGTTCGCAGGAGTCTTCAGGGCTTAGTCAAATGCAAGGCGGTGAGATAAAATGCCCTATAAATCGACGGCTATTGTTTGGCGAGACAATTTGCCCTCGCGAAATCCTTAAAACTAGTTGTATTTATTTATGGAAAAATATATAATGAAATAGAAAGCATAAACAAGCCTTAATAGGGCAATTTACAGTAAGAGCATATATTCACTGGCTTCCTATTTCATGGGCTGAAAAGGCTTGCGCTTTCAGAGGGATGCGCGGTTTATTGCTGAGGAAAGCTTATTTGGATTTGGCTTTTTTGGCGCCTGCGGCGGGCCGGATCAAATTCAATTGCCCCTGCTGCCGGCTCAGCATCAAGCTCCAAGAGCCGCTTTTATTATTATGCCAGGATAAATCTTAATAATAGACTCGGCTTGCGCAAAAGAATTTATTCGATTCAAGGGAGGACAAAAAATTGACTAAATTGAAAAAGGCTGCAACAAGCCTTTTGTCAGCCATTATCGCACTGGCGTCTTTAGGGGTTTGGACGGCTCCTGTCCAGGCAGCGGACACGCCGATTAGTTTAATCGTTGACAGAAGGACAATCACCTTGGATGTTGCGCCGATAATTGAAAACGATCGCGTGCTTTTGCCGTATCGCGCCATCGGTGAAGCCCTTGGGGCGACGGTGTCCTGGAATGAATCATCGCGGCTTGTCGGTTTGACGCTTGGGGACACCGTGCTGGAGCTGACAATTGGAAGCGCTATCCTCAACATCACCAAAGGCTCGGTAAAAAGGACGGAAACTTTAGATGCGCCTGCCAAGATCTTAGACGGAAGAACCTTGGTTCCGGTTCGCGCCATATCTGAAGGCCTTGGAGCGCTGGTAACCTGGGATGATCTAACAAGAACAGTCAACGTGACATCGCCCCTTCCTCCTGTTCCAACAGCTGTTCCTACCCCCACCCCCCCAGCTTTGAACGTCGTATTTACAACCGACCCTAACTTTGAAATCATTGCTGGAAGCCGAGCTCAGTTCATGTACGACAACAACAACAGCGTATTGCTCTACTACTTTGACAGCAGAGACGCCGAAAGCATTGCAAGGCTTCCCGCGATCAAAGCGGCCGCTAAGACCGAAGGAGCGACAGTATACGGAATTGACGTCAGAACCTCCGATAAGCTGGACAAGCTGACTTGGCTGTGGAACTATGTTGACAGGAGCTCGACACAGTATCCGGTGCTGCTGGTGATGTACAACAGCGGAAATATTCAAAAGATTACGACCTTCGGCTCTCAGCAGGAGCTGGACGATATCATCTACAACTGGTCAAAGGGATTCTATTCAACCACGACGCCTACGCCTACTCCCGCTCCGGTTACCGGCACGCCTACCCCTACGCCCACCCCTACGGGAATGGACATGCTGAGCCGCTACTTCCGCCACAGGTCTGAATATGAAGCAACAAGGCTTTACAATAACAACGAGACTTTCATATACGTGTACTTCGACAGTTCGAAGCCGGGATATGAGACAAATCTTGAAATCATTAAGCAGGCTGTAGTAAGGCTCGAAGAAGATGTATTCTACAGCGATCACAAAGATGAAGCCGAAAAGGACGAATGGTGGTTCGCAAATGACCTCTACACGGCGTCGCCAATTCCGAATCCATGCGTCTTCCTTGTACAGGGGGGCGGCTTGGATACGAAGTACGGAAGTGATATCGTGTCTGCCGAATACATGGTCAATATCTTCAGGAACTTCTTGGAGACATACAGATAGCAAGGAATCAGCGCGGCTTTTAGCCGCGCTTTTTCGCTTGCCGCCGCATATGACGGCCGCGCTTAAAAGATATGATTTAGAGGCTGGACAGTGCCGCGCCGACTTGCAGCCGAATGAAATGCTTTGGAAATTCACTGTACGCTGGCGATGATATTCTTAAGTGAAGAAATCAGCGCTTTCAAGGCGCGATTGATATCGGCAGTAAAGCTAAAATGAATTCTCAGCGCAGGCCATTATATACCGCTTTTCATCAAATGTTTCTTTTTTTGTTGACTGTCCATTGATATCGGCATTTTGCACTCGCTGTATAATCAATAAAAAAAGGCAGTTTTATATGAAAAGCAGTATATGTTAAAGTGGATAATCCGGCCTTAAATCGGCGCTTGCCCGCCTCTAAATCAAGACGGCTGCTCCAGCTGGGCGATGGTGACGCCGTTCTCGCCTTCTCCGTATTGGCCGAGTCGGAAGCTCTTAATGTTTCCCCTGTTCTTAAGCATCTCTTGAATGGCGCTTCTTAAGGCGCCTGTGCCTTTGCCGTGGATGATGGTCACCTGGGCCAAGCCCGCCAGGAAGGCGTCGTCCAGGTATTTGTCGGCTTTTGCCACGCCTTCGTCGATGGTGAGCCCTCTCAGGTCTATTTCTGGGGAGACGCTTTTGCTTTTTCCTATTTTAGCGGCTCTTGACGCGAGAGGCTCCGCTTTTTTCGCTTCTTTGGCTTCATCAAGTGAAAGGTTGGACAGATGTATCCTGACTTTCATTATTCCGGCTTGGATCAAGACTTCGCCGTTTTGATCGGCGGCGGATATGACGCTGCCGCTTTGGTTTAGAGTGTGTATGAAAACTCTGTCGCCGTTTTTTAAATGTTTAGGCAGGGGCTTTAAGGCCTTTTTGTCATTGGAGATGGATGCAAGCTCTTCGTCTATGGATGAGGCTTTGTCCCTGAGAGCTTGGCGCGCGGCTTCGGATTCCTTGAAAGAAGCTTCTCTGAGCGTTTTCTGGTATTGCTTGAGCATCCTATCAGATTCTTCCTTTGCCTCATGGATGACTTTTCGGGCTTCTTCCTTGGCGCTTAAAATTATTTTCTCGCGCTCTGAATCCAGCTTCTGCTTTTTCGCCGCGAGATCCTTTTTAAGCGCCTCCGCCTGCCTTCTGAAATCTTCAGCCCGTTCCTGCTCCAAGATGACGGATTTTCTGCTTATCTCCAAGTCAGTGATGACATCTTCAAAGCGGGCGTCCTCGCTTTTTAAAATGGTTCTAGCCTGCTCGATTATGCTTTCCGGCAGTCCCAGGCGGCTTGATATCGCAAAGGCGTTGGATTTTCCGGGAATTCCTATAAGAAGCCTGTAGGTTGGACGAAGGGTTTCCACGTCGAATTCGCACGACGCGTTCTCGACCCCCTCTGTGGAGAGGGCATAGACTTTCAGCTCGCTGTAGTGGGTGGTCACTGCCGTCCTTATCGACCTTGAGTGGAGGCGGTTTAAGATGGCGGCGGCCAAAGCCGCCCCTTCAGTCGGATCTGTGCCTGCGCCGAGCTCATCCAAAAGAACCAGGGAGTTGTCGGTTAGATTGTCCAGAATGCTTACGATGTTGCTCATATGGGACGAAAATGTGCTCAAGCTCTGCTCAATGGACTGCTCGTCCCCGATATCGGCGAAAACATTATCAAAAACAGCGAGCTCAGACCGATCAAAGGCGGGTATGTGAAGCCCGGCTTGCCCCATGAGGCTGAAAAGCCCGATGGTTTTAAGCGCTACGGTTTTGCCGCCTGTGTTGGGTCCCGTTATGAGCAGGATGCTGAATTCCCCTCCAAGCCAAACGTCGGTGGGAACTACAGTTTCAGGCGCCAGAAGGGGATGCCGCCCTTTTTTTATATTTATCCTGCCGCATGAATTGAAAATGGGTTCACTTGCTTTCATTGAAATGGACAGCTCGCCTTTCGCGAAGGCAAAGTCCAGCTGAGCTAAAAGGGATGCGTCAAGAAGCAGGCTTTCGCTTTCATTTGCAGTCATCTCAGAAAGCTTTCTGAGAATGGCGTTTATTTCCTCGCGCTCATCCGCATGAAGCTCCTTCAGGCGGTTGTTGAGCCTGACCACGCTCATCGGCTCCATGAACACTGTGGCGCCTGTGGAGGACTGATCATGCTGCATTCCTGGAAAGGCGCTTCGATACTCCTGCTTTACGGGCACGCAGTACCTGTCGTTTCTGATTGTAACAACAGAGTCCTGGAGCATGTTCCTGTAGCTTGACGAGTGTATGATGCTGTTGAGAAGGTCTCGCACGCCTTCATTCGCGGATTTTATGGCTCTTCTAATGTCATGGAGCTTCGGGCTTGCGTCGTCCGCCAACTCCTGCTCATTTATGATGCAGCGGCTTATCTCTTTCTCGAGCTGCGTCGGGGCGTAAATTCCTCCAAAAAGCGGATCCAAAAGCGGAAAGCCTTCATCTGAGCCTGTGCGCGGATCGGGGACGCTCGATAGGCGGGTATTTTTATGGTATTGGATTACCTTTGTGCATACATGCGCAAAGTCGCAAATGCGAAGGAGCTCTTCGATTGAAAGAGCGCCGCCCATGGAGGCTCTCTTTAACGACGGCCTTATATCGCTTATCCCGCCCAGAGGCAGCGTTCCCTTGCGAAGCACCATTGCGGCCGCTTCAGAGGTCTCTTTTTGTCCGCGCTCAATCAGAGCCAAGTCCGTTTCAGGCTTGAGTGCTGACGCCGCGTCCTTTCCCATGGTAGAAACGGCTTTAGCGGCCAGCTTTTCGACTATTTTGTTGTATTCAAGCACGCGCAGCGCTTTTTCGTTCATATGCAATGCGGCGCCGCCGTTTTTATACCGATGCGCAGCTTTGCCGACGCGCAGTCAAATGCGCCGAATTTAGAGCTTGAAATACCGATTTGCGGCCATATATTCGTGATTTCATATGCAAATCTGTATATGATCTAGCAGCTTTAAAATCGGAGCTTTAAAAGGGCGTCGGCGCTATACCGCTTTTCATCAAATGTTCCTTTTTTTGTTGACTGTCCATTGAATGGTGCGATTGATATCGGCATTTTGCACCTTGAAAGCGCTGAATTCATGCATTTAGGAATTTCAGCGCCAGTGGATGATCAAGCTTGAAAATAGGTGCATTTGACTGCAAATCGGCATAAAATCGGAACTTTCCCATGCGCATCAGTACAGGAGCGCCTTCTCCTTTCAACCCCGCCCCGTCCGCGACAAAGTCGCGGCGCCGCCGGGCGGGCTTTGAATTATTCCCGCGCCTCTCATGCGGGCGCTAGGAAAGTGTTAACTTTATAACTTTATCACAAATATTTCAAAATGTATACTGATTTGCATATGAAAGTTCCGATTATAGCTTGACTGCCCAGAGAGCGCGATTGATATCGGCGCTTCGCACCTTGAAAATAGCGCCGCTTCAGGCAAAGGACTCCAAGGCGCCCCAGCGCCCCCCGAATTCAAAGCGCCTTCAAGAATTCCAGAATCTCCACGGCTTTGGGAGGACATCCCTTTACGTACTTGTCAAAGGCGCAGGTGCAATTTCCGCAGCCGAGGGCTCCGGACTTGCCTTTGAAACCTTGGCCGACGCTGATTTTGCCCGGTATGCGGCGGCAGCGGTTCAACGCGAATACGAGCGCGCTGTAGCATGCGGAGCAGGCCTGGCTCTCCGCAATGAACCCGGATAGGCGTCGGATCTCTTCACCGTTTGACTTTGCGAAAATGGGCTTGTCGCCGGAATTAAGCTCGAGCGCGGGCGTCGACTCGTCAAAGAGCCTGCCTGCTCCGATTTCAGCCGCCAGAGACAGATATTCTATGTCTTCAACCGAAAAGCCCATCAGGGCGGCGCAGTATGAGTCGGCGGCGACTGAATCCTCGGCGGCGATAATCATGTTTCTTGCAACTGGAGTTCCGCCTTCTTCAAAGGTCAAATCGCCGCATATGCCGTCTATGATCGAGAAACTCGAGGATATCGCCTTATTGAGGAAAGCTATGGGCCTGTGGAGTCCCATGGCGTGGAATCGCCGCTTTTCCATGTCAGAGATGACGCCTTTCATGTTTTTAAGGCAGCATGTCATAAGAGTCTGACAATGAGCCTTGAGGACGGGAATATTGATGAGGAAGTCCGTATCGAGCGCTTTTTTGCAGACTTCGAAGTCGTACTCTCCAGCACTAAGCTTAACGCATTTGTCATCTTTAAGATCAAACAAGGGAACTTTCGCTTTTTTTCCCAGAGCTTCATAGCCGCATACGCGAAAGGCCCTTTTAGTGTCGTCGCCGACCCAAGAGCTTTCGATGATTTCAATGTCCCTGACTCCGTGATCCCTAAGGTATGATATGAGGGCTTCGGCAATCTCGGGATGGGTGGTGGCGCCTGATGAAGCGGGCTTGCCCAGGACGAGGTTTGGCTTGAGAGAAACTTTCATGCCGGGGCTTATCAGGCTTTTAAGATTCGAATTCTCCAGAGCCTCCAACGTCGCCTGCTTTATGTTGCTGCTGTAATTGACAGTTATTTGAGCCATACAGATCATTCTTTCTATGCTCTGCGAATTTAGCGGAGCGGGATTTTTGCCGCGCCTGCAGCATCAAGGGCGGGCTGGCTTTTTCCAGCCCGCCCTCACAGCGATTTATACCTATTTTCATCAAATGTTCCCTTTTTGCAGCTTGATTATAAGCTCGAAATGCCGATATCGGCATTTCGTACCGGTCAATTGACAGTCAACAAAAAAAGGAACATTGAATGAAAACCGGCATAGCTTGACTGTACAGCGAGCGCGACGCCGATATCGGAATTTTGCACCGCAGCATGCGGCATCCTGCGATTCAGCATGCGGACAGGGCTTGCCTTTTTGAGGCGCGGCTATTTGTCTCTGAGACGCGCGCCGAGCTTCTCTTCCAGATTCGCAAGCAGGGATTTCATGGCAATGTTTACTTCCTCGTCCTTCAAAGTGCGATCGTCCGCCCTGAAAGAAAGGGAGAAAGCGACGCTCTTGAATCCATCCTCTATTTGCTTGCCTTTGTAGACATCGAAGAGCTCGACTGCTTCAAGGCAGCTTCCGCCTTTTTCTCTGATGGCGCTTTTCATCGCTCCGACTGAAACATCATCCCTTGCAAGCACGGAAATGTCTCTCTGCAGGGCGGGGAATTTTGGAAGTGGCTTGAAGGCGCGCCTGAGATTTGCGAATTCAGCCATCTTATCCATGTTAAGGGATGCGAACATGACCCTGGAATCTATGGAGTAGCGCTGAGCAGTCTGAGGATGGATCTCGCCCAGATAGCCTAAAATCGAACCCTTATAGGAAACCTCGGCGCAGCGCCCGGGATGCATGTGCGAAGGGGCGATAGGGGAGAATTCGGATTCAATTATGCCTATGGAGGATAGAACCTCTTCGACGGCGCCCTTTAGCTCAAAGAAATCCCCTTCGCCGCAGGAGCCGATAGCTAGGGTTTCAACCTCGTCTGGAAGCTCGGAAAGCGGCAAGCCTTTGGGTATATATATTTTAGCCGCTTCAAAGAGGCGGACGCCGTCGTTTCTTCTGCTGAAATTCAATGAAAGGCTGGTGAGCATGCTGTTTTCCATTGAGGTGCGCATTATGCTGTAATCCGAACCGATGGGATTTAGAATTTTAACCGCGTTTCTTCTGGGGTCGCCGCCAGGGATTGAAAGCTTGTCAAAAACCTTGGGGCTTTCGAAGGAATATGTCATGGCTTCGCTGTATCCCAGAGATGCCGCCGCGGCTTTGATCAAGTCGAAAATTCCCTGCTTCCTCGTTTTCACCCCTATGCTTGGAGAGCCTGCGTAAAGCGTGGCCGGGATATTTCCATACCCGTAAAGCCTCGCCACTTCTTCGGCCAGATCTGCCGAGGTCTCGATGTCCGCCCGGAAAGTCGGTATCAGAGCCTGAGCGCCTTCAACTCTTATTTCTAGCCTCTCAAGAAATCCAATCATATCTTCAGCGGAAATATCCGTTCCCAGAAGCTTGTTTATTTTTTCTGGCAAGAATGAGATGCGCAGTGGATCGCGCCTGTTGGGATAGCAGTCCACCATGCCTTTTACAGCCTTGCCGCAGCCGAGCTCCTCAACCAGCTGCACGGCGCGGTTTACGGCGTCAAGAGCCAGATTCGGATCCAAGCCTTTTTCGTAGCGGCTGGACGCGTCCGTGCGCAGCCCCAGCCTCTTTGACGCAAGGCGTATGCTCGTGCCGTTAAAGTTTGCTGATTCAAAAAGTATGGCGGTGGCGTTTCCCGTAACCTTTGAGTTTTCTCCGCCCATGACGCCGGCCGCCGCCACGGCCTTGTCGCAGTCGGAAATGACGAGGATGGAAGGATCCAGGGTGTGGGAAGCTCCGTCAAGGGTAGTGAAGCTTTCTCCCTCATGAGCTGTCCTTATTATGATTTTGCGCCCGCTTATGCTGTCGATGTCAAAGGCGTGCATAGGCTGGCCGTACTCAAGCATCACGTAGTTCGTTATATCTACGATGTTGTTGATTGGCCTGATGCCGCACGCGCTCAGGCGGTGGCGCATCCACAGCGGCGATGGGCCTATGGAGGCGTTGGTTACAACCCTTGCGATATATCTGGGGCAGAGGTCGGGATTCATTATCTCCACTGAGATCATGCCGCCGATGTCCCCCGGGGCTTCCTCCTTAAGGCTTATTTTCGCCAGGTTCAAGGGCTTGCTGTAGGTTGCTGCGGTTTCTCTTGCAAGGCCTATTATGGAATTGCAGTCTGGGCGGTTTGAAGTTATTTCAAACTCGACGGTTTCATCTTTGAGCATGAGTGCGGAGACCGCGTCGTCGCCGGGTTTTAAGCCGCAAGACTCAGGGAAGATGTAGATCCCGTCCTCAGGGGCCTCAGGGTAGTCTTGCCTGGTGTAGCCCAGCTCATCAATGGAGCACATCATGCCTTCAGACCATTCTCCCCTGAGCTTGCCCTTTTTTATCCTCTGCCCGCCGTGCACCGAGCCTCCGTCAAGCGCTATCGGAACCAAGGCTCCGACGTAGATGTTAGGAGCGCCGGTAACTATCTGCAGCATTCCGTCGCCGGCATCCACTTTGGCTATCAGCAGGTGATCCGAGTTTGAGTGCTTCTCTATGCTTAGGATCCTGCCGGCGACGATTTTTTCCAAGTCGTATCCGGAAAGCGAGACAGCCTCCACTTTCGAGCCTGACATCGTTATGTCCTCAATATAGGCCTCGATTGATACATCGAGATCTGTCAGAGTTTTGAGCCAAGAAATCGGAAGAAGCAAAATATCATCTCCTTATTTCGCCTTTATTTAAAATTGGTTTAGAAATCTGATGTCGTTTTCAAAAAGCAGACGCATGTCTGATATATCGAAGCGCAGCATCGCAATGCGCTCCACTCCGACTCCAAAGGCGAAGCCGGTGTATTCGTCCGGATCTATGCCTGCCAATTGGAGCACTTTGGGATGAACCATGCCGCAGCCCAGTATTTCAATCCAGCCGCTTCCCTTGCAGATGCGGCAGCCCTTTCCGTTGCAGAAGAAGCAGGACGCATCCATCTCCGCGCTGGGCTCCGTGAACGGGAAGTGGTGCGGCCTGAAGCGGACCTGCGTGCTGGAGCCGAAGAGCTGGCGGATGAATGCGGAAAGAGAGCCTTTGAGATCTCCCATGGTGATCCCGTGATCCACCACGAGCGCTTCAAGCTGATGGAATGATGGGGAATGAGTCGCATCCACCTGATCGGATCGGTATACCGCTCCGGGAGCGATGATTTTTATAGGCGGCCTCTTTCTTTCCATCGTTCGGATTTGGACCGAGGATGTCTGTGTTCTAAGGACAAAGCCTCCTTCGACGTAGAAGGTGTCTTGCTCATCTTTAGCCGGGTGGTTGGCCGGAATGTTCAAAGCTTCGAAATTGTAGTAATCCGTTTCGATGTCAGGGCCTTCGGCTATTTCATACCCCATGCCCAGAAAGACGGAAGTGACTTCATCGAGCGCTAGCTGCATCGGGTGCCTGCTGCCAAGCGCCCTGCGCTTTCCGGGAATGGTCACATCAACGGCTTCACTCATGAGCCTCGCGTTTTGCGCGCTTAAAATGAGCGCCTGCTTGGCTTGGCTGAGCTTCTCTTCGATGAAGGCGCTGGTTTCATTTACCATCTTGCCGACAGCGGGGCGCTCTTCAGGGGAGAGCGCCCCCAGAGACTTGAGAATTCCCATGAGTTCGCTTTTCTTGCCTATTAACGACAGCCTCAGCTCTTCAATGGCCTTCAAGTCATTCGCTCTATTCAGGCGCTCCAGGGCGGAGGCTCTGATAGATTCAAGCTTCTCTTTCATCGACTTGCCTCTCTTTCATTTTAGTCAAAGCCTGTTATGTTGCTTTTCATATAAAACTGCCTTATTTTATTGATTATACAGCGAGTGGAAAATGCCGATATCAATCGCACCATTCTAATGGACAGTCAACAAAAAAAGGAACATTTGATGAAAGGCGGTATATGCTGATTTGCATATGATACTGCCTCTTCACCGCTTGAGCGTTAAGCGAGCGCGATTGATACAGGCATGCCGCGCCTTGAAAGCATGCGCTCAAGGGCCAAATCCGGTACATTTGACTGCAAGTCAGTTAACTGAAATGGTCATAATCATGCTTCAAATCCATACATTTGCCCCTCATCAGCATAAATCGGAAGCTTTCTCATAAAGCGGCTCATCACGCCATACCGCATAGGGAGCTTTCAGGGAAATAAAAAAGCCTTCGTTCCAAAGGGACGAAGACTCGCGGTACCACCCTGATTTCTGCCGAAGCAGACGCTCAATAAGCCGCTTTTGAAGCGCGGCCTGCCGCTTAAAAGCGGCTGCGATTATAACGTATCGCGTTTACGCGCGAGGCTAATTGAATTCCCTAAACGGGTTCATTTCACCGCGCGGGCTCGGGCGGGAACTTCAATGAAAAGCTTCGTGAAAGACGTTTTCAGCCGGCGGCGTCTTCTCTCTGGCGGATGCTTTTCATCTACTTTCGCCTTCATTGCCGTTATTGATTTTAAAGCGGGATGAATTTCAAGCGTGGAGTTTTATCCATAAACTTAGATGAGAAGCCTCTCAACCGGCTTTCCGCCTTCTAAATGCTCTTCCGCGATGGCTTCCACATCGTCCGGCGTCAAGTTGCCGTACCAAACCCCTTCGGGGTAGACTGCGACAACGGGGCCTTTGGCGCAAATGCCGAAGCAGCTTGCGGCGTTGACCATCACATCCGCAGAGAGTTCCCGCTCATCGATTTCAGATATGAATTTCTCAATGATCTCTAAGCTTCTGCGGGCATGGCAGACGCCCTTCCTGTCACCGGCAATCTTGCCTCCGTTGCAGATGAAAACATGGTATTTCGGCTTTATCATTGCAGCTGATGGCTGCGCCGGAATTCGGGCGCAGCATTCTCCCTTCCTAAGACTGAGGCGCTAAAATATGCTGATTTGCATATGAAAATGCATAGGCGCATTGGCTTGGGCGCCGGCATAATTTGGAAAGCATTGCAGACAAATCCGAGCATCCAAGGAACCCATGCTTTTACAGTGCTACATTATTGCATATTTTAAGACCTTAGTCAAGAGGCAGCTCTTACTCTGATTTGCAAAAGAAATCATACTGGCTCGCTTTCAAATTAAACGATGCGCCTATGGCGGTCAAAGGCGCCGATTAGGAGCTTGTTTGCCCGCTTTCAAGGCGCGAAACGCAGATGGGGCAAAGGCGGGTTTTATAATTGGGGTCTTTAAACTTAACCGAATAATATGTTAAATAAAGTAAAATAAATCACATGAAATTCACTTATAATGAAATGGACGCAGAGTTAACCCCGCTTAAGTTTAAAGACCCTATAATTGTTGAAAGGGGTTAGAGCTCCGCTTGGCTTTCTCGCAAAAGCATGCCTTAGGGAGCTTGCCGCTGTTTTATTCATGATACTATTGATTTTTTGCAAAACCATTGGAATTTAAATGCTTCTATGTTAACTTTATATCTCAAAGAACTTTTTGCCCTCCTTATGGGAGTTCCTGAAGAATGTCGCGAAATATGGACGAATGAATTAAAGGCATTGATTAGAGTTGAAATATGATATTTTTTGCCTGAAATAAGTGCTGTATAACAGAAAGCAGAAACATTATGGATTTTATATGTTCAAATCAAGTCATATGAAGCTATAAAAAGCAATAATTCCAAGAAAAACAATATTTATGAATGAAATGAACTGTTTAGTATAATAAAGTTGCAAAAAAAATGTACTAAGCGTACAAAGAAAAACTTGCATTATCTTTCACATGATTTAAAATTAAAATGTAAAGATAAATAGAGATATTATTTTTTGGCTTAAAAATTCCAGTTTTTCACCTAAGCTAATGATTAATTTTCTTGAAGCTTCTTAACATTGGCCATATAAATCATTCATAGTTATATTTAAATCCATTATAAGCTGCGTAGTCCTTATTCCTTTTGCTTATTTATAAAAAAAGTCGAAAAAAATCACAAAATCATAAATCTCCTGAATGATGGCAATGGACTGGATTATTTATGCCCATGATATATTTTGACTTCTGACACTTTATATAGATAAATAAACGCAATTTGAAGCTTATTTTATCCATTAGAAAGAATTAAGGCCTTAAATGTTCAAAAAAAAATTGCAGTTTCTTCATTTAAAACCCTGCGCCATTGTAATATTAAAAATTTTAGTCTATGATTTATATAATGGTTAAATTATTAATGACTATATCAGATATAAAACCTCTGCAACTGTTGCGTATTTTTAGATAGACAGCGCCAGCCATCCTCTTGCAAAAACTGGCGATTTAACCCTAATGCTGATATACATAAATATATTGATTTGACCTAAAAGACCAATAACATCTTGAAAAATATGCGCAGAATCTGGATTGTCAATTTCAGCTTTTTTTGCCTGAGAATACAACTGCCTGTAAGGCTTTAGGTCTAAACGCACTGCGAAACAATGTTGTATTTATTGGTTTTTTTGAATTCTCATAGCCTTCAGGATGTCGAATGCTGCTCCTCTGAATAAGCAAACGTTTACAGCGTAAAATAATTTGATAATAAGCTTTAATGACCAGTTAGCTTGCTTACTTCTGGTTAATTTCAATATGAATATATTTAAACGCTGATTAAATATAATTGTATGAGAATGCAAGAGACCGCCTTCTAAAATTCACGGAAACAGTTTTGTAAAATTTCATAATGTTCTTTAGAATGTCTGCGTTTAGAATGAAAGGCTCGATAAAATATATCCTGAAAAACCAAATAGGCAGAAACAAAAAGCGCAGCATTAAACCTTATATTGAATTTACGCGCATCCTCCGGGCGCCGCAAGTGAGCGACGCGCGAAGCGGGCGATGCGCAAAGACTAGAAGCCGCATGGATTGCAGCCGAAAAGGCTGCGGCTTGCGGCGCCGCAACCTTTTCTCGAGCGAAAGGGGCAGACCGCCCTGGATATTGCTTGTGTTGACGCGAGAAAGAAGGGATAAAAGATGTTGGACGTTTTATTCTTCATAATATCCGGAGCATGCGCAGCTCTTCTGGCAGTAGGAGCCTTAGCGCGCCTTTGGGCTTCCGATGCATTTAGAAAGCGCCGCCGCGTTAATAGAGCAGATCAAGAGCAAGGCGTTACCCTTGAGCAGATAATAAGCTCTGGGAGGCGTATAAGCTCTGACACGGCCCTGGACTGGGCCGTCCAGATGGCTCAAGGCCTTAACTCAAGCCAGGGGCTGCGCTTGTCTGATTTGACTCCTTCTCAAATTGAAGTCTTGCCCAGCGGAAGGCTGATAATAGAATCATCCCGCGTCCTGCATTTTTCCGCAGACAAGTACGAGGCTCCGGAGGAGTTTGCTTGCAGCTTGCGCCAGGACTCGCAGGATAGAAGATTTTTATGGATTCCGGATGCAAGGAGCAATATTTACAGATTAGGCCTGATCCTTCTTGATTTGCTTAAAGACGGGGCGATGAGCCGCGAACTGGAATGCGTTGGCAATGTCATTAGCAAGTGCGTTCAAATAGATCCTAAGAAGAGGTACCAAAATGCCGCTCACCTGCTGCGGGATCTGCGTTTTGCAAAGATAGAGGCTCAAAGCCGCCCATACGCAAAGATTCTGCGCGCGCACGCAGCGTCGGCGGCCGTTTTTCTGGCGGTTGCGGCAAGCGCGTTTGGCGGCGCCGGCGGCATTTACAACTGGGAGAAGAACTCTGAGTTCTCTCCGGCTACCTTGATACTGAGCAAGAGCCTGGAAACGGATATTTACGTAGAAAAGCGAAATCCTTCGGGCAAAAAAACATGGGTGGGAAAGCTTGAATTATCTGCTTCAAACGGCAATGTGGCTTTCACAGGCGGCAGGATGCTGGGAATTGAAGCGGGATGGACGAAGCTTCAAGGAAGCTATCTGGGAAATGAAATAAGTCTGGATGTAAGGGTCGTAGAGCCTAAGCAGTGGGGCGAAGAAAGCGAGCAGATAGAGATAGTGCAGTACTTCCTCAACGGAGGAAGCGCCAGAGCGCTAATAGAAAAACAAGCTGGAGGAGAGCCGTTGGAATCTCCTGACAGCTTGGCAGTGACGGACAATGGGAGGATTTACATCAAAGACGGCTTGGCTGTAAACATTTATGAAAGCGGAGAGCCTCTGGGCAGGATAGAGTTTGAAAACGCGTCTCCATCCACCCTGCGCGCGAAGGGAAACGACCTGTATGCAATGCTGGGGGTATGGGGAGGCGGAGAGGAAAACGGCTTTACCCAAATAGTGAAAATCAATGGCGACGGAAGCTTTAAAGAGCTTTATTCCAACGAAAATGACAAGTTCAAGCAAATAAGGGACTTTACGGTAGGCGAAGACGGCTGGGTTTATTTTATAAGCCATGCCGGATTGTCGGGCGCCAGCATGCTTGAAGCGTTCGATCTAGTAAATCCCGGGCGTGAAAAAGTAATTTGCGAGCTGCCCCCCTCGGCTTCGAACCTGGCTGCTGGAACGGATGAAAGCATATACATCTCCTGCGCTGATGAAGGCCTGATATATTCGCATGACGGAAAAGGGCTTAAACTTCTGGCTGGAGCGCCAAATGAAAGGGCGTTCATAGACGGAGCTGATCCAAGATTCTATCAGCCTTCCAGCATGAAGTACTCTGATGGGGATTTGTATATTTGGGATTTCAATACTTTAAGGCGTCTAAGCGTTAAAGGCGGAAAAGCGGAGATGGCCATAACCCTGGCGGGAGAAGCCTCTCCTGATGTGAAGCGGACAGAAGCGGGGATATATTCGGCTGATGAAATCGTGTTTCCTTTTTCAAGGCTTTCTGATATTGCAATCTATAATGGTGATGTGCTGCTGGCAGATCCTAAGGACGGATTGGTGTGGATTATTCAAACAAGAACAGTTAATTGACAAAATGCCCTGCTTTGATGCAAAATGGAGATGTCGCAAGCCGATGTCGAAATTATGAAATTCATGGCGCCGCTTTGCGTATGATCGCCTCCGCGATTAACGCAAAGCGGCTTTTTAAGTTAAATGCTTTTTGCATTGCTGATTTGCGCCTAAATGTATAGATTTTGAGGTCGGATTTTCCGCTTTCGCATTTTAGAGCGGACTATGCGACATCTCAAGTGGAAATCATAATGATGATCTACACTGCTTTTCAATGAACTGCCTATTTTTATTGATTATACCGCTCTTCATCAAATGTTCCTTTTTTGGAGCTTGATTATCCATAGAAGCCTGTATAATCAAGCTCCAAAAAAGGTAATTTTATATGAAAAGCAGTATATACAGCGAGCGCAAATGCCGATATCAATCGCGCCACTCAGTGGATAATCAACCCAAAAAGGAACATTTGTTGAAAAGCGGTATAAAAGCGCGTCGGAATGGTTTTAGCTTAAAAATAATTCTATAAAAGAAATATTCAAGCTCATCATAAAGGGCGCCTTCAGAATGGCTGACGCGCGCAAGAGGCGTCAGAGCCAAATGCGCCTTGAATGAGAAAGAGGCGATTGCGTGCTGTTTAATTCATTAACCTACCTTATTTTTCTTCCTGCGACGGCAATTATATACTTCTCGCTCCCCTGCAGGCTCAGATGGATGTTTCTCCTGGCCGCAAGCTGGATTTTCTATATGGCTTGGCGTCCTGAGCTGATAATTCTCCTGCTTTTTACGACGTTCGCCAATTACCTGGCCGCTATCTTGATAAACGCGTCCAAAGAGGAGAAAAGCCGCAAGCTGGCATTAGCTGCGTGCATGATCGTAAACTTCTCTCTGCTTTTCGCCTTTAAATACCTGGACTTCTTCCTCTCAAGCGCAAGAGCGCTATTCGCGCTGGCGGGGATAACCCTTCCTGCGCGGGAATTCAGCTTGGTTCTCCCCATGGGGATATCCTTCTACACTTTCCAGGCCGCATCCTACACATTGGATGTATATTTCAGGAGGATAAAGCCCGAGCCGAACTTTTTCAAGGTATCGCTGTTTTTGACATTCTTTCCCCAGCTGGTTGCGGGCCCCATAGAAAGAGCCGAAAATCTCTTGGGCCAGCTCTTTATAGACAGCAAGCCGCAAGCTTCAAATATAGCGGCCGGGATCAAGCTTCTTCTCATAGGCTATTTCAAGAAAGCCGTCGTCGCCGACAGGCTTTCTGCCGCAGTGGCTGCCGTTTACGCCAGCCCCAGGAATTTTGGCGGGCTTTCCCTTTCCGTTGCCACGATATTTTTCGCTTTCCAAATATACTGCGATTTCAGCGGATACTCTGATATAGCCTTGGCAAGCGCCAAGATCCTGAACATAGATCTCATGCAGAATTTCCGCCAGCCATACTTGTCCTCAAGCGTAAAGGAATTCTGGAGGCGCTGGCACATATCTCTTTCCGAATGGCTCAAGGATTACCTGTACATCCCTATGGGAGGCGGCAGGACATCGAAGCTTAAGCGCGTAAGAAACGTCATGCTGACCTTTGCCGCAAGCGGCCTGTGGCATGGCGCGAACTGGACGTATGTCGTTTGGGGGCTTATGCACGGCGCGTTCCAAGCGGCGGGGGATCTTCTGGGCAAGCCTTGCGGAGCGGCTTTCGAGTTTGCTCCAAAGCGCTTCCGCGCAATTTTGGGTACGATTTCAACCTTTTGCCTCACATGCCTGGCTTGGGTGTTCTTCAGGGCGGCATCACTTAAAGACGCTTGCTACATCGCATCGCACTTAACGGATGATTTTCGCTTGTGGGGAAGCGCCGTCCACGTTTACCAAACGCTCTCCGGAATGGGGCCGGGCTTTTTGGAGATCCTGATAAATTTTGGGCTTGTGGCGTTTGTGGCGGCGCTTGATATCTTTGCGGGAGATGAGAGCGTCTTTCAGAAGGCGCAGAAGCTGCCCGCGGCAGCCCAGGCAGCCTTATATTTCATTATTTCTCTGGGAATCATTTCATTGGGGGTGTTCTACAATGCCGGACAGTTCATATATTTCCAGTTCTAAAGCTGAAGAGCCGGGGCTGGGTAAAGCTGGATCGGCTAAAAGCGCGCTTTGCGCCGCCGCCTTCCTGGCGCTATCCATATTAAGCGCGATTGGATTGGGCTTGCTGTACGAGGGCGTTGCGGCAAAGAACAAAGTGAATGCTTGGAGCAAGCAGCGTTTTGAAGATTTCTACAATCTAGAGGACGAACTGGATATGATCTTTATCGGTTCATCCCATTCGTACTGCACTTTCGCGCCGGAAATTATAAGCGGGCTCATGGGAATCAGCAGCTTTCAGCTCGGAATGCCCTTGCAGCATCCTGACTCCACGTATTTCACCCTTTTAGAGGCTCTTAGCTTCCAGTCCCCATCCGCAGTTGTTATGGAGGTGTACTGGGATGTGTTGGATGAGGATTTCGAGGTGAAGCAGGCCGACGCCTTGTTTCAGGTGATTAGGAATGATTCCCTCAAAGAGCGCTATATCAGGGAAGTGTTTCCGTGGAACGAGAAGATCAAATACAATATTGCGGCAATCCGCTTTCAGCAGGATTTTCTTGCGTACGCCAACTCCAAAGTCAAAACGGCTGCTGAGAGGGCGCTAGAGATCTCAAATAATGTCGAGGCGCAAGCGGGAGAGGAAAGATACGCGTACAGGGGATTCATGTACTGCGACTATCAAATGCTTGAGTCAGAATACGGCCCCACCAATCAATTCGCTGGATTTGACGGGAAGAACTGGACCTTTTCAAAGGTTCAGAAACAGTATTTGTCCAGAATAGCCGAATTGTGCGAGGATAGAGGAATTGAGCTCTTTTTCGTAACGGCTCCGGTCGCGCCAGTTTCGATGGATTTCATCTCTAACTACGATGCCGTTCATGATGCAGTTTCAGCATTTGCCAAATCTAAAGGCATTCCTTACCTTGATTTTAACATTGCAAACGCTATGGAGAGCTTGTTCGACAACTCCAATTTTAGGGATGACGCCCATTTAAACTACAGCGGAGCGGAAATAGCATGCGAATATTTTTCGAGGTGGATGGAAGCTCGCCCAAGCGCATCAACATAAACTGGCGGGCGGCTATACTTATACTGCTTTTCATATAAAATTACCTTTTTTGGAGCTTGATTATACAGCGAGTGCAAAATGCCGAGATCGGCATTTCGCACCACTCAATGGATAATCAAGCTCCAAAAAAGTAACATTTGATGAAAAGCGGTATATTTTCATATAAACCCCTATGACGCTACGCTTCACCGCCAAGGGTAAAAATATCAAGTCATTTGCGTATTTGAGGCATGGACATATGTTCATAAAATGTATTTTCGTACTAAATTATCTTAAAGAGGAACGTTTGATGAAAAGCGGTATATTACCGCCAGGATCAGTTTAGCGCCCAGGACTTGAGAATATTTGGCGGTCTTTTTTTCAAGGCCAGCGCATATGAATTAATGAGCGGCCCCGCAGGGGATGCAAGCGGCCCCGCAGGGGATGCGCAGCCGAGCGGCTATAGTATTTGCAATAGGATGCGCAAAGGCAGCTTGAAATGTTCATATATACCGCTTTTCATCAAATGTTCCTTTTTTGTTGGTTATCCATTGAGCGGTGCGATTGAAATCGGCATTTGCGCTCGCTGTATAATCAATAAAAAAAGGCAGTTTTATATGCAAAGCAGTATAGGTTGCGTGCCATCTTTGAATGCGTTCCTGCTGAGAAAGCTAATTGGCGGGTTGAAGGGGCGGATTGCATGAGAGGAAATTACAGGATAAGGAAAAAGGATATAGAAAGCATTGCTCGAAGAAAAAAGATACAGGGATGCGTCAGTTTCCTGGCTTCCATGCTCCTGTTTTTTTTATGCGCCAAAAATGTTGACGGGGCTGCTTTTTTGCTTCACGAAACGCTTCCGGGGTTTCCAATGAAAATCTCAAAAGGCGCTTATTCTGCGGAAATGAAAGAATCATATTCCGAAGAGCCGCAGGAAGACGAGGATGCACAGATAGAGCCTGAGCCTGAAGCTGTTCCTGTGTACGGCGTAAGCATTGAGGAAAGCATGGTTGCATACAATGCCGAGGATTTGCTCGGAGTAAATGACATATCCCTGCAGCCGGAAACTGACATCAGCCAAAGTTCTGTTCCAAAGACGGATCTGTCGACGCTTGCAGATCTGGAAAAGCTCAGAGACTTTGCTTATCTTCAGAAATCCTTCTATACAACCTCATCCACAACGATGATAACTCCGGATCTATTCGATGTCGACAAATTCATGAGCGCTGATTTGAAAATAGACAATACTGTGAGCGGGCCCAAAATACTCATTTTCCATACGCACTCATCAGAAATGTTCAAAGACAGCAATCCATTGAACCCGATGGACGGAATAATGGGAGTGGGGGAGAAGCTTTCCCAGATTCTTTCGGAGGTTTACGGCATAGAAACGCTTCATCATACAGGGCGGTACGACTGGATAAACGGAGCTGTCGAGCGCGATGGCGCATATGAACGGGTAGAAGGGGATATAAAGAAGATATTGGCAGACAACCCTTCCATACAAGTTTCAATTGATCTTCACCGCGACGGCGTGAAAGAGAACATTCATCTCATAACATCTGAAAATGGGATTAAAATGGCCCAGGTTATGTTCTTCAACGGCATCAGCAGAATCAAGAAATCAGGAACGCTCCAACGCCTGGACAGCTTTCCGAATCCCTATCTTGAAGACAACCTCGCTCTGAGCTTCAACGCCCAGCTGGCGGCTAACAGCCTCTTCCCAGACTTTACGAGAAGAGTCTACATAAACGCCTACCGCTACAGCCTTCACATGCTGCCGAAATCGATGCTAATAGAGGTCGGCGCGCAGACAAACACCATGGAAGAAGCGATGAATGCCATGGGGCCGCTCGCTAAGATTTTGACGACGGTGATAAACTGATATTGGAGAATCATGCGGCCATTGAGAAAGCGTCTCTCGCAGCAATATTTTCAGAGTTCAAGAATTCTTGCCAATATGCCGATTTTAATCAAATGTTCCTTTTCTGGAGCTTGACTGTACATTGTGCTGTGCGAAATGCCGATATCAATTGCGCTCGTTGCATAATCAAGCTCCAAAATCGGAACATTAGTACAAAAATGCATTTATGGATATTTGTCCATGTCTCAAACAAACAATTGGCAAATCTGCATAAAAAATACAGATCTAAATTTGAGAATTCAAGCGCTGTCAATTTAAGATATCCCCAAAGGAAGAATCTGATTTTTTTGTGAAGATGAAAAAGGATGAAACATTTTGAATTTCCGGATTTTGCGCTTTCGGACTAAAGGCTTGGCCTTGAGCCTCCTGGAACTTGGGTGAAATTATCGTTATGCGGTCCCTCGTACGAATGTTCCTGTTTTGCAGCTTGACTATCCGCTGGCTCTGAGTCTTAAATGGGTGAATTCAACGCTTTCAAGGCGCGACTGATATCGGCATCGCGCTCGCTATACAGTCAAGCCTCGAAACAGGCGTTTTCATATGAACTCCTTTAACGCCGCCCTTCACGGCCAAGAGTGAAGGCAGCCGGATATAGCCGGGGAATATTGATGCTTTAGTTAAGGGTAAAGTCGGCAGGCCTGCCCGGAACTGATTGATTTAAGGCAATGGAATTAATAAAAACACATCAAAAAACTCTTAGGATACATAAATAATATTTGTTTCGACTGATATTGACGCTATGGAATAAGACTGAAGAAGACCAGAAAAGCGTCGCATATCAAGTCATTTCATAGAAAATCTTGATGATTCATGTCACTATATATTGTTAATCTCTTAAAGTTCAAATAAAACCGCCTAACGAGGGCTAATGTAAAAATGTATATCGCTAAAACTTGCTTATATTTCATTTCTGTGTTATATTTATTTTAAGCTTTTCAATATTCAATTTTGCCAGGCAAAAACCGCCCATTCGTTATTTACGCTTTTACCGCAGCGGATATCAGTGCGCAATTAATGCGCTGAGCCGCGCCTCATTCTAGGGCATGCGCATTTCCTGGCATTTATTCGGCAGGCAGTCGGCCTGCGCCATTTAAAGTTTTGCCGCGGGCGTAAGACCGCCAATAAATTCGCTCCGATGAGACAGCTTCGAAGCGAGGAAGGCAAGGGATGCCAACGAACTTAATGCGTCGATTGCAGCCATGGCATATCGAGGCGTTCGTTGATATGCCTATTTGCAGTCAAATGCTCTTGTTGTTGGGCTTCATCATCCACTGAGCTGCGCAAAATGCCGATATCAATCGCACTCGCTGTATAATCAAGCTCCAAAATAGGCGGCTTCATATGCGAACCAGTCAGTATATACCGATTTTCATTCAATGTTCCTTTAAAAAGGTGATTTAGCACAAAAATACATTTTATGGACATTTGTCCATGCCTCAAACACACAAATGGCTTAATATTTTCATCCTTAGTGGTGAAGCGATGCTTCATAGGGGTTTATATGAAAATAAGAATAGATGCTGATGCGCATGGGAGAGTCCCGATTTGGGAGCTTACTGTACAGCGAGTGCGAAATGATCGGCATTTCGCACCTTGAAAGCGGATTATAATGCTTCTGAATAGTTGCGGTTGGCTGCTCATAGGCAAAGCAGAAGCGTTTAAGGCAGCATTGAGTTGGAGGCGGAAATTCCGGCGTTAGGGATTTTCTTCTTCAAATCTGAAGTTGCATAAATTGGGACAGGCTGCTTGAGGGCGCCTGATTCTGACATAGGAGAGGGATTAAGAAAAAAACATTAGATAATTGAAAAAACGCCTGCGAATAGCATCTTTTCTGGAACTATTGGCAACGTAAAAAACCAAAAGCTGAAAAGGAGAAGCGCTAAATGAATGAAATCAAAATTGTGCTGCGGATGTTTGTGCCGCGCCAAAAACTAATTAAGAGCATAGAGGAGGAAAGCGATTTCTTCTTCGAAAAGCTTGAGGAGCTGGGCGATCATTTTTTGCGGAATTTCTACAGCCAAGTAATCTGCTGCACAATAGGCGATGTCTATGACTTCTGCGGATATGTGCACAGCAAGCACAACATCTTCTACAAGCAGCTGCGCTCTTTGGATAGATTTTCAAGACGCGCCATCTATAAACTGACAGGCATGTACCATACGATACACTATCTGGCTTCGGGCACGTACAAGGGACGGGATCCTTTGGATATGCTCGAGGGGTTTCGGCAGATTTTCGCTCTTAATGAGCAGGAGTGCAAGGCATTCTCGACGTTCGCGGGCATGTATTGCCAGTGCGACGCCCAGTTTGAAGCCGAGTTCTCCAGATATGCCGCTGAGAAGATTTTCGGGCGAGACGGGGTCAATCCGTCTGCTCTGGCTTATGTAAATTATTATTTCATAAATTCGTTCCAGCAGTTCATCGCCGCGAATCAGAGCTACGTGGCGTAGTGGGCTTGAGGATGCTCATACATAAGAAATCATTCCATATGCGAGGGAATATGTTATACCGATTTTCATAAAAGTTCCTTTTATGTTGATTATCCATTTAATGGCGCGATTGATATCGGCATTTCGCACTCTCTGTATAATCAAGCTCCAAAAAAGGCATTTTATAAGAAAATCAAATAAGCAAGAAGCTCTTGATTTTTCGTCGAAAATTTGGAATAATTGCAGTTGAAGATTCATGCAATATTCGCTTTCGGGCTTGCGCCCGAGAAGCTTAAACGCTTGGCTTTAACTGAAGGCGAGCTTGGCGCTTTCCGCTTCTATACTGATTTTCATAGAAAATTACCTTAAGGAACATTTGATGAAAATCGCTACAGCTCGCCTTAAAGGCTGACGAAAGGAATAAATTATGGGCTTTACGGAGGAACAGCTTGCGGCAATCAACACGACGGGAAGGGATCTTCTGGTGGCGGCTGCCGCAGGATCTGGAAAAACTGCGGTGCTGGTGGAAAGAATCATGCGATTGATAGCCAACAATGAGAAGCCTGTCGACATAGACAGGCTTTTAGTTGTTACTTTCACAGAAGCGGCCGCTTCAGAAATGCGGGAGCGCATTGAAAAGGCCCTTGTCGCAAAGCTTGAAGCCGACCCGGACGACGAGCGCGCAACGCGCCAGCTGGCTTTGCTTCCAATGGCCAGCATCTGCACCATCCACGCGTTTTGCAGGAAGATAATGAAGCAGTACTTCAATCTGGTAGATCTGGATCCGGAGTTCAGGGTGGGGGATGAAGCAGAACTCAAGCTCATCAGATTCCAGGTAATGGAGGATCTGTTCGAGGAGGAGTACGCTCTTGAGGACAACGCGGATTTCTTTGAGCTTGTGGAATGCTTCGGGGGAGGAAAGACCCAAGACATAGGGCTCGGGGAACTTGTCGAGAGGCTTTGCGACTTTATCGAGAGCAGCCCTTATCCAGCTGATACTCTGAACAAGTACGAAGCCATGTTCTCGCTCGAAAGCGAAGAGCGCCTTGATAAAACTCCATGGGCCCAGATACTTAAAAATGAGGCGGCGCGCGAATTGGAAGGCGTGCTTGAATCTATAAGCCGCGCGGAATCGATATGCCGTGAAGCGGAAGGGCCAGACAGGTACCTTGCCGCGCTCAGCTCTGACAGGGATCAAGCGCTGGCTATACTTAGAGCCTCACACGGCGCTTTGGAGGAGCTATACCAGGAGATTCTAGCATGGAAGCCTATGAAGCTGCCCGCATACAGGAAATCTGACGAGAGATCTTCAGAGGCTCAAAGGGAAAAAGTGAAAGCCATCAGGCAGAAAGAGATAAAAGACAGGATCTCTGGAATTAGGGAGGACTGCTTTTTTAAATCTCCTGAAGCCATGGCGAAGGATGTAATGGATCTGCAAGGGCTGGTTTCAAAGCTTGCAAGGCTTGCAAGGATTTTCAGGGCGAACTTCGCGGAAGCAAAGAAAGAGAGAAATTTAGTTGACTTTTCTGACATGGAGCATTTTTGCATTGAAATTCTCCTTACGGACAAAGCGGATGACCCGTCGCCGACCATAGCCGCAAAAGAGCTTAAAGCCCGATATGTCGAGGTCATGATAGATGAATACCAAGACTCCAACGCTCTGCAGGAGCTGATACTGACAGCGGCGTCCGGCGCCAGCAGATTCATGGTTGGAGACGTGAAGCAGAGCATATATAAATTCAGAAGGGCCAACCCATATCTGTTCATTGACAAGTATGAGAGGTTTTCAAGCGACGCAGGCAACTCCGAAGGTGGCCTCAGGATAGATCTGTCCAAGAATTTCAGATCCAGGGCCTCGGTTCTAAACGCCTGCAATTTCTTTTTCAGCCAGATAATGGACAAGACTGTAGGGGAGGTGGCCTATGACAGCAAACAAGCGCTGTACCCGGGCGCTGAATTCCCTTCTAAGCGTCTGGAACTCTACAAGACGGAAGTAGATTTGGTGGAATATGTAAAGCCGGAGAAAGAAGATGATGCGCAAGACGAGCCGGACGAGAAGAATAAGCTTGAAGAACTTTCAAAGCAGGCTTTGGAAGCTCAGGTAATAGCGCAGAGAATCAAGTCGTTTTTGGATCCGAAAGATCCGCTCATGGTTTTAGACGCCGCAACCAGAGATTTGAGGCCTTGCAGGATGGGCGACATTGTAGTGCTGGCAAGATCCATAGCAGGGGTGTCGAATATTATTTCGGATGAGCTTAAGCGTCTGGATATACCGGCTTATGCTGACGCATCCGCGTCCTTTTTCGACTCCATTGAAGTGATAACGGCTATGAGCTTTCTTCGAGCAATAGACAACCCGAGGCAGGATCTTCATCTTGTGACTATTCTCCACAGCCCGGTTTACGGACTCTCTCCGGACGAGCTGATGGATGTGAGGCAGGCGGCTGAGAATGGAAGCTTTTATGGCTGCGTGAAAGCTTATATGGAATTGGGGCTGGATACGAGGGCGTCGCGCAGGATCAAGGCATTTATGGAAGATCTTAGCAGGTGGAGGAAGCGCTGCGTGTTCTTGCCTGTAAGCGGGCTGATATCGGAAGTCTATGAAGATACAGGATACTTCAACATGGCAGGCGCGATGCCTGCGGGGGCGGTGCGCCAGGGGAACTTGCGGGCGCTTCGTGAGAAGGCGGTGGAGTACGAAACGACGACTTTTAAGGGACTCTTCCAGTTTATACGCTATATGGAGAGGCTTAAAGCCTCCGGCGCGGACATGGCCGTAAACGGGCAAGCTCCCGGAGGAGGCGAGTTTGTCAGGATCATGACCATCCATAAGAGCAAAGGCTTGGAGTTTCCTGTGGTAGTAGTTGCGATGCTGGGCAAGAATTTCAACATGGCGGATGAAAAGGAGAATATTATATTTCACCAGGAGCTGGGGCTGGGGCCGGTGCGATTTGATGTCCTGCAGAGGACGAAATCCAATACTCTGCCGCATTTCGCGCTTTCAAAGAAGATAAGGCTGGAAAATCTTTCGGAGGAGCTTCGGGTGCTGTATGTCGCTTTGACAAGGGCTAAGGAGAAGCTGGTTTTGACTGGCTGCGTGTCCGATCTCCAATCTCATCTGGAGAAATGGTGCGTCTTCGCAAATGCCAGTGAGGCGCAGATCCCCAAGCATTACAGGGCGAGATGCAAAAGCTTCCTGGATTTCTTGGCGCCGTGTCTGGCAAGGCACAGAGACGGCGAGATTTTGCGGGAAAGGGCGGGCGAGGCGGCAAACCTAGGCTCCGCGTTTTTTTGCGATCCGTCGGAGTTTGACGTGCGGCTGCACTTCGGCCAGGCCGAGAGGATTATGAGCCTTAAAAGCCGGGAAGCTTCGAACGCGCGCCTCGAAGAGCTTAAGGGCATTCGGGCGGGAAGCAATTATAGCGGCCTGGAAAAAGAGATTGAAAAAAAGATTTGGTGGTCGTACCCGTATAGGAATCAGATGGATGTGCCATCAAAGGTGTCTATTTCAGAAATAAAGAGGCTCTGCTACTCAGAGGTCTACAAAGGCGGGCAGGAGCTTCCGGAGACTTCCGCGGGCATCTATTTCGAGCAGCCGCAGTTCATGCGGGAAGGCCGCTTCATAACGAATGTCGAGCGCGGAACCGCCATCCATACCGTAATGGAAAAGCTTGACATATACCGCCACACTGACGCCCAGAGCATTTTGGCGCTATTGGATGAGCTTGAGCGCAAGAATTTCCTGAGCCATATTGAGAAGAAAGCAATTCCAGTCTATAAATTAGTCCGCTTCGCGAACTCGGAATTGGCGGCTAGAATGAGGAGATCTGGCGGAATCATGAGGGAAACGCCGTTTGTAATGGGACTGAGGCATGAGATTATGCTTCCGGGCAGAAACGCCGACAAGAATCTCCCAAGCGAACTTGTGCTGGTGCATGGGATAGTGGACTGCTTTTTTGAGGAAGAGGACGGGATGGTGCTGGTCGACTACAAGAGCGATTCGGTGAATGAGGAAAGCAAATGGAGCCTGGCTGAAAAGTACAGGATCCAGCTCCAAATATATGCGGACGCTATAGTCAGGGGTACGGGCAGGAAAGTGAAGCAGGCGCTCCTGTATCTTTTTGCTCTGGATTCTACGATAGAAGTCAAGCTGAGCGCCGCAGGCGCTTCCGGCCTTTCCTCCGCAAAGCTGTAAGCATGCAGCCTTGCATATGAAGGAATCTGCCTATTTTAGCCTGGCTGCTGAAAGCGGATAATCGCAAATCCGTTTCCGAGCCCCTTTGCGAAGGCGGTGCAAAGGGGCTCATCCTCAAAAAACCTTCATTCCCGCGCTTGATGCCAACCCCCCTTCTAAGCCATGGCTGATGCCCGAATCCAAAAGCTTTTATCCTCACCATCTTTTAAAGGGCTGATTGACAATATCTATGTCAGGGTTTATAATTGTTAGAAGTTTTAATTGTTAAAAGTTTAATTATACTGAGACGCTTTCGAAAACTACGATTTAGCTTGATTCTGCAGCGAGTGCGAAAGCCAATTCGGCATTTCGCAGTTCAATGGACAATCAACAAAAATCGGTGCATTTGTCTGCGAATCGGTATATACCTATTTTCATCAATTGTTCCTTTTTTGGAGCTTGATTATCCATTGGACAGTGCGAGATGGCAGGCACTTCGCACTCGCTGTTTAATTAAGCTCCAAAAAAGGCAGTTTTCAATGAAATCAGTATAGATTGCGGGGAGACCCAACAGACGCCAGGGAGGATACCTAATGGAACGCGTGTACAATTTTTCGCCGGGACCGGCATGCCTGCCGCTTCCCGTGCTTGAGAAGGCCGCAAAGGAGATGACGCTTTACGGCAAGACGGGAATGTCTGTGATGGAGCTCAGCCATCGCTCAAAGGCGTTTTTGGAGATTATACAGGTTGCTGAGAAGAACCTGAGAAGCCTTATGGACATTCCGGAAAACTATAAAGTCCTGTTTCTGCAAGGAGGGGCTTCATCACAATTCGCCATGGTTCCTCTAAATCTCTTCAAGAACAGGAAGGCGGATTTCGTCAAGACCGGCCAATGGGCCAAAAAGGCTATAGAGCAAGCCAAGGCTTACGGAAGCGCCAATGTCGTGGCTTCTTCAGAGGACAAAATTTTCAGCTATATCCCTGTTCTGGATCCAAGCGAATTCTCTCCTGACGCCGATTACTTTCACATCACTCTGAACAATACCATATACGGCACGCGCTTCACATTGCTTCCGGATGTCTCAGCGCCGCTTGTCGCCGACGCATCTTCAATCATACTTTCGCAGGCAATAGATGTTTCAAAATTCGGGGTCATCTATGCGGGCGCGCAGAAGAATTTCGGGCCTTCAGGACTGTGCGCTGTCGTAATACGCGAAGATTTGATTGGAAAAGCTCTTCCAGAGACGCCCATCATGTTCAATTACAAGACCCATGCGGATGAAGGCTCCCTTTACAACACGCCTCCGACTTACAGCATATATATCGCGAATCTCGTGTTTGAATGGCTTAAGGATCAAGGCGGGGTAGCCGGGATCCAAAAAGTCAATGAAGAGAAGGCCGCGCTGCTATACGGATTCCTTGACGGCTCAAGCCTGTTTAAGGGCACGGCCGAGGTGAAGGATCGCTCGATTATGAATGTGCCGTTTGTAACAGGAAGCGAAGAAACCGACGAAAGCTTCATCAAAGAAGCGACTGCTGCGGGGCTTGTAAACCTCAAGGGGCACCGCACTGTCGGCGGAATGCGCGCAAGCATTTACAACGCCATGCCAATTGAAGGCGTGCAAAGGCTTGTTGAATTCATGAAGGAGTATGAAGCGAAAGCGTTGCGAGGCAAGGCGCAGTCCTAAGATCCCGCGCTATGAAGGAGTCCATATGCATAATATTTTAACGCTTAACAAAATTTCTGAGGTTGGATTGGCAAAGCTCCCAAAGGAAGCGTTCGCAGTTTCCTCTGAAGAGGCGTCTCCTGCGGCTATTCTTGTTAGAAGCGCCGATATGCACGGCTATGAAGCGCCTTCAAGCCTTTTGGCTGTCGGGCGGGCTGGGGCGGGCGTGAACAATATACCCGTCGAGAAATACGCGGATAAGGGGATAGTGGTTTTCAATACGCCGGGCGCAAACGCCAATGCTGTAAAGGAGCTTGTTGTCGCAGGCCTTTTGCTTTCTTCCAGAAAAATAGTCGAAGGGATTAACTGGGTTTCAAGCCTAGCCGGGCAGGACGAGATTGCAAAGAAAGTCGAGGCGGGGAAAAGCGCGTTCGTCGGACCTGAAATTTACGGAAAGAAGTTCGGGGTCATCGGACTAGGAGCAATCGGCGTCCTGGTTGCAAACGCCTGCAATTCACTTGGCATGCAGGTGTACGGCTATGATCCGTTCCTGTCCGTAGACTCGGCCTGGAGCCTGTCAAGGAGCATTCACAAGGCTGCCGGCGCGGATGAGGTTCTTTCTCAGTGCGATTATATATCCGTGCATGTTCCCCTTAACGCTCAAACCAAGAAGCTCTTCGAGGACGCTTTCTGCAAAGTGAAAAAAGGCGCCCGGCTCTTGAACTTTTCCAGAGGCGAGCTTTTCAGCGACGACGCTGTCAAGGCCGCAGTGGCTGACGGAACTTTGAGCGCTTATGTTACTGATTTTCCAAACGAGAATCTGCTGGGCGTTCCGGGAATTATAACCGTCCCCCATTTGGGCGCTTCGACCCCGGAGTCGGAAGACAACTGCGCAGCCATGGCTGCGGAAGAGATCAAAGCGTATCTTGAGTACGGGGACATAAAAAATTCCGTGAATTTCCCTGATCTTCACATACCCTATACCGGCAGGAAGCGCATATGCGTGCTGCACAGAAACGTCCCGAACGTCGTGGGCCCGCTTACCACCGCTGTGGCTGACAAAGGCGTAAATATCGACAATATGATGAACAGGAGCAAAGGGGCTTTCGCGTACACTGTAATAGATGTGGATCAGCCCGACATTGAAGGAATAGAGCAAAAGCTGATGAAAGTGGAAGGCGCTCTTCGCATAAGGATCATATAGTGTTTATCACTGGAAAGGAGAGGCCGCGAACTGAGGCGAACGAAAAATCGCACTGAAAATCGCAGCTGAAATTTTATGGCTTTTATAAAGGCTTTTCGCGGCGTCAGGCCGCGAAGGGATCTGGCGCGCCTAATAGCGGCTCCTCCCTACGATGTCTGCTCAAGCGCCGAAGCCAGGCTGATGGCCGCCGGCAATCCCCATTCATTCCTGCATGTGGATAAGGCTGAGATTGATCTGGATGAAACGATAGGCATCTATGATGACAGAGTCTACGAAAAGGCAAGGGCCAACTTTGATTGGCTCGTAAATAGCGGGGCGATGGTTCAGGATGAAAAGCCGAGCCTTTACATATACAGGCTTTCGCTTTATGAAAGAGTCCAAACCGGGCTTGTCGCATGCACGTCAGTGGACGAGTGCCTCAACGGCTTGATAAAAAAGCATGAGCTGACCCGCAAGGATAAGCTGCTGGACAGGATAAAGCACGTTGATGCACTAAACGCCAATACCGGCCCGATATTCCTGGCGTACAAGGAAGTCTCGAAGGATATTTCAGAGATGCTAGAGAATTGGGCTTCTTCACATGAGGCAGACTACGACTTCAAGGCGGAGTACGCCGCTACTCCAGAAGACGCGAAATTCATTCCAAAGGGCATTCGTCACGAGGTTTGGGTGATTTCCAGCGAAGATGCGATTCAGAGCATTGTGAAGGCCTATGAGGATTTGCCCGCGCTCTATGTGGCGGACGGCCACCATAGGCTTGCCTCCGCAGCAGAGGTAGCTAAAATGCGCAGGGAGAGATCTGGATTCAATCCCGAAGCTGAGAGCAACTTTACTCTTTCTGTGATTTTTCCGCACAGCCAGCTTGCCATTATGGATTACAACCGGCTTGTCAAGGATCTGAACGGGCTTGATGAAGATGCTTTCCTGGCCCTCCTAAAAAAGAAATTTTCAGTGCGGGACGATGCTAAAGGGCGTGCGAAGCCTTTATCCAAGCATCATTTCGGCTTGTACATGAAAAGCGGATGGCGCATGCTTGCCTTAAAGGATGAATCCAGCTTGGATGAGTCCGATCCTGAAAGAATATTAGATTCATCCATTCTTCAGAATTTGATTTTGGAGCCGATTTTAGGCATTGCCGATGTTCGCGAAGACAAGCGCATAGATTTTTCCGGAGGCATGCGAGGCCTTGAAGAACTTGAGAGGCGCGTGGATTCCGGCGAGATGGCGGCCGCATTCGCAATGTTTCCCGCGTCAATGGAAGAGTTGATGGCCATAGCGGATGCCGGGCGCATAATGCCTCCGAAATCCACGTGGTTCGAGCCGAAGCTTAGAAGCGGCCTTTTCGTGCATCTGCTGGACTGAAGGGCGTAAAGTTATACTGGCGATTTGCAGTCAAATGCGTCTTTTTTGGAGCTTGATCACCCATTGATATACTCTTAGCAATCAAATGAGCCGATTTTGATGAGGGATTATCCTCTTTCAAGGCGCGAAATGCCGATATCAATCGCGCTAATTGTACAATCCGGCATTAAAATCGGTACCTTTCCAGAGCGAATCAGTATGCCTGCATAACCGAGCTATACCGGTTTTCATCAAATGCTCTTTTTTTGTTGATTATCCATTGAGTGGTGCGATTGATATCGGCATTTTGCACTCGCTGTATAATCAAGCTCCAAAAAAGCAGTTTAGTACAAAAATAGAAGGGCGGAGTAGCGACAGCTAAGGAAGCGCCAGGCATAGCTTTGATTTCCCCTTTTTCTTTGGATTTAAGCTCTGCGGGGCTCAAGTCTGGCTGGCCGCGCCTTAAGCTCCACCGGATTTCGCAATCCTTTCAAACATTCTCATTCTGAGTTCCACTGCAAGAAGAGACTAAGCAAAATAGGCTCATTTGGCTGCTAATCCGCATTTTCATTTTATGCCGATTCCAGCCAATGAGCCTTTTTTGAAGCTTGATTGACAGATGTGCTTTGAAGCCAAATCTACCTATACCGCTTTTCATCAAATGTCCCTTTTTTTGTTGATTATCCATTGAGTGGTGCGATTGATATCGGCATTTTGCACTTGCTGTATAATCAAGCTCCAAAAAAAGGCAGTTTAGTACGAAATGCATTTTATGGACATTTGCACATGCCACACAAATGGCTTAATATTTTCATCCTTAGCGGTGAAGCGAAGCTTCATAGGGGTTTATATGAAAAGCAGTATATATTGAGGCTGATACTCTACTTTCAAGGCGCGATTGATATCAATCGCACTTGCCGTACAGCCCAAGCTCCCAAGCAGGCAGCCCCATTTGAACCAGTATAAGGCTCAATGCGCGGCCGCTGTTTTTTAATTTAACGGCCTCAGGAAATTGCCGCATTCTGCGCACATGGTTGGATGTTATGGCGAATTCCCGGCGCCTGAGCTGATTATACTGAGATTACGATTGCAACTGGATGAGGAAAAGCATAGCGAGGGCTAGAATTTTTTGTCTGCGTTGAGATCGCCGATTTCAACCTCTACCGTAAGCGGTATGGAACCGTTCCTGTAGATGTAAACGGATACTTTTTCACCTATTTTCGTGTTGGCTATGGCGGAGCTTAGATCCTCCATGATGGATATCTTAGTGTCATTGTACCCTACAATGATGTCTGTAACTCGAAGGCCCGCCGCCTGGGCAGCTCCGCCTTCGGTTATTTCCGCTATATACACGCCCAAGGACGGCAGATTGTACATCTCTTTCATCTGGTCGGTGATTGTCATTCCCTGAATGCCCAGGAAAGGCTTTTCAGCGGATCCATTGGCTATAAGATCCTCAATTATCGCCTTGGCGTTGTTGGAGGGAATGCTGTACCCCATGCCTTCAACTCCGGTGGAGGAAAACTTGGCGGTGTTGATGCCTATGATGTCGCCATTTGAGTTGGCAAGGGCGCCTCCGCTGTTTCCGGGGTTGATGGCCGCGTCTGTCTGGATTACGTCAAGGGTTTTATCGTCAATTGTAATCTTCTTGTTAACGGCGCTTATGATGCCTGAGGTTGCGGTCTTGCCTTCGCCCATGGCGTTTCCTATGGCTACTACGCTGTCGCCTACTTCAAGAAGGTCGGAGTCGCCGAAGGTGGCTGTTTCATACGGAATGCCCGCTTCATCCATCTCCGCCTTGGAGACGGACACTACAGCCAGATCCGATTGGGGATCGCTTCCTACGTACTTCGCTGGCACCATTTTTTCGTCGTCTACAGAAATGGAAACCTGAACGGCATCCTCAATCACATGATTGTTAGTGGCGACATAAATATTCTCATCATCCTGGCTGTAGATGATGCCGGATCCGGCCGCCGCATCCTCCTCAAACTGACTGAAAAAGGACTGGGATTGCACCGATATGCTGATGCTTACGACTGCATCGGAAACTTTT
The DNA here is from genome assembly GCA_031269465.1 of Clostridiales bacterium. Taxonomy (GTDB): domain Bacteria; phylum Bacillota; class Clostridia; order Lachnospirales; family WQUN01; genus JAISWZ01. Next base: position 11,012 of record JAISZB010000255.1, on the reverse strand, counting down.
TTTACTATCGAAGAAACATTGTGTTGCGCAGATGCCGATATGACGCCAGGTTCTACTGAAATCGGCGCCGCCGTGGGGGCTTTGGGAGTCTCAGTCGACAAAACTGACGCGCTTGCTTCGGCCGAAGGGATGAAGTATATGGCTGCAAGCCTGCTGCCAAAGCTGATTCCTATGCCCAGCGTTCCGAGGCCCAGAATTGCGATGAGGCATGAGGCGAGAGTTTTCTTCAGGAAATAGCGATCCTTTTCCTTGCCCTTGCGAACCGGCTCGGGCAGAGAGGCTTTCATCTGGTTTTGAAAGTATTCATGCGCCGCGAATTCGCTGCTTTTATCATCTGCAGGCTTTACGGATTCTCCAAAATATCCAGAGGAAGCGGGCGGCGCTGTTAATTGAGCAAATCCGGATGAGGCAGGAAGAGGGGCAGCTTCTCCTGAAAAACCGGAAGAAAACGAAGGGGCGCTTTGCTCCTGCGAGGTCGCTTCATCTGACGCGCTAGAGGAATCGGATGAGAGTTCCTCCGTCTTTTGCGTGGCTTCCGATTTAGGAACCGGCCAGCCGGCGTCAACCATTCTTTGCTCTTCAGTTATTTTTTCTTTTTCATCCATGAATAAATCATCCTCTCATATATTGAAGGCCTTGTGGCCGGGCAGACGCTGCTGCTTACCGGAGCTTTTTTCTTATAATAATAATAACGCATTTATATGAACAATGTTTGAATGCCTTGTAAAAAATTAAAGGCAATTATGAAATATTCTTGAAGATAAGGAAGCAGTCGGAAGCAGTTTCCAGTCAGAACCCTTTTAAGTCGAGCATGGCGCTAAGAGTTGGTTTTAGCATTTTATTATGCTCTTTGCAATGCCTTAGCTTGGCTGAGCAATTTCAAGATCTAAGATATGCTGATTTGCAGAGCTTTCCGATGCAATCAGCATATTATAGAGAAGAATTATCCGCTTTCTCGCAAGTCCCGCCCAAAATCTAACTTTCATATGCGCGCCCTCATAGCAGCGCTAAATGCCCAAAACTGCGCTAAATAATGGAACTTTGCAAAAAATGGGCTTTGTGGTATAGTTATTGGTGCCGCATATTAAAGATAGCCGCAGGTAAAAAAGAGGCAGCGAGGTGAAAATCAAATGAAAATAGTCAATGAAGCAAGCGTCTCAGAACTCGAGCAGATGTCAAAGAATATGTATGAGCCGATGGTGAAGGCCGTGATTGATGTAAGACGCAGAATAATCGCCATTGACGGAGGCCTTCATGCAGATGAAGAGCTTTATCTTCTGCTTGGGGGCTCCGAGCAGAAGGACTTATGGGGAATAAACCTATGGCCGTCAAGGTATGGCAGCGATTCGTTCATTGAGTTTGACTCGATGATCAATATGCGCCCTGACCTGAATAATTTTTCCCGAAGCGTGGACGACGAGAAGATCCGGGAGCTTATAAAGGAGATTGTCGGAGGGATAGTGCATGCCGGGTAAGCTGATGGACAGGGAGCATCGGGAGAGACTCGCTGCTCTGATTTGCAGTCAATGCGCATATTTTTGAGCCGGATTATCCATTTAGGCTCGGTTGGCCAAGCTGCAAAATAGGAGCTTTCAAACGCAATTCATTGCAAGCGGCTTGGAAATATCGGCTCTGAGGCTTTAGCGCCGTGAAAGGAAGGCCTTAAAACATGCTTGAGCGGATGCAAGGCGCCGCCATCAACACGCTCTTGAGTATCTAAACGCTGCAGCCGAAGGCTGATGTAGATAAAATCGCTTCCGCAGGCCCAGAGAAGCCATTCGCTCGAGTGGGCGGAATTTAGCTATGCTGTGCCGCGTCGATTTGACGGCGCCGACAGGATTGAAGCGCATTTCATGCGGCATGCCATGGCAGAGCGACATGCCCGCAGCGAATTCCAATTGCAATGGGCTTTCTGACGCGCAGGCGCTAAATCAAGTGGGCGCTTTTATATTAATGAGTTCAATGCTATCATAGCCAAGAGGCGATGTAAACCCCCAAATAGAGGTGATGCCATGCCAGACGTCGTAGAATCAAGGGAGAACTATCTTGAAATAATACTGCTTCTTTCCAGGAAGGGTCCCGTGCGCAGCGTTGATGTAGTTGAAAAGTCAGGGTATACGAAGCCCAGCGTCAGCGTGGCGATGCACGCGTTGGAAGACGCCGGGTATGTAACTATAGACGCCAGCCGATTAATAGCGCTCACGGAAGCTGGTGAGGCCATAGCAAGGCAAGTGTATAAAAAACACCGATACATCACGGCTTACATCATGAGAACCCTTAATATGGATGAAGAGAAGGCTGAAATAGACGCCTGCAAAATAGAGCATTTCATCAGCGATGAAATGTATGAGGCTATAATAAAGCTTGTAGATGAAACGGATGCAAATTAAGGACGCTTTTTTATGCAATAAAAGCGCATTGCGCCAATCAATGATAAAAAGCCTCGAAAAGCAGGATCTGCCTTCAAAGGACTGAGGGGCGAAGAAAGCTATGCTTATGGATTCATCGCTCCTCTAAAGCAATGAGAAAAGGCCGGGCTTTAGTTAGCCTGACTAACAAATGCGATTGATAGAAAGGACGATGCCGATGGGTTGCAGATATTGCGTTTGGAAGGGATGGCTTCGCATGCTGCCTGCTATTTTTTCGGCGGGTTTAATTGCGTCCGGGTGCGGAAACCCCGGCCTCAGCGCGGGAAGCTCTTTGAATTCTCAAAGCAGGGCAGGGATTTTGGGGACTGTCCTAACCATATCATCATACGGCGATACTCCGCAAAGCGTATATGATGAATGCTTTTCCGCCGCGCAGGATGTAGAGAATCTCATGAGCCTGAACAGGCCTGACAGTGAATTAAGCCGTTTAAACCAATCAGGGGAGCTTTCTGTTTCTGGGCAAACATATGCGCTTGTGCAAAAAGCCTTGGAGTATTCGAGGCTCTCAGAGGGAGCGTTTGATGTTACAGTCGGGGCGGTAATGCAAAGATGGAGGATAGGGGCTGATTTCATAAGGCTTCCTCCGAGAGAGGAAATTCAGGGCGCTCTTCTACTTGTCGGAAGCGAAAAAATAAAAATGGAGCAGAACAACCGAATTGCCCTTGAAAAAGGCATGCTTATCGACCTTGGCGGCATAGCCAAGGGCTATGCTTGCGACATAGCTGCCCAGGCGCTTAGAGAGCGCGGCGTCCAGCGCGCCATTTTGGATTACGGGGGAAACATTTACGCGCTCGGCGAGAAAGCCGACGGCGAAAAATGGCGCGTCGGAATAAGAAACCCCGTGCTTGGCGCCGATGGCTACATATGCGTCTACGAAGCGTCAGATCAAGCCGTAGTCACATCGGGAGGCTATGAGCGCAACTTTGAGCAGGGCGGCGTGACATATCACCACATTCTGGATCCCAAAACAGGCTATCCCGCCCAGAGCAGCCTTCTGTCCGCAACAATCATTTCAAAGCTCTCCGCTGACGCTGACGCTCTTTCCACCGCCTGCTTCGTCATGGGATTGGAGCGCGGCGCCGAGCTTTTGGAAAGCCTTGACGGATTTGAGGGAATCTTTGTAACAGATGCAAAGGAGATCTTTTTTACGAGCGGGCTTGGCGGCGCTTTGGAGTTGATCGACTCAAGCTTTTCCATTTTTGAGGTGAGCCAGTGAAAAGGATGGATGCTATAATTATTGCGGCTTTGCTTTTTTTAAGCCTTGCAGCCTTTGCCGGGATCCAGATTTTAGGCGGGGCGGGAGGCGGCAAAGATGAGCCGGCGCGGGTTTTTGTATATGTTGATGGGGAGTTGCGTGAAACTGTCGTCCTGAACTCTCAAGTTCAGGAGATAGAAATACGGACGCCATACGGAGTAAATACGCTCATTGCCTATCCTGACGGGGTAAAGATGAAAAGCGCGGACTGCGCTTCGCAAACTTGCGTTCATACACCGAAACGGATATATTCCGGAGGCGTGATTGCATGCCTGCCGCACAAGCTTCTAATTAGGCTGGAGGGTCGATTTGATGGAGGTGTGGACGCGATTGCGAGCTAAATCGGGCTCTACCGCAAAAGATGTCTCCGAGCTTGCCGCGCTTCTTGCGGCCGCGCTTATTGCCGGGCTGTTTGAGCGCCTGATTCCGTTTGACTTTGCCGTTCCCGGCGTGAAGCTTGGCCTTTCAAATGCCGTTGTTCTGATGTCGCTTTACCTGCTTGGCGCAGGAAGGGCATTCATGCTGGCGGTGCTTAAATGCTTTGCCATTGCGCTTGTTTCTGGAGATTGGGCTGCGTTTATGTACAGCATAAGCGGCTCTATGATGAGCTTTTTCGCAATGCTAATGACTAAGCGCGCATTGGGGGGCGAGAATGGAGCAAGTCCCATAGGCGTAAGCGCAGTCGGCGCTGTCTTCCATAATATCGGACAGCTGCTCATGGCGGCTTTTATACTTGGCTCGCTTAATGTTATGGCTTACCTGCCTGTTCTGGCCATATCCGGAATAATTACTGGGATTCTAGTTGGATTTATAGTAAAGTTCGCGTTGCCTGCTGTGAAAAAAGCCCGGAGAAGCGCCAGAGGTTAAGGAGTGGTTCATATTTGCGCATCAGTATATTCATGGCATCCTATTGAACATTTTGCTTATATCCAGAGATATACCGCTTTTAATCAAATGTTTATTTTTTTGAGCTTGATTATCCATTGAATGGTGCGAAATGCAGATGTCCACATTTCGCGCTCTCTGTATAATCAAGCTGTAAATAGGTAATCTCAAATGAAATCAATATAGTCAAGCAAAAAATAGGCGCATATGACTGCGCTGCAAACCATAAATTCATTTTTTCTTTGTTGCAGACTGCGGAAGCGTTATTCTTCCTGCATGAAGGGGTGGTTTTGGATGAAAATTATGATAGCTCCAAGTTACGAAGCTGCTGCGGGAGCAAAGCCCGACGCGACGGTTGAAGCGGAATACGGCGGATGTGTTGTAGAAGGCCGGCTGTATACGCTTGCGCATCATAGCGGCAAATATAAAAGCTGCCCTGCGCCTTGTGAGTTCCCTAATCAGCATGGGTTCAGCGGAGACACTCTCATTTCGCATATAGACCTGGACACTGTCGGAGGCTGTCTCGCATTGTACGGCGTAAAGCCCGCAGATGAAGATTTTTGGAAAGCTGCGGGCTTTATAGATGTTAAGGGGCCTCATCACGCGAATGAGCTGCCAGCCGGCTTGCGCGTGAAGCTTCAGGCGTATTGGGCCTACAGCGATTCACTGGGGAGAGAAAAGTACGTCTCATTGTCCGATGTAACAGAGAAGATAATGGAACAAGGCGAAGCAATCGGAAAAATAATAGGAGGCGATCCCTGTCTATTGCAAAGAGGAGAACTATGGGCGCGAGCATCTGAAGATCGCGTGGAAGCAAATTTGGTGGGAGAAAACGAATGCGCCCGTTTTTTTATAACATCTGATGTATTCTGCAACGCCTCCTATTACTCGCCTAAACAGCGTCGTATAATTCCAGCCGTTGTTTCCTGGAACAAGAAGTACGGAAGCGTCACGATATCATTTGCTGACGGAGGGAAAGAACATAGCGCCGCAAATATGGCAAGAGAATTGTGGGGCGATTTGGCTGGCGGGCATCGAGGCATCGCAGGTTCGCCGAGGTGCTGGGGTTTGCCTGAGCCGCAAATGGAAATAGAATTTCGCAGGGCCATTGAAGCCGTATCTTCTTTGCATGCCAATGCGCGGCCTAACGCATCGGGCTCCTCTGAATGGCTTTAATGGATGCAGAATGCATCCTGACGGATGCAGAATGCATCCTGACGGATGCAGAATGCGCCCTGACGGATGCAGAATGCGCCCTGACGGATGCCCCGCATCCTGACGGATGCCCCGCATCCTGACGGATGCCCCGCATCCTGACGGATGCCCCGCATCCTGACGGATGCCCCGCATCCTGACGGATGCCCCGCATCCTGATGGATTCGCGCTAAAGGAATTCAGCGCATGCTCGCCTCAAAATACGGGCATGTGCTCTAGAAATGCTTATTAAGCGCAGTCGCTTTCCTTTGCCTTTAGGAACACTTGAATAATTTTTTAACATAGCTATTGACTTGTTGCTCTGCTGTTGCTATAATGTTTGAAGTTAGGGAGCCTAACTATACTGGCGCCAAGTTTTCTTAAAATCCATTTTTATGGATATAATTTGGAATTATTGGCGCATCTATAGGTTAGCATACGCTAACTTACATGCAAGAAAAGGAGGTTTTGACATTGAAGTTGCTCTTCAAAAAATCTGTTTCTCTTCTGTGCATCCTTTCCATTGCGGCATCGTTTTCTACGAACGGCTACGCTGCGGATCACTGGGCTGAGGAACAGCTGGGCAAATGGCAGGGATACGGAATATTAAACGGCGATTCGGATGGGAGCCTTCGCCCTGACGATTATATCACAAGGGCGGAGGCGGCTGCGCTTTTAGCCAATCTTTTGCTGGATGATGATTTCGAGACGGCAAAGGCGTTTTCGGATGTGGGAGATGGGGATTGGTATCGCCTGCCTGTCTTAAATGTCGCCGCGGCAGGGATTTTCGCGGGGAAGAGCGAAACCGAGTTCGGACCGCAGGATGATCTCACCCGCGAACAGGCAGCCGCTGTTTTACATAGGATATTCAGCCTGATTTTAAGCGATGCGCCTTCAGCTCGCTTCTCTGACGCAGGGCTGATTTCTGGATGGGCGTATGAAAGCGTTTCAGCGCTTGCGGGAAACGGAATAATACATGGATATCCGGACGGAAGCTTCAAGCCGAATGCAAGCATTACGAGGGCTGAGTTCATTGCCTTGCTGGATAGGCTGGCGCCGGTTGTAATAACCGCGTCCTCTGACCGGGGAACCTATGCGGGAAATGCTCTCGTCATAGGAAGCGGCGTAGACTTAAGAGGCGCTGTTATTGGCGGGAGGCTCCTGCTTGCCAAGTACGCAGCCAAGAACATGCCCATTTTGAGTGAGGGCTTTTCATCTCCTATCATTAATTTGCTTACTAAAGAAGTTGTTAAAGCCTCCCTGGCGACTTCAACGCCTTCGGCGACTTCAACGCCTTCGGCGACTCCATCGCCTTCGGCGGCGCCTACTCCCGCGCCGGCATCTGGGGGAGGCTATTCATACAGCGATTCCGGAAGCGGAAATCCAGGAGATTCGGAGGATTCGCCTGAAGCCAGGATAAGCTTCAAAGGGCAGGCGGAAGCGTATGGCGCGAACTTCATTCTGCTTTCGACAGAGGGCGCCGAGGGAGTGGAATTTACATTCGCCGGCGTATCGGTCGAGCCGACCGGCGTTTTGGCCGACGGAAGCCTGATAAAGCTTGAAGTTCCCGCGGGAGTAAAAGACGGGGAGCTCGTTGCGAGGCTGGCGGGCAGGGAGATATTCAAAAAGGTTCTGATGTTTGAGTCGCAAGGCGAAGAGGCGGCAAAAACCCTGTACGGAACGGTGCCTATGAGCTTTAGCGAATTCTTCCACGACATAACGGCGGGACTGCTCGAGACCGAGCCGGAGTCAACTGCGTTCGAGGAGGCAAAGGAAGCGGCCGAGCCCGAACTCTTCATCACCCAGGGCACGCGCACTGGAGGAAACGGCAGCATTACATATGCGGACGGAGAGGGCCTGCCCAGGGTTGACGCTATATCGAGCGCGACGTTCGGGGACTCAGGCGTCCACTACCTGCCGAGCCGCAACACTTTGACCACGGGAGATCTTCGCGCGCCCGACGCCGGCACGGCGGCTGTGGGGATAGCGAGGGTGGAGGTCGGGATATCCCTCGATCTTTACGCGAACGCAAAGCTTCTTGAATCGGCTGGACTCGGCTGGAGCCAAACGGAAAACGTCCTTGCGAAGGCTGAGAAGCTTGAGCTTGCGGCGAAGGAACTGGCCGACGGCTCCTTTGAGGACGCGGACGGCGAGGAGATTGCGCTGCCCGGCATCTACAAGCCGAAATACCTGCTGACTGACGGCAATTGGGGAAGGCGGGCGGAAGAGCCTCTGAACCCGGGCGCCGCGAAGAAGCTGCCGGGATCGTCGACGGCGCTTGAGGAGCCTATATACGGGAACATCTTCGGCGACAAGCTCGTGGGGATCACGTTCGAGAATTTGGAAGACGAATACATGGTAGACGGAAGCGGCGCCAGGAACGGATACCCTTTCTTCGACGAATTTGCGGAGTACATATACGGGGGATTCGTTGAGGACGGCGACGGAAACAGGGAGCCTCTGGTGTTCCTGCAAAACGTATTCACCCACAAGGCGCATACGGATATAGACGTGGCGATTTCGCCGCTGCGCTTCGAAAGATTCAAGAGCCTGACCCCGTCGGGGGAGTTCACCCTGCACGTCTACGCTTATGGATTTGAGGACATAGAAGAGACTGTCTTCCTTAAAGACTACGCAAACGGCGGGGCCGCCCTGCAGCCGGCCACCGTTTCAGCCGCTCCCGGCGGAGAACCGATAGATCTTTTTATAACGGGAATCGACGCCTTCGGAGAGTACGACGCGTCCTCCTTCTACCTTTCAAAGGGCGGGGCGGACGTGGAGGCATCCTTGTACGAGGCGTCAAAGGAAGATTCCGCGCTCCGGATAACCCTGAGATCTGAAATGCTTCAAGGCGCCTTCCAGGGATCCTACACGGCAAGGGTCATTAAGGATACGGATCTTCTTGCATCCAAGCCATTGAGCTTTACTTTGATAAAGCTGATAGGCAGGCCGCTCATGACGACAGATTCCGCGCTTCAGGCGGCTGCCGCCGAGGCGGATGAGGACTATCCGATTGAAGCCGGCAAGACGGACAGGCTCTACTTTACTAATGAGGAGTTCGCCTCCACGCTCGTCATAAGCGGGCGCAGCGGCTTCACTACCGTTAAGGAGGCTGGATCCTCCGGGGCGGGCGCCGCGATTGGCGCCGCGGCGGTTAGAGAAGGCGCGGCATACTGCATAGACTTGTCGGCCGCCGTCTTCGAAGCGGGAAAGACCTATATCATCACGGCTAACGCGACCGCATTCCTGCCTCAGACATACTATGTGAGAGTAACCGGGTAAAAGAAAAAGCCAGGCTCATAGCCTGGCTTTCTTTTGTGCGACCGGCATGAATGACAGCTAGGCGGTGCGAGACCGCTGTGGGCTTGGCAGTAGGAACCACGAGCCAAAGGCAAGGGTGTCCATCATGAGGTGGAATCTGAAGGAAGCTGGAGGCAAACCCTCGGTCTAAGGTACACGAACCAAATTAGAGGCCGGCTTGCGCCGGACGAGCTTGCAAAACAAAGCGAAGTCCAATGCTGCCCGAAGCGCATGCAGCAGACTTTGGCGGATATATGAGGGGAAAGCGGCCATTCTTGCCCGGCGAGGCCTGGCGGGACGCCGCGGTGCGGGGAGATATTCTCTAAAGCGGCAGCCCATGCGGCAATGTACGGTTGAACGCCGGAAGCCGGCAAGATTCGTAGTAGCGGGTTCCTTTTTTTTCAGGAGAGCAAGATGAATCCTGAAGCCCATGAAGGATGAAAGGATTGGAGGCCGTGGAAATTCGGCGGACTCGATAGGAACCGCGGGAAAGCGGAAATCGCCGCGCGGCGGCTATCCAGAGGAAGTGCGGATGGAAGCCGGAGGCAGCCTGGAAGTGCAAGCAGGGGATGCGGCGCCTGAGAATCGAAATGGCGATGTGCAAATGGCATGCGCCGGCAATCCGCTGGAATGGATTCTGGAACGCGGAAGCACGGCCCGAGCCTGCGGGCGAGTGGCGGAAAATAAGGGGAGCCGCGGGATGGACAAAATGACGGCAGGCCAGCTAAAGCCTTATCTAAAGGAAAACTGGGAGCGGATTAAAAGCCGGCTGATGGCGGGGGCGTATAAGCCGCAACCGGCTGGGCGGGTGGAGATGCCGAAGCCCGGCGGAGGAATCCGGCTATTGGGAATGCCAGCTGCGCTGGACGGAATGATGCGGCAAGCGATGGCGCAAGTCCTGAATGGGATGTTCGGCCAAGCATTTTCAGAATCCAGCTATGGGCTCCGAAAAGGGCGAAGCGCGCACGACGCAATAAAAGCGGCGCGGGAACGCATATCGGAGGGCTGCAAATGGGCGGTGGATATGGACTTGGAAAAGTTCTTCGACAGGGCAAGCCGCGGCAAGCCAATGTCTTCAATTGCCGGAAGGGCGGGCGGCAAGCGGCTGCTGAAGCTGACAAGAGGCTGCCTGGAAAGCGGAGTCATGACAAGCGGCGCGGAAGCAGCAGCGGAGGGCGGCGCACCCCAAGGCGGGCCGCCAAGCCCGCTGCCGTCGAATATCATGCCGGGCGAGTTGGACAAAGAGCTCGAAAGGCGGGGGCGTAAATTTGTCCGCTATGCCGGCGGCTGCAGCATTCATGCCAAAAGCAGGCGAGCCGGACGGCGAGTGCATGAAAGCGTAAAAGCGCATCTGGAAGCCAAGCTGAAACTCAGAGCAGATGAGGGCGAAAGCGCGGCAGGCAAACCAGGGCGGCGCAAGTTTCCGGGGTTTTCGCTTCATCGCAAGAGAGACGGGAAGCCAGGAATTAGAATGCATCCGCGTTCATGCCAAAGGCCGAGGGAAAAGGCGAGGCGCGCGGCCAGCCGAAATTGGGGGGCGGGCATGGAATGCCGGCTCAAGAAACCAGCCGAGGCTGCCAATGGCTGGGCCGGCTGTTTTGGAATGGCGGACGGCGCAGGCAAGCTTAATGAGTTGGACGGATGGATGCGGCGGAGGCTGCGCGCCTGCATATGGAAGCAGTGGAAGCGGGCTGAAGCGAAGTTCAAAAGCCTCCAGAAGCTTGGGGCATCCAAAGAAAAGGCTTGGGAGTTTGCGAACACAAGAAAAGGCTGTTGGAGAATATCCAAAAGCCCTATCTTGTCTGCCGCGGCTGCCAATCAACGCCTAGGGAAAAGAGGTTTCAAAAGTCTGGCTGATCGGCATCAAGCTGTACATTCATTCTGATTCAACCGCCGTGTACCGAACGGTACGCACGGTGGTGTGGGAGGTCGGGGGTTAGCCGCCCCCT